>CALMVK010000069.1:0-22753 GCA_937873145.1 uncultured Granulicella sp. | reverse complement strand
GGGTTTATCGCCGGCAAGGATATACCTTTGACGCTGGCCCCACCGTAATCACAGCACCTTTTCTCTTCGATGAACTCTTTGCACTCTTTGGTAAGGACCGCAGAGACTATGTTCGGTTTATTCCGTTAATGCCGTGGTATCGCATTCGCTTTGAGGACGGCCGTAGTTTCAATTATGGCGGTACGCGAGAAGAACTAATTGAAGCAGTTCGCTGTTTCTCTCCTTCTGACGTAAGTGGATATACGCAACTACTTGAAAAGGTAGAACTGATCTACCGTGTTGGATTTGAAGAGCTTGGTAATCAGCCTTTCGATAAGTTCTCCTCTATGCTGCGGGTACTGCCGAAGATGGCAATCCTACGTAGTGATCGATCTGTTTATAACTTTGTTTCCAAATATTTAGCAGATGAGGCTCTACGCCGTGTTTTCTCCTTCCAGCCTTTGCTGGTGGGTGGCAATCCATTTCACACAACCTCAATCTATTCTCTGATACAACATCTGGAGCGTAAGGATGGGGTCCACTTTGCGCAGGGTGGCACCACGGCACTAGTCGGTGCTTTGGTGAAGCTGGCTGACGAGCAGGGCATCCGGTTTCACTTCAATCAGCAAGTAGCTGAGATCAACATCGAAGATGGAAGGGCAACCGGTGTTCGTCTAGCAAATGGGGTACAGCTTGCTTGCTCCTGCGTTGTTGCAAATGCCGATGCTCCGGCTCTCTATCGTGAGCTGGTTCCAAAACGGTGGCGGAAAAAATGGACAGATCGCCGTATAGAAAAGATGAAATTCTCAATGGGTCTATTCGTACTCTATCTAGGAATTAAGAGGATCTATCCAGAGCTTGCACACCATACGATTCTGTTAGGGAGACGGTACAAGGAGTTACTTGAAGAGATCTTTGAAGGCAAGATGCTAAGTGAGGATCTAAGTCTCTATCTTCATGCTCCTACCAGAACGGATCCGGATTTGGCTCCGGCTGGATGTGAAAGCCTTTACGTGTTAGCTCCAGTCCCCAACTTGCTCGCCGGCATAGATTGGTCTCATGAAGCTCAGCGGCTGGAAGAACGTATTTTGGATATCCTGGAGACGACCGTCTGTCCCGGGCTACGCGAGGCCATTGTGGTCCGCTTTCATGTCACTCCGGAGCACTTTCGCGATAACCTCCTAACGCATCATGGAACCGGCTTTTCCATCCAGCCAACCCTTCTCCAGAGTGCCTGGTTTCGCTTCCACAATCGCAGTGAGGATGTGCAGGGACTATACCTGGTTGGAGCCGGAACTCACCCCGGAGCAGGGTTGCCTGGCGTACTCTGCTCGGCAAAAGTGTTGGAACATTATCTTCCGGAGATCCTCTCCAACGGCAACGATGAGCCGGCGCGGGATCGAACTTCGCCGGAGCAGAGAGAAGAGGCACTCCAGTGAAGGCAGTAACTGCTATCGCCTCTGCGGAACAGAAGATGGCGCATGCGGGAAAAACGTTCTATCGGGCCGCAGCGCTTTTGCCCAAAGGTGTACGCGCAGAAGTGATGTCTCTTTACGTGTTCTGTAGAGAAGTAGATGATCTTGCGGATGAACCGGGCATGCCAATCCCACAACGCCGTCTTGCATTGGATATGTTGTCTGACGCCTTTGCGCAGGGTGATCTTCCGCACCTCAAAGCACTGGGATGGAACTTTTCGACACAAGGCACAATGCCAGCAGCGGCTAGGCTGCTGGTCAAGGCCGCTGCTCAGGATCTGGAACAGCAACAACCGCACTCATCTGAAGAACTGCTGTCTTATGCCTTCGGTGTTGCGGGCACGGTAGGCATCATGATGGCACATGTGCTCGGGGCAAAGGCGGAAGGATTGCAAGCTGCCGTCTCGCTAGGCATGGCGATGCAGTTGAGCAACATAGCACGTGATGTCGCGGAGGATCTGCAGAACGGACGGGTCTATCTGCCCGCCGACTACGTCTCAGCGCAAGAGATTCGAGCGGCACTCGCGCAAAGCGCTCACGTGGACACTTCCAGCGCCCGTGTGGTGCTCGCAGCTACAGCCCATACTCTTACCCTTGCTGAATCGTTGTATCAAGCTGCGTTTCTCGGTATTTGCACCCTGCCTTGGCGTATGCGGTGGAGCATTCTTGCCGCTGCCTTGTGTTACCGCGAGATTGGCCGGAAAGTTGGCCGGCAAGGATCGCGTTCCTGGTCGTATCGCGTCGTTGTCTCCGGCCGCCGTAAGTGGTGGCTAATCGCCGTGGCCGGGTTACGGCTCTCGCTACCGCATTTTCTGTTGATTCGTCGTCGGTGTAGTCCTTCTGGGTTGAACCTTATAGTCGCCGAAAACCTTCTCCGGTTGGAGACAACCTGATGGCTTTCGACACTGACATTCTGATTTTAGGAGGTGGATGTGCAGGATTAAGCCTGGCGGTTGCCTTGACACAGCGGGCTCCGCACCTTGCTGTACGCATTTTGGAAGCAAGAGGCAGTTACAAGCGTGATCGCACCTGGTGCTTTTGGAATACCGAACCTCATCCTTTTATAGATTGTGTTACTCATCGCTGGTCAGCGTGGCAAGTAGCCCAGGGTAGTTCGGTCGTTCGACAGCAAAGTAAGCACTTTACCTACAATTACCTTCCTGCGGATCGCTTTTACCAACATGCGTCTGAGACGATCGGCCAGGCCGGTCATGTTCTTTCGATGGATGTGGATGTGGGTGCACTTCGCTACGACCGAGATCAGGCAGAGGCCGAGACATCTGCGGGGCTGCTTCGTGCCAGGTGGATCTTCGATTCACGGCCACACGATAGCGGTTTACTCAAACCTGTTCTCATCCAGCGCTTCGTTGGTTGGCATGTGTGCACTGCGGATGCCTGTTTCGATCCTTTCACGGCTCATCTGATGCACTTCTTGCCAAGCCGCGAGAGCGGTCGCACCGTCTTCTTCTATCTCCTGCCCTTCTCAACGACCGAGGCTTTAGTAGAAGCCACATTTCTCGACGATCCCTGCTTACCCCAACCAGCAGCTGAAGTATTCCTATGTGCTTATCTCGATCGTTTGCCGACAGGTGGATACCAGGTGCTTGATGCCGAGACCGGTGCCATTCCGATGGGCGAGAGCAAGTCATTACAATCGCGAAGACCTTCCGGGAGAATAGTCGATATTGGAACCCGCGGAGGGCGCGTAAAGCCTTCTTCCGGATATGCGTTTCTACGTATCCAGCGACAAAGCGATGCATTGGCTCAGGCCCTTGCGGGTGGCAGAAGTCTTCCACGCACCTTCGAATCTCCTGTATATGGTGCGCTCGACTCGATTTTTCTTCGCGCGCTGCAGCGGGACCCGGAACGTGCTCCAACTTACTTCATGGCTCTTTTTAATCGCATTCAGCCGGACATATTAGTACGTTTCCTCTCAGAAACAGCAAGTCCGGGCGAGATATTAAAAGTCATGCTCGCTCTGCCCAAACTAGATTTCCTCAAGGCTGCTTTGTGGAGAGGGAAGACGGTGCAGGCATGAACTCCTCTACGCATAGTACGCCGCAGTCGCTGTTCATCAAGCCTCGCTTGGCAATCTTTGCGATGGCTGTCGCCATGGCTGTTTGTAGCGCAAAGTTGCTTCCAGAGACGAACTGGTCGACATGGTTAGCCGTAGCCGCAATCCTGATTGCTGTTTGGCACGGAGCCTTTGATGGTGTGTTAGCAGAAGAAGCCCTCGCGCCACGGCTGGGTCGGCACTGGAGGAATTTGTTTTACCCGGCTTATCTCGCGCTGGGGGCAGGTGTGCTGCTGCTCTGGTGGCGAGTCCCGGTCGTTGCCTTGTGTGCTTTTCTGCTTTATTCGGCACTGCACTTCGGCACGGAAAGCGAACGGCGGTTCTCTGCGGGAAGTCTTGTCACCGGCATCGCCGCGGGACTGGTTCCCATCGCCGCGTCCAGCCGATGGTGTCCTCAGCAGGTAGTCAGTATCTTTACCGTCATGCTGCGTGGCGATGTAAGTGCGGCGCGCCTTCTTACTTCCTCGGCCGGTACGGATTTGTGGCCGATTGTGGCTGTGTCTGCGTTGGGAGGGTTGCGCACGAGTACATGTACACGCTCCACTTGGTATGCATTGTTACTCACTGAACTTGTTCTCTTCTACACCTGCACACCCATTGTTGCGTTCGCTCTCTTCTTTTGCCTATGGCACACACCGGAGCATCTACTGAGTACGAGCACCAACGTTCACGGGAATTTTGACCCGGAACGGCTAGTAAGAAACCTGCGCGGAGGCTTTGCTTTTTGGCTAGTCTCCATGCTCGGTATAAGTATCGTCTACCTACTGGGAATACATCAGCTAAGCCACTGTTTGGGAGTTCTCTTGATTGCATTGAGTGCTCTTACCGTGCCTCACATGGCGCTTGGCGAACTTACTCGGCGACAGCAAATAGCTGCGTCTATGCTGCCATTCGAGAGCCCGTCTTCACGGCAAGGTGCGATCGAATGACCTTCACTGTCCATCCTCTTGAGGCGCTCGAGAGAGAGTTGGAAGAGCAAACCGCCGAGTTATGTGGAGCTATGCTTGAGCTATGCCGATATGCCACAAAGGGTGGCAGACGAACGCGAGCCATGCTGCTTTTAAGCGCCGTACACGAACGCGATTCGCGCGCCGTTTCTGCTGCCGCTGCTATCGAAATGATTCATGCAGCTACCTTATTGCAGGACGACATCTTCGACGCAGCAGAGCTTCGTCGCGGACGCCAGGTGGCTCATCTTCGCTTCGGCAAGTCGATCACGATCCTGGCTTCAGACTGGCTCCTTATTCGGGCTCTTGAACTCGCGGCCGGCGTTGGCCCACCGTTCTTTCGCTGTTTGGCAAAGGCTGGAACAGCCATGGTGCAGGCTGAAGCTCACGAGTTCAGCCCCGTACCACTCCACTCGTTGATGCAAGCCCAGAGCGTTGGCGACGCAATTACACAAGGCAAAACAGCCGCGTTGTTCGGAACAGCCCTGTGCGGAGCCGCCGTCCTACGCGGACTGGGCACGGACGATCAAAACCGCTGGAAGGCACTCGGCGTTGAGATGGGTAGGACGTACCAGTGGGCAGACGACTGCATCGATCTTTATGGAGCGGAAGCCGCCGCTGGGAAGACACTAGGTCACGATCTTGCAGCTGGCTGCCTCACGGTCCCTGTTCTCTTAGCCGCGCGCAGTCTGGAACGACAAGGCATGCCCATCTGCCTCGAAGATTTGCGGTCAGGTCAGCTTGCACCTTCAGAGTTGCTCCGTCTGTATGCGTCGGTTCATTCCACCGACGTAGCGACGCAAATGGAGGATCTGCTACGAAGCCGATGTCAAGCTCATCGCAAAGAGGCGAATGCTTCCGGTCTCGGTGTTACTGCTGTGCAACACTGGACGGCCGATATCCTGGGCCGTCTGGAATTGTGCTTTAACGGCGGAACGACGCGCCAAAATCTCAATCAAAAAGATCCTCTACAACCTACTGGAGCAAGTCGCGAGCAACATGCGTAAAAATATCTTTATCGCCGCTCTATACGAAGCTGGCCTGTTACTCCTGGCAGCTCTGCTTGCTTACTTCCTACACTCTCCGCTTATCTTTACCAGCCTCGGACCTACAATTTACGAGATGATCGAAACCCCCAAGCAGCCAAGCGCACGGCTCTACAATGTGTTGGTCGGACATGCAACCGGCATCGTGGCTGGCTTGGTAGCGCTTTGGGTGACTCACGCTTTTGCCGCGCCTGCAATCTCCGTGCATGGTCTTGTTTTTGTGCGTGTACTCAGCGCCGTGCTGGCTGGATTTCTGACGGTCGTCGGTACGCTTTTGCTTAAGGCTACGCAACCGGCTGCGGTTTCCACTACGCTTCTCATCGCTCTTGGAACGATGCAGACATGGCATGCAGTCCTAAGCATTGCCTGCGGCGTAGCACTCATCGCGGCCATCGGAGAACCGATTCGTCGGTCTCGCCTCAAAAGCGTTGGATGAGGCGCTCCAGGCGCTAGTCGTCTTGCAGAAACACATCGATGCCACTGCTCCATGTGTTGCGATATGCCGTAGGCTAGCGCTGATTGCCGATGGTATACGGCTTGACTCTTTGCAACTCTTGTCTGAAGTTTGAAGCTTGACGGATGGCTGGACGCGCCCGCTGTGGCGTGCGTGTCTCGGAGTCGACGCCCCAAGGCAACTGGAGATCCTCACGATTTTGGGTGCGATGAGCACGCACGGCCTGATTGCAACCATGACGGTGGAGGCGGCAACCGATGCAGAAATCTTCCTGACCTATCTCGATCACGTGCTCTGTCCGGCACTCCGGTCTGGAAATGTGGTGGTGATGGATCACCTCAGCTCTCACAAAATGGCTGGCGTCCGCCTAACCCGTCTCAAACTCCTTTACGCACGAAGACGATGCTACTGACCTAAAATACTCGGCAAGGGTATTGCCGCGGATTGGATACCGTATGACAGCCCATTGGGGTGGAAATTGTCACTCCCGACGTAGCTTGGAATCAGGAAGTCGGGGTGGGCCGGATAGGCCATGACCGCGTCGTAATCCGCGACGGCGACTACACCAGGTAGGACGGCACCGGCTGTTCGAATCCAGGTATTCACCAGACGTCTCTGGGTTGAACCTGGATTCTCGGGTCCCGGATACAGATCGCCCTGCCAGGGATTGGCGGCCGAAGGTAGAAGATTCGCGCTTGAAGTCGTGCAGTACTCGGAGGGCGGTATGGTGGCCAGAATGACCCGTACGCCGACTGCCTGTGCCTGCTGCACCATATTGGCGAGAGACGCCTCGACGTCCGTGGCCGGTTTGCAGTCGTTCCGGAGATCGACGCCCCCAAAGTAGATGACGACTGCCTTGATGCCCGCCTGATCCAGAACGTCGTGCTTCATACGATCGACTCCTGCGATCGAGGTGCCGGATGCGGTGGTAGCATCTTCCCCGGCGGGATCGGCAATGGCGCCGGCGTTGAGCACACCCATGTTGTAACCAGCTGCGATAAGCTGCCGTGAAAGCCAATCAGAGGGTCGGTCGTTGATTTGACCAGCAACAGGTGCGTTGTAGGTTGGGTAACTGCTTGCATTCCCATAATTGCTGGCGTGACCGTCCATGGAGGAACTGCCGAAAACGGCAACGGAGCCTTGGTACGTTCCGTACACGTCCATGGCCGTGAGGAGTTGCCATTCTGTGAGCGTGTTGCCGAAGGAGGCTCCACCGGCGTCTGTAACGGTGTTGCCCACACCAGCCGCTGTTTCAAAATTGTTTTGGAACTCGGAGTTGTGCTCGGTTAATGGGCTGAAGCTTCCTTTCAGATAAACGCTGACAGCAAGTTCCTCACCGTAGCTATAGCTGATTTTCACGGGGTCAGAGACGATTTCCTGCCCGACGGCGAGGGTCACGGATGAGCTGCTGTTGAAGGTGAGCGCAGCGTCACGACTTGTGTCGATCGCAGGACCTGCACCAATCGAGGCTGACAATCGGGCAGCACCAATGGTGACGGGAGCCGACCCAAGCAGGTTGGAGAAATGGATACGTTCTTCGCTGCCAGCCGCCGTGGGAAGGATGACGAAGCGAAAACTTTGCTCCGTGCCGCCCGGGTTCGTACTGGATGAATGAGCGTTCTCAAGAGCCGCTCCCCACGCGACCACCCACTGCGTGATCGCCACAGAACTGGGCCCGGAGGCTCCCTGAACCGCACCGCTGCAGCTGGTCAGCGTCAACAGGCAGAAGAGCAGCGCAAAGGACGCAGAGATGGAGTACGCGATCTTTGCCCGAAGATGCTTCCACACGCGGAGTTGCATACAACGTGAGAACGCACGATACGCTACAAAAGTTTCAGGTGTGTTACAAAATATAAAGAATTAGGTGAGTTCGCTACTTCAGTGCAGTTGGCAAGCAGCCTGGTTCCACTTCGTGTCAAGGCTTCGGCAGCGACGCGAGCGGCACTGCCTGGGCCTCAGCAGAATATCCGTTGCCGTTCATGTGCTGGTTGTCACCGCTGTTGTATTGAGGCAACATGAAGCTGCTATTTTGTGAGTCTCGCAAAGCAAGGTCATAATCAGCAATCGCTGCAACGCCAGGGAGAGTGGCTGCGGTGGAGCGAATCCAGGCGTTGAAGGCGGCACGCTGCACCTCGGCCCCATTCGCAGGACCAGGCACGAGACCGCCGGCATAGGGGTTCGCTGCTGTGGGTGCGGGTCCGTAGTTGGACTTGGCCGGATTTGTGCAGAAGGCAGAGGGTGGCAAGGTCGCCATGATGACGGGAACGCCAGCGGCGTGAGCCGTCGCAACCATCTGCTGGGTAGCCGCTTCCATCTCAGGTGCGCTCTTGCACTCTGAAGACCGCAGATCAATAGAGCCAAAGTAGGTGACCATTGCAAGCAAATTTGGCAGCGTCAGAACGTCTTTCGCGATGCGCGCGTTGGCACTTGGCGAGGACAGACCGGCTTCCGTCACGGTGTCACCAGGAAGACCCGCGTCGATCACCCCAATCCTGTAGCCGAGCGCGAGGAGCCGACGCGACATCTGGTCGGAGACACGATTTGCGTGCTGACCAGCAACGGGCAGGTTTGGTTTGGGATAGGTATTCGTGTCGCCATAATTAGACTTGAAGCCATCGGTGGTAGAGCTGCCGAACATGGCCAACGTTCCCTGATATGGTCCGTAAACGTCGACTTCATTGACCAGTAGCCAGTCGTCCAAGCTATCTGTGTAGCTGGTGCCCGCTGTGTCTGCAGTTGTATCCCCCACGGCGTCAGCTGTTGTGTAGTTGGTGATGAAGTTGGAATCGTGACGGCTGACCGGCCCGAAGGTGCCCTCGAGGTACATCGAAATGGCGAGAACCTGTCCGGCGCCGAAGGAAATACCGACGGAATCGGAGACAATCGTTGTTCCGGGAGCCATGGTCGCGCTGGCTTTGCCCCCGAACGTCAAAGCAACATTGTGGTTAGGATCAACTGCTGCGGTCCCATCCTTGCCCATGGCAAGCCTCGCGGCTCCGATGGTGACCGGGGTAGTTCCGTAGACGTTTGAGAACTTTACTCGGGCTTGAGTGCCGTCGATTGTCGACGTGACAAGAAAGCGAAAGCTTCGGTCTCTGCCGCCAGCATTATCCTTAACGAGAGCGGCGTCGGTCATCGAATCTCCCCAGGAACCAACCCAAATCGAGGGGATGGATGTAGAAGAAGTTACAGGCTGGACCACGTTATGGCAGCCACACAGGGTGAGGAAGAAGAGAAAAGCCGCGGCGAAGGCCGATCTGCCACAAACTTGCCATTCCATAAGCCAAGTCTAATCGCACTTTGAGGCCGGTGAACGCAATAACATCCAGGAATTGGCGGGAGCCGAGCCGAGCGCCTTGGTCTAGCTCAGGCTCAAGTTGAAGGGAATCATCGCTGGCGTACGAGAACCGCGTTTCTCAGGATTCGAAGCCTGCACCGATTCCTCCAGCGGCAGTGCGATCAGACCCCAAGGCAATCAAGTGCCTCTGAAGCCAGCTTGCGGGTGAGGTCCGCTGCGGGCAAGGCGTCTGCCAGTCCTGCCGCCTGACCTGCCCAGAGCTGCATGTAGTCCAGAGACCCGGCCTCTTCAGAGGCAGTCCGCAAGGCAGTCACCAACGTCGCCGCATACGGGAACGGCAGAGCCGTCTCGCAGAGAGGTCCCGCCTCCCTTAGGTAGCGGTTCACCATGCCTCTTGCAGGGCGTCCGCTAAAGAGATTGGTGATCGCTGTTCCTGTATCGGTTGCGTGTTGGAGCGCTTGACGGTACAGAGGAGAAATCTTGGCCTCTGGGCAGAACAAATACGCCGTACCGATCTGCACGCCGGATGCTCCGAGCGCGAAAGCGGCAACGATCCCCCTCGCATCGGCTATACCTCCGGCTGCGATGACCGGTACGGACACAGCATCGACAACTTGAGGCAACAAAGCGAAAAGCCCCACCTGAGAGGCAACAGCCGTCTCCAGAAACATCGCACGGTGACCGCCAGCCTCGAAGCCTTGCGCGATGATCGCGTCACACCCATGATCTTCAAGCCATGCCGCCTCCCTCACACTCGTGGCGGATGCAAGAATCCGGATGCCAAGCTTCTTCAATCGGTCCATCAGCCGCGAGGCGGGAAGACCGAAATGAAAGCTAACCGCTTTCGGAAGCACTGCCTCTACGGCTTCGCAGACTTCATCATCGAACGGTAAGCGGAGACGCGTTTCTTGTACTGCGTCAATGTCGAGCGCGAGACGCCCGTAGTGCGGGCGAAGGAGTTCCCTCCATTTTTCCTTCGCAGCGGAAGCGGGTGGCTCCATCGTGTGACAGAAGAAATTGAGATTGAAAGGTCGGGCCATCCCCTGTCGGATCTCTCGAGCAGCGTCCCGTATCTCATTCGCACTCAGCAGCGCACACGCCAGTGATCCGAGTGCTCCTGCCGAACACACACCCCGCGCCAGTGCAACGGAATCCGATCCCGCCATAGGTGCCTGGATGATCGGAACTTCGATCTGTAGGAGGTCCAGCAGCTTACGATTCGGCCAGGTGCTCATATGCTCCCATCTTCAGGCATTCTCGGCAGCAACGGGGTAGCTCCCGTAAGTTGCATAGAATAATATCCTGGCAGGAACCGCTCTTCCGGCCCCGCAGCAAGTCTCAACTTCTTGTAGCCACTCTGAGTAGCGTCAGTGCCGCTTGTCATGCCGGCTCGGCGGAAACACTTCAATCGCGCTGTCATGCAAAAGCCGAGCTTCTAACAGAGCGCCCATTTGCAATGCTCACGCCAGGCGATTAGAAGCTGCCCATCGCCAGCAGCCGATCACGTCCCAGCTTGCTCGTTTTCACTCGCTGGCCACTCGTAAGAACCAGGATTCCGTCTTCCATGCCTTCACGATAGAGCGCCTGGACAAAGTTAAGGTTGACAAGGGCGGAGCGATGCACACGCACAAACATCTTGGGATCAAGTCGCTTTGAAAGGTCGGCGATGCTCTCCCGCAACAGATAGATCCGCTTGCCTAAATGCAGGCTGCAATAATAATCCGCAGCTTCTACCCATTCCACCTGAGAACTAGGAATGATCAGATCCTTGTCTCCGTCGCGGATGCGAAGACGCTGGGCGGGCTCGAACGTACTATTGGGCCGTTTTTCGAGATTTCCGAGCAGCTTGCTCAACTGTGACTGCATGGAGAGAGCGGACGAAGCAGCACGTAGGCCCCGAACACGATCGAGAGCCGTCTTGAGCCGTGTACGGTCAATTGGCTTGGTCAAATAGTCTACCGCCGCCAGGCGAAAGGCTTCGACGGCATGCTCCTCGTAGGCTGTAACGAAGATGGTGGGTGGAAGATGTTGCACGCCGATTGCGGCGGCCACCTCAAGCCCGGTCATGCCAGGCATCTGCACATCCAGAAACACGAGATCGATGGGACTGTTTTTCAGCGCGGCTACCGCCTCCAAACCGTCACGCGCCTCCGCCGCGACCACAACGTCCGGCTCATCGGACAACAGCAGCTTCAGTCGTTCGCGAGCCAGAGATTCATCCTCGACGAGCAGAGCGCGTATGGTCATACCCGGCAAGGCTCAAAGGGGATAGCGATGTTGACCTCAAAGCCTCCGGCTTTTCCCGGACAGGCGTTGAATGTGTAACGGCCCGGGTACAGGTGCTCCAGGCGTTCGCGAAGATTGCGCAGGCCGATCCCATGACCTGCCGTTGCGGCGTTCGCCTTGCCAGAGCCGTTGTCATGGACTCGAAAGCAAACCATGGACCCTTCTCTGTGCACGGAGGTTTCAATCACGCCTCCTTCACGCATGGGTTCGATGCCGTGGTGAACGGCGTTTTCTACAATGGGCTGCAGCAGAAAGTTTGGGACCAGCGTCTCCATCAGCTCCGGGCTCGTCTGAAAACGAACTTGGAGACGGTCCGAGAATCGGATCTGCTGCAAAGCGAGGTAACTTTGCACCGTCTTCAACTCGTCTGCAAGCGGAACCTTCTCGGGAGTCTTCTGCAATAAAGAGGACCTCAGGATCGCATTCAAGTGTGAGAGTGCTTCGGCTGCTTCCGCATTGCGGCCAAGATCGATCAGCGAGAGCACACAATTGTGAGCATTGAAAAGAAAATGCGGCTGCACCTGATTCTGTAGAGCCTGCAGCTGCGCATGCGTGAGTTGACTTTCAAGCGCGAGTTTCTGAAGTTGAGTGCGCCGCGCTACAAGCTGGTGGTAGATCGAAGACGAAATCAGGAGAAGAACGCCATAGATCAACAGGTCCTGGCCAAAGCTCTCGCCAGTAATGCAACCGCGCGCCAGGTGTGCCTGGCTCCACACAGGCCAGATGGCTGCGCTGTGATCGATAAAGCTGCCCAGTAGGGACATGTGAATGAAAGCCAGCGCCACTGCGACAGCACCATGCAGAAGGACAGGAAGCCAGGCCAGCCGGAAGACGTCTGCAAACGTCACGGCCAAACGCCACAGGCCCACGACAACGGCGAGCCACCAAAACCACACCAGACCAGCCCACGCAACGGTGGGCGGCCATGTAGAGTGCACGCCGACGAACCACAGCACGGTGTGGCATTCGGCGGCCGTTCTAGCGACAAGTGCAAATCCAACGAGCATCAAAAGTGGAAGGCCCCAGTTGCGGAGCCTGATCCAGTCTTCACGGTCGAGCCTCATGGGTTGTTTCACAAAGATCTCCTTCTAGAAGCTCAGGCGTGCGCCCAATTCCACTCTACGCGCAGGCTCAGCATTGACGCCGTGGTCGAAGTTTGTCGATCCAAGAACAGTTCCCACAGCCACCACATTGGTGTGATTGAGAAGGTTTGCGCTCCTTACACTTAATGTCAGCACCCTTAGATCGTGATTCTTTCGGTGATCCAGCGAAATATCCCTGCGCAGGCTCGCATTCAAATGAGAAAGGGAAGGCATCGTACCCAGATTGCGGGGGATCGTCCCATTCGTGGTTGCGGTCGTGAGCAGCCCATAGCGCGTCTGGTAGCTAGCGGGACCGAGGGTGGTTGTGTAAGAAGGACGGTCGTTGAAGATGCCGTCGCCATTGGCATCCGTACCCGTGACAATGTTATACGGAGAGCCGGTGTTGTAGTCGAACTGAGCGGCCGATTGAAGTCCGAACGGGAGCTTCATATCCCCTGTGATAACGAGCGAGTTCTTGGTGACAAAATCCGGCCGTGCGCTTTCGCCCTGCTTGCTGTAGCTGCTCTGCGGCGCGGGCGCGGAGTTGTCTTCGTCACCTCTGCCGGTCATGCCGTTATATTGCGCCATAAGGCTAAAGCCCTTGTAATCGCTCACAGCGATGTGGAAGGAGGGCAGGCTGGCGACCAGGTGTCCTGTGCTCTCGTACTGGAAGATGTCGAGATTGGGCGCCATGGGACGCGGTGCCATCAACGCTGTATTCGGGTTTGCAGGCCCTACGGCACTGCCTACAAGTGGGGCGTTGATGTTGCGGATGCGTTCGCGCCTCCAGTTCTGCCCCAGGGTAAAGTCGGCAGCCGCGCTCCAGTGTTTTCCAAAGCTTCGTTCCAGCGTGCCCTCTGCCTGCAGAAACGTGTCGGGATGAATGCTGTTTGCAAAGCTCCTAAACGCGTTCACGCTGATCGACCCTGCGATAGGCTGCAGCGGATTGCCAAACTGGGGCGAGTAAACGGTGACCTGCTGATTCGCGACTCCATCCAGGAGCTTCACGTTTCGTACGTAGGTAGGGTTTACGGGCGAAGAGAAGATGCCGGCTTCCAGATGAATGACCCAGTTGTTCAGCATGGCGTAAGGGGTGACGGGCGCCCAGCTGACACCCGCGCGTGGCGCATAGCTTGAGAAGCTCTGTGGCGCGGTTTGGAGCTGGTAACGCATCCCAAGTTGCAGGCGCGTGTGGTACGGCAGTTGCAGATTGAGCTGTGTGTAGAACGCCTGCCTGTATTGCGTAAACTGTGCACGGGGTGATCCGGTCGTCAACTGAAACGTGGTTGGCGTGCCGCCGGGAAGCCCCGCCAGGGCTCGGCGGTATTGTTCCAGCCCGGTAATGGTGGTGCTACCGGAACCGCCAGCCGTGCTGAGAACGGGTGCGGAGCCGCCACCGAAGACGTAAGAACCATTGAAGAGGTTCGGCACCCGATCGTTGTAGAAACGGCTGTTCACCTCCGTGCCCAGCCTGATCTCGAAACCGCGCTTCTCCCGGTCTACCCCTTCGTCCACTTCCAGCACGTTATCTCTTTCGTGCAGATCGCCCTGCGGCGAACCGCCGTCGCTAAAAAATCCCGCGACAGTGAGCGATGGCGACGAGGAGGCCGGTGCCTGACCGATCGTCTTCCAGGTAAAGCCAACCCGGCTCTGGTGCAACAGAAATGCTCCTATGGGCTGATTGTTGCTAAGCCGCAGGTCATACTCACTGGTGTGTAAATCGTAGCCCGCTTCCGGTAGAGTGAGTCCGCCCACACCCTGATTCTCGGAGTCGTTCACGTTCGCCGTAAGGGACACGACAGCGTAGTCCGTAGAGTTCACCTGCAGGCCAGACCGGAAGTCTCCCAGCCACAGTGTTTGCGGCGCAGCGACTGTGGCGAGCAGAGAGGTCGGCTGCAACGCAGCCGAAAGCCCCACAGCGTTCACAATGCTTTGCTCGCGGATGCTACGTCTCTCCAAACTCAACCCGTAGCCGCTCTTGGTGTGGAGAATGGGACCCGTAAGATCGATGCCTACGTTCTGGTTGCCGGCAGGGGCGCTCGACAAGGAGTAAGGATCGCTCGCGTTGAAGCTGCTACTACTGCTGTTGAAGAACACCGAACCGTGCAGCGCCGCAGTTCCTGGCTTCGTCGTAATCTCCAGTCGTCCACCGTCCACAACAGGATACTGCAGTTCTGCGGTGTAAGGATTTGGAGTCGTTCGAACGGAGATAATCGAGTCTTTCGGAGGAATCGTGCTGCTTTCCTGAAAGCCGTCCACAGAGACAACGACATTACTTTGCGAGCCCTGAGAAGCGGTTAAAGCAAGTAGTTGCCGGCGAAACTCGTCCGGGTCATTCGCCATGCCCTTGAGCTGTTCCGCATTGAGAGTAGTGGCTTTTTCGAGAGGACTTTCAGCCGAGGTTTCCTGGCCAACAACATCTACGGAGGTTTGAACGGAAGCGATCGCAAGCACCACCGTTATCGCCTCACTTTCTTGCGTACTCCTGATCTGCCGCACGACAGCTTCCTGAAATCCGGGTGCGTTGACGGACAACGCGTATGGACCAGGAACCACGCAGGGTAATATCAGCACGCCAGCCGCATCGGTTTGCTTCACCTCGCTGCCGTTTAGCCTGACCGAAGCCGGCACGGGCGCTGCTGCCGTATCGACTACGGTGACCTTGAGTTGATTCGCTGCAGTGCACTGAGCGTGAAGTGTCGCAGCGACACAGGTAAATCCGAGGGTAACGAGGGTCTTCTTAGTGTTCATGGCGAACTCCCTTCAAAGCGAGCATCGCGCATAGCTTCAAGCGCTTCTACAGTTTTGCAGCGAAGAGCGCTGAATGCTCCGGCAAGGGTCCTGTCTTCTCTGCCAGGATGTCACCGGCGAAAGCCGGCCTAACATCTGCACGTCAAAGTAGGCCGCCGGTGCACCCGCGAGTCGCATTCAAGGCGGAGGCGCCCGATCGCCTGCAACAGCAGTTTGCCGCCATCGACAAGAACGGGGATGGCTACCTGGATAAATCCTCGGCGGCAGGAATCGGGCTAGCTTTCACCGTCGTTACAAACGAACAAGGGTGTTTAAAAACTCCACTTTTCAGCGCTAAGGGTCAAACAGGGGAATGTCCAAGGCTCAACTGCCGCAAACGTCGCTTGTTGGGGTATTTTCGTGCGACATGTTTTGCGGAGTCATGACGACTCAAGTTTTTCAACAGCATTGAACGTTGTGGTAGCTGGCGATCCGCCCTAGGAACCGATAGGTGCAGGATGCTCCAGCAGCGACATGTACTGACGTTCTTCAGCTTGCGAGGTCCCAAAGTCGGGTGAGGATAGCTCCACCGGTGTCGTGCAAAGCAATTCGTCGCTCACGATCACGCCATGTTGAATGACAGCTTGCCCTATCCAATGTGCCTTTCCGAAGGTCGCTTTGGTGGTATAAACCTTTCCGTTCTTCCTGACGGTGGCAATGTCGTGGCTCCCCTCATAGGAACCCACTCCTTCTCCTTCGCGTTTCAGGACCACGATCCCATTCGCCTTATCCACCGAAAGGACCGTAACGGTCTGGGAACCTGCTGGTCCCAACTCCCAAGGCTTCGCCAACGTGACATTCCACGTCTGACCCGCCTTCAATTTCCCATCCGGCGTTCCCCAAAAGGTCGGATTGTAGAAAGGCCCACTCGCATTTGAGTTGAAACTGCACTTGCCGCTATAGCAGATGGAGGTTCCTTGATCGCGGTACTCGCCATCGAGGTCTTTTATGACCCGTTTGCCGTCCATTCGGACATCAGCCTTCCAGTGAATGATGTCTGCAGATACGCTTGGCTCGAATGTGTAGGTTCCTGTCGCGGGAATCGACACGACGCTGTCCTCAATGCCTGGACCATAGATCGAGATGACGCGATAGGTGATAAAGCTGAGAGTCTGGCCGGGAAGCGGCTTCGGTTCAAGGAATGCCCTTGCCGCACCCCTCGGCGGGGCTGCGCAGCAGGTTGAGACGCTTAGGAGTCCGGATGCAACGATTGCTGCAACGCTAAGTTTTAGTGCCGACATAGGATCTCCAGATGGTGAAGTCAACATGACGATCCTACGGCTTCGATGACTCGGCCCTAATCACAAACGAAGAATGCTGTTGAAAAAGTCATTGACTCCGCAAAAGCGACGTTTGCGGCTCAGTTGATTTCTATCTTTAACCCTTAGCGAAGGAACTGTACTCTGCACATGACGTTACCAACCATGCTGAAAAGGCCGACGCGAGCAGTAAGTTACTCACTCTATCTACGTATTCTGATTTTCAAAGCATTTGCAAGAAGTTATGGCGGAGAGACAGGGATTCGAACCCTGGATACCTTGCGGTATACACGCTTTCCAAGCGTGCGCCTTCAGCCACTCGGCCATCTCTCCGCGATTACAAACGGCTTACACCAAATCACCACAGACGAGCTCACAGACTAGCGTCCGATGCACTCTGCGTTCAGCTCTTGCAAGTTTACCCGAGAATGCCGCGATCTGCATCCACGGCGATCCAGCAACGATTCTTCGGAATCCTCCACTTTGAACGAGCCCTGACAAACGTCCACGCAGACCAACTCCGGTAGTTCAGTTCCGAAACGCACGATCCCATGATCGACATCACAAGAGACTCAGGACAAGCGGCAACTGCTGCCATGAGACGATTGGATTTCTACGCAACTCGAGCGGCCGAACTGGTTTAAACTCCTCAGCAAGAGAGGATGCGATGCGCGCTAAAACTGCTTTCCTTGCTTTGCTTTTGCTCGCCATCTCCGCTCCAGCGCAGCAGGAAAGCACCTCCGCGTCCCCGCCCCATCCAGGCAGCATTCGGCCCAGGCTGCCGTCCTCTCAGGTTTCGCCGGATCTCCCCTTGAATCCCCGTGAGCGTGTGGTTCAGCTATTGGACCGCTTCACCTTCGGTCCGCGTCCTGGCGATGTCGACCGCATTCTTGTCCAAGGCCCTGATCGGTGGCTCGACCAGCAGCTCGCCCCTGACAGCATCCCCGATCCCGACCTGGCCAAGCGTCTGCGCGACTTCCCGACGCTCACTTTGCCCCCCGATCAGGCCCTGCTTCTCTTTCCCGACCGCGGCGCCGTCGAGCAGGTCGCTGACGGCAAGCGCCCTTATCCCACCGACCCGTTACTTGCGAGTGTCTATGAGGTCCAGGTCTATAAGCTTCAGCAAGAACGTGCCGCAAAGCTCGTACACTCCCCAGCTCAGGACGACCTTACCGTCCAAAACGCCAAAGAGGCCCAGAAGAAGCTCGACCAGGCCTCTGCCGCACGTGTCGCCGGCCAGCTCTTTGCTTTGCCCAAAGCCGCGCGTATGGCCGCCCTCAACGCCCTGCCCGCACCGGACCGCATCGCCTTCGCCAACTTCGTTCCCGGAGATCAGCGCACCATCCTTTTCAACGACTTCACCCCCCGCGAGCGTGAAACCATCCTCGCCTTCCAGGGCGGCGTCGGCACCCAGAACCGCACGCTCGACGAGCTCACCCAGGCAAAACTCCTGCGCATCGTCCTCTCCGAGCGCCAGCTTCAGGAGGTCATGACCGACTTCTGGTTCAACCACTTCAACGTCTTCGCCCCCAAAGATTCCGACCAGTGGTACACCACCAGCTATGAGCGCGACGTGATTCGCCCGCATGCGCTCGGCAAGTTTCGCGATCTGCTGCTCGCCACCGCGCAAAGTCCGGCCATGATGGTCTACCTCGACAACTGGCTCTCGATCGGTCCCAACTCGCTTGCCAATGGCGTCGACCCCACCAAGCCCAACTCCCGACCCGGCAAGCGCGGACTCAACGAGAACTACGGCCGCGAGATCATGGAGTTGCACACCCTTGGCGTCAAGGGCGGGTACACCCAGGCCGACGTCACCGCGCTCTCCGCCATCCTCACCGGCTGGAGCGTCGACCGGCCCAACCAGGGCGGCCCCTTCCTCTTCGATCCTAAAAAGCACGAGCCCGGCCCCAAACACTGGCTTGGCTACACGATCGACGAGGCTGGCAACATCTCCGGCCAGCCCATCGCCCCCTCCCTCGTTCAGGCCATCGCCCGCGTCAACGGCCTGCCCGGTATGAAGCAGGGAATTGCCGCCCTCGTGCTGCTTGCCGCCAGCCCCCAGACTGCACACTTCCTCAGCTTCCAGTTAGCCCAGCGCTTTCTCGCCGACGATCCGCCGCCTGCGCTCGTCGACCGCCTCGCCGGTACTTATCTTGCCTCCGATGGTGACATTCGCACCGTCCTCCGTGCGCTCCTCCAGTCGCCAGAGTTCAACTCCCACCGCTGCTTCCGTACGAAGGTCAAGACTCCCGAAGAGTTCCTCGCCTCCGCCTTCCGCGCCACGCTTACCGACCCGCAAAACCCAGGCGCCCTCGCCGCGCGGCTGAACGACATGGGCCAGCCTCTCTACCGCGCGCTTCCGCCCATCGGCTACTCCGTCACCGCCGACCACTGGATGAATACGCAGTCCCTACTCGCGCGGCTCAACTTCGCCGACCAGCTCACGCATAACCACTTTGCCAACCAGAAGTTCGATTCCTCCCGCGTCCTCGCGCTCGCACTGATGACGGACCACAGCGTCAGTTACTCCAACGCTCCGCATACCAGACCCGTGAACCTTTCGGCTTCTAGTCCCAGCTCGAATTCCGGCCAGGAGACGGGCCTTCGTGTGCTCGAAAGCAGCCTGATTGAAGGCGAAATCTCCCCGAGCACCGCTCAGTTCATCCACTCCCAACTAAACCAACAGCCCCCTGCCAACCCCACTGAAACTCTCAACCTGCTCACCGCACTCCTGCTCGGCAGCCCCGAGTTCCAGCTCCGCTAATTTCTAGAACCAACTCCGCCAAGCCTGCCTAAAACAGCAGATGCAGCGACATCTCGATCGTACGTGCCTGCCCGATCGCATTCCGTACCGAGCCGAACGTCATTGTGTTACTAGGCGTTACATAAAGACGGCCCAAGTCTGTGTTCTGCGTTGCCGCCGAGGTTGCCACCTGTCCATAAGCAACCGGCGTGCCCGCTGCAGGCGGCGTACCGATGCTTGCCGGGGTCAACTTACTTTGACTCACCGTCGCCGAATTGTTCGGAACGTCCGGGCTGAAGGTGTTCGTCAGGTTATAAACGTCGAAGGTATAGCGCGCGCTGAATCGATCATTAAAGCGGGTAATCTTCTGCAGGCTCGCGTCGGCGTCTTTCTGAAAACCCTGCCGGAAGATATTGCGCTGCCCGGGCGTAAAGTCGTTTTCAAAAACATCGCAGGGCTCATTGCTCGTGCAGCCCGGAACACCTTTCTGCCCGGGAGCGAGCGAGTTTACCTGAAGCTGTGTGGGGTCGATATACGGCACGTACTGGTAGCTGGCTGTCGGCGCTCCACCCGTGGGGGACGGAGTCTGCGAGACCGCCGTCAGCTGCGTCCCCGGATGGCCGGTCAGTGCTGATTTCGGGTTGGCTCCGTTCTTGATGCCGATCACCGGATTGGTCAGCGTAGGAAAATTGCCGAAGTAGATGCTGCCGACCGCTCCATCGAACTCGTACAAGCTGAAGGGCTGTCCGCTCTGCAGCCGCGTAATGCCCACCAGCTGCCAGCCATTGGTAAATTTTCCTAACAGGGAAGCGTCCGGCGTCAGCTTGGGAAGCTGGAACACGTAAGCGAAGTTAAGTACATGCGTACGGTCAAAGTCCGCCTTGGCGTAAGAATCACGCAGATTGTTCGGGTTGTCTCCGGTAAAGAAGAGCCCAATGTCGGACTGCTCGTCGAGCGCATGGCTGTACGTATAGGCCACCGTAAACGAGGTGTAATTGCTGAGTCGCTTCTGCCCATGAAATTCAAACGCATTGAACTCCGAGATCCCCGCTGCCTTGAAGAGAGCTGCGTTTGGACTGTAGCCCTCATAGGGCACACGCAGATCGATATTGCCTCCGTCATAGCTATCGTAAGGTTCGGTAGAGATCGGATTGTAGTATTTGCCGGAGGGCTTATTGGTATTGAGCACCTCATAACCGTAGCTGCTTGTCTCGCCGTTGATGGGGTTCGTCGGTGTGGCAATGCCGGGCTCGTTGAAGGGCACAGGAATAACGAGATGCCGCCCCAGATTCCCGGTATAGCCGAAGGTCAGCACCACATCGCGCGTCGCCTGCCACTGCAGATTGAGCGCATAGTCGATCGTGTAGGGCAGCTTGTTGTCGCGGGCATACGCGCCAAAGTTATAGGGCTGCACGCCGCAATCACTGTTTGAACTGGTCGTCTCTACTGCAAGTCCGCCGCAGCCGGAGCGAATCTGGTTTGCCGTTACCAGCTTGTTGGTAAAGCTGGATGGGTTTGAGGATGAGACGGGAATGGCCGTCGAGCCAAGCGGATTCTCAAGGGTACGTGTGCCGGAACCCGTCACATAGTTCACTAGCGGAGGAGCCTCGGTTGCGCCAAACGGTCCGCCAATACTACCGCCCGCCGGCTGTGACAGATAGCTAAAATACTCACCGCGATCGTAGTAGGTCCCAAACGATCCGCGAATCACCAGCTTGCTCGCCGTCGCGGGAGGCGTGTACGCGAACCCCAGGCGCGGCGACACACCCCATTGCCGGCCCGTGAGCGTCGAGTTACTCACCCCTGCCGTGGGCGCGAAGGCGTTATTGCCTGCAACCACAAAGCCGCTGTTGTTTACCGCGCCCTGAGTCACGCTGAACAGAGTCGGCTCAAAGTTGAAGATATTGCCGTACTTCTCGGTAAAGCCTCCGTCATAGTCGTAGCGCACGCCGAAGGTGAGGCTCAGATTCGGGGTTGCGCGCCACTGATCCTGCATGTAGCTGCCAATTTCGTTGGAGCGATAGTAACGATTGGCCGGTCCTAGCAACTCGTTTGAGGCACTTGCCTGCCCCTCAACGAACGTGACGAAGTTAGCCGCCGTAACACTGCCCAGATCCGTGCGCCGGTTGCGTATATTCAATTGGGTATAGCTGTAATTGCTCCCGATGGCGATAGTGTGCTTTCCCAGGCTTAGGATCAGATTGGTCGAAGGCACGAGACGATTTTGAAAGTATCCGGCGTTGGCAAAGTTGCTGTTCGGACCTACGGTTATCGCAGAGCCACTGGAGTACGCAAATTTGCTGAGCGTAATGCCCGGCGTCCCTGTACCTCCCGGGGACCCAATGCCAAAGGTTGGATCGCCCGGAAGCGTGTTGAACGTGCTATAAACTTTCTGCCGCGAGAACCCGAGCCGTTGGTCCCAGTTGATCTTCGACCCCAACGTAATACTGTTCGAGATCGAACCTACCTGTGCCCCGGTATCTTCGGTCGCCGGATAGCCGGCCGTATTCGCATTGGTAAATGGGCTCAGGTCAGGTGCGTGCTGGTAGTAGTACTTCAGCGAAACGCGGTCGCGTGCGGATGCGTTGTAGTCGAGCGCGGCCGTCGCCTCATCGGCTTTGAACAGCGCACCGCTATTGATGAAAGCGTTGGTCGAGGTCACACCATTTGCACTATTCGTCGAGGAGGGAATCAGGAATTGACCGTTGGGTAGCTTCTGATTCAGAATCGCCATCGCCACCGGATCGAAGGTTCCGTTGAACGCGGTCGGCGTTCCTAGTGGCTTACCCGTTGAAGGAGAAATGTAGTTTGAGAGCGCATTGTAAGAATTCACCGCGTTTAAAATGCCCGTCGTCGAACGATCGTTCGTCAGCGCGAACGGTACCTCCACCGCTGAATAGCCTTTCAACGCATCCGCATCGTGAAGATTCTCGTAACCCAGAAAAAAGAAAAGCTTGTTCTTCAAGATCGGACCGCCCACCGTCGCTCCCACGTAGTCGCGGTGCAGCTGCGGGACGAGAAAGCTGTACGGTAGGTTCAGCTGGTAAAGCACGCCCTGCTTGTTGAAGTAAGGCGCCGCATTCGCAAAGTTGGTCGCGCGATTCCCGTAAATCTGCCCATGCAACACGTTCGTGCCGGTCTGCGTCGAGACGTCAATCTGCGCTCCGCTGCGATTGCCCTGCTGTGCGTCATACTCGGACGTGTTTACGCGCAGCTCTTGAATAAACTCTGGAGGAGGCGTCGCCAACCCATTGCCGGCTGACCCGGCAACCGACGTGTTGGTCTGCGACTGACCCGCAGTGGCCGCCCCCTGGCCG
>CALMVK010000068.1 GCA_937873145.1 uncultured Granulicella sp. | reverse complement strand
GTCATGTCTTTTTCGACGACGGCCGTTGCGCCGGTCATGTCGATGCCGTGGTTGCGGGCGACGATGCCCATAGTGGTGAGGATGCAGGTGCCGAGCGCGGTGGCGACGAGATCGGTGGGAGAGAAGCTTTCGCCGCGGCCCTGGTTGTCCTTGGGGGCGTCTGTGGCGAGGCTGGTGGAGGAGGGTTCATGCACGGCTCGGCAGTGCAGGTCTCCTTCGTAGTTTGTCTGGATGGTGACCATCGTGTCCTTTCATTGAAGCTGTATCTCTTCGAGTCTCTACGCTAAAGTTGCCTTATTCTAACTTGTGTCCTTTCAGAGCCGCTCAGGCTTTAAAGCTTGAATGGCATAAATATAGCTGACACATCAATACTAGGGAATTAGATCAACGAGGGCCGGCAGGATGACGGGATCAGGTATCTCGCGCAGCATTGCCGTCACTGCACTCTGAGCGATTCCCCATAGTTCTATGGCCATGTTCATATCCAAAACGGCCTCTGGATGCATCAGTTCGTTTCTGTGCAGTTCCTTGATTTGCCGCATGGTTGCCACGGTTTTAGGATCTCCCTTTTTCTGCTGCTCCAACGCGACTACATAGTCACCCATATTCCCCAGTCCCGGACGCGGGGCTGATTTTGTAACAGCATCCCAGTAGTGACGGAACACCAACTCAGTCGCGCGCATGGTATGGAACCCAGCTGCCGTGCTCAACTCAAACGCAATGCACCTCCCAGCTTGACGAATGTCATACAGACTCTCAGGGACCTTGCTGGGAAGCTCCGGGCTCCAGCACACCTCCGCTCGGTTGATGAGGTCCGAAGTATCAAACCCGCGCTTTTTCGTTACCCAATAGGCGTTGTTCACGTTCATCTCTGCCGTGAGGACATTTTCGAAGGTAGTCAGAGCGTTGCTTAGCTTATAGGCTTCAAAAAAATTAACTTCTCGTTCTTTCTCTTCGACTTCAGTAAGTGCGCGTATGGCCGCGAGAAGGTCAACGCCTGGGGCCTTCAGAGCCTTCAGAGTATATGAGTAGATGCTCTGATTCAGAAATGCATTCAGCTCAATCTCCGCGTTCCATAAGGAGTTGTAGAACGCTTGGAGTAATGAGGTTCCCTGTTCAACCTTCGATAGCGGCTGAATCGAAGCAGAAAGTTTGTAAATGTAAGGGAGCGAAATCTCAATCATTATGACCTCAGTTCCATTGTCTTAACGTAAGCCATGTAGTGGCAACCACGCATAAGAGAGAGGTGTTTTAATTCGGCAGCTGCGTTTCCCACCAAGAAATTCTCTTCCGGCGAACTGCTTCCGAACCAGCTAAAGATATCCACTCTGTACCTAGCATGTCGCGCTGCGTGCCGATATTCTTTGCGAAAGAACTAAATAGATACCAGACGAAAGGAAGAAGCCGACGAACCAGGCGTAGTCGTAGAGGAAGCGCAGGGTGGGGACGAAGAGGCCGATGAGCGAGAAGAAGACTCCGACGACCAGCGCAAGGATGGCCTGTGGATTGAAGCCGTGGGTGTACTCGTAAAGGCCGTTCCGGCGGTAGAGGGCGGGGACGTCGAGCTGGCGGTGGCGGAGGAGGAAGTAGTCCG
>CALMVK010000067.1:14334-25598 GCA_937873145.1 uncultured Granulicella sp. | reverse complement strand
GTACTCGGAGGTGGGAATGGGCAGCATGACGGCGTAGGAGGCGCGGGGGTTGAGTTCGCGCGCCTGGCGAATGCTCTCCGCGGCAAAGCCGTGCCAGGTCGTCTCGCCGCGGCTGGTGGCGTGGTAGAGGCCGCCTACCTCGCTGAGATCGGCATACTCCGAGAGGATGTGCAAGGTGAGCGCGGCGAGATCGCGGCTGGAAGTGGGCGCGCCGTGCTGGTCGGCGACGACCTTCATCTCGGAGCGCTCACGGGCGAGGCGGAGGATGGTGAGCAGAAAGTTCTTGCCTGTCGCGCCGTAGACCCAGGAGGTGCGGAGGATGATGTGCTGGGCTCCGGAGGCGGCAAGCGCCTGCTCACCAGCGAGCTTGGACGCGCCGTAGACGCTGGCGGGATTGGGGCCGTCGCTCTCGAGGTAGGGCAACGGGTTGACGCCGTCGAAGACGTAGTCGGTGGAGAAGTGGATGACTCCGGCACCGATTTTTTTTGCTTCTTCGCCCAGGATGCCGGGAGCTTCGGCGTTGATGTCAAAGGCGGCGACGCGGTTGGTCTCGGCTTTATCGACCGCGGTGTAGGCGGCGGGATTGACGATCCAGCGCGGACGAAGCTCGCGGACAACGTTGCGGATGGAGGTAGGATTGCCGAGATTCAAGGCGGCGCGATTGGGCGCGTGAACGGGTCCGGCGGTTTCTTGAAACGGTTCAAGCGCGCGCAGGATTGCGCTGCCGACCTGGCCGGTCGAGCCTGTGACGAGAATGCCTCCGGTGGCGCTAATAGACGGTCTCCTCAAGAATGCGCAGCAGGTACTTTCCGTAAGTGCTTTTGGCGATGCGGCCGGCCAGCGTACGAAGCTGGGCCTCATCAATATAGCCGAGGCGGTAGGCGATCTCCTCCGGGCAGGCGACCTTGAGGCCTTGTCGATGCTCCAGTGTGGAGATGAAGTTGGATGCTTCGAGCAGCGAATCGTGTGTCCCGGTGTCGAGCCAGGCGATGCCGCGGCCGAGGAGCTCGGTCCGGAGCTGGCCGCGCTCAAGGTACCAGCGATTGACGTCGGTGATTTCGAGCTCTCCGCGCGGCGAGGGCTTGAGCTGCTCGGCGATTCCTACGACCTGCGCGTCATAGAAGTAGATTCCGGTGACGGCGTAGCGCGATTTGGGTTTTGCGGGTTTCTCTTCGAGCGAGATGGCCTTGCGATTGGCGTCGAACTCGACCACACCGTAGCGCTCGGGGTCCAGGACCGGATAGGCGAAGACGGTGGCTCCGGCGGGATGCGTGGCGGCATCGCGTAGAGATTTGGCGAAGTCATGGCCGTAGAAGATGTTATCGCCGAGGACGAGGCAGCAGTTTTGGCCGGCAAGAAACTCCTTGCCGATGAGGAAGGCCTGGGCGAGACCGTCCGGCGAGGGCTGGACGGCGTAGCTGAGCGAGAGCCCCCACTGCTCGCCTGCGCCGAGCAGCTGGCGGAAGCGCGGCGTGTCTTCAGGCGTGGAGATGATGAGGATTTCGCGGATTCCGGCGAGCATCAGAGCCGAGAGCGGATAGTAGATCATCGGCTTGTCGTATACCGGGAGCAGTTGCTTCGAGACTGCCTGGGTGACCGGATGAAGGCGGGTGCCGGAGCCTCCGGCGAGGATGATTCCCTTCATCGGGTGGCTCCTTCCGAAGGAACTGCAGCGACGGGGATACGCGAGGCGTAATTCTGCTGCATCCAGCTTTTGTAGGCGCCGCTGGTGACGTTTTGGACCCAGGCGGGATTGGCGAGATACCACTCGATGGTCTTGCGAAAGCCGGTCTCGAAGCTCTCGGCCGGCTGCCAGTGGAGCTCGGACTCGAGCTTCTGTGCGTCGATGGCATAGCGGCGGTCGTGCCCGGGGCGATCCTGCACGTAGGTGAGCAGGTCGATATGCGGGACGTGGGGCGAATGGGGGCGGAGCTCATCGAGCAGCGCGCAAAGAGTGCGGACCACCTCCAGGTTGGTGCGCTGGTTGCCGCCGCCGACGTTGTAGGTTTGGCCGAGGCGGCCGCCCTGAAGTACGGCGCGGATGGCCGAGCAGTGGTCGCCGACGTAGAGCCAGTCGCGCACCTGGAGGCCGTCGCCGTAGACGGGGAGCGGCTTGCCGGAGAGGGCGTTGTTGATCATCAGAGGGATGAGTTTTTCCGGGAACTGGTAAGGGCCGTAGTTGTTGGAGCAGTTGGTGACCAGGGTGGGCAGGCCGTAGGTGTGGTGCCAGGCGCGGACCAGGTGGTCGGAGGAGGCTTTGGAGGCGGCATACGGGCTGTTGGGCGCGTAGGGCGTGTCTTCGTGGAAGGCGGGATCGTGGGGGGCGAGCGTGCCGTAGACCTCGTCGGTCGAGACGTGGAGGAAGCGGAACCGGTCTTTTTCCGCGCCGGCGAGCGAGGCAAAGTGCTGGCGGGCGGCCTGCAGCAGAACGAAGGTGCCGTCGATGTTGGTGCGGAGGAAGGCTTCCGGGCCGGCGATCGAGCGGTCGACGTGACTCTCGGCGGCGAAGTGGACGACGGCCGATGGCCGGTGCTCCGCAAGCAGGCGGGCGACCAGTGCGGCGTCCAAGATATCCCCATGAATGAAGGTGTACTCCGGATTGCCTTCCGCCGCGGCCAGGTTCGCGGCGTTGCCGGCGTAGGTCAGCTTATCCAGATTGACCACCGGACCGTGTTCTCCGGCGAGCCAGTCGAGCACAAAGTTCGACCCGATGAAGCCGGCGCCTCCCGTAACCAGAATCGTTTCACTCACCAGGCATTTCCTTTCAATCGAGCATGGAATCAAGGATCAACGCGCTTTCGGCACGGTGGGGAAGGACAGCCGGAAGCCCTAGCAGGTGTGCCCGGGAGTGAGGGCGCGTCGAGGTTTCCAGGCCTCCCGGCCAGCCGTGAAGAAAAACCATGTAGACGAACCAGTAGAACGCCATCACTGGGATAAAGTTTATCGCACCGTCGATGCACATCAAGATCATATAGAGCAGCAGTCCCTTTAAAGCCGCCCTGCGCAACGGCGACCGGAGTGCGCGCTGATCTCGCAGGAGCAGAAAGAGAGGAAACGTAGAGATCAGCAGAATGGAGAGCAGCCCGGTAATTCCGTAGCTGGAAAGCGCGGTGGCGTAGACTACCTCCCCGAACAGCTGAACCGGAATGGTGGGCAGCCAGGTTACGTTTTCGGCTGCTGCACGCACTGTACCGGCACGGCCGCCGAGCTGGCTGTCGAACAAAAAGGACAGATCGCGCGAGATGAAGGTCAAGCCGATTAGCACGCCACCCACGGTGAGCAGGATGACCGCGCCTCGTCTGACCGCGGAGCCGAGGACGACGCGCGGAAAGGTAAGGGCGGCATCCACACACAATGCAAATAGTGAGAGTAATTGCTCTGCCACCAGGCCGAACCAGACCGTACGCGAGAGGCTGAGGATTAAGGCGAATTTGACCAGATTGCGCCGCCAAAGCCGAGGCTCGAGCGCGTCGTACAGCGGGAGCAGGATGAGCGTGGCCACGCCATAAACATTGCCGTTGTTGTAGGTGGAGATGAGCTTGAGGTAAGCACCGCGATTGATGTGCTTGAAGGTCTCAATCGTTCCGTAGTCGGCCGCATTGACGGTGAGATAGGGAATTTGAAAAAGATGTCCTGTAATTGGGTAGAGGAAAAATAAAAAGATGCCAAACGCAGCCGCGGAGAAGACAGAGAAACGGAAGAGACGATCAAACTGGACGCCATCCAGCAAGGGAAGAAAGACCGGGTAGATGAGCAAGAAGATGAGCGGCAGCACAAAGAACGACGTGAAGATACTGAGCGCTTCGCCAATGCCGAAGATGCCGTTCTGCTCAACGCTGTAGAAAAACAGGATTTGGAAGGGGACGAGAGAAGCGATGGCCAGCAGCGTCCCGCGGCCTGCGCGGAAAGGAAACACAAAGAAGCGAACGATGGCCAGCACCGGAAACGTGAGGCCGAGCAGCAAGTAGCCCCAGGTGAGCGGGATCGTGCCGAACTTGATGCCGCCCTTGGGAAACAGGACAAGAAAGAGCGTGAGCAGCGCGACTACAACGGCGCTGACGGGATGTTTGTGCCTGGTAAAAGGAAGCGTTCTCTGCGTTTGCAGCTGCTTGCTGTCCGCCGGCATGGTTAGCGCGAGCCTCGGAAGCTCTTCCGCATCTGCGCAAAGTGCATCCGATTGCGGGGCTCGGCCTGGATCTTCCGCCAGAAGAGCAGCAGCGCCACGCATACCATGCCCGCGAGCACAGCGGCGGCCGCGTCCAGCATCAGCAACGGGCGCCGGGCCGGCCAGGCTTTGCGTTCGGGCGGGATGGCGCGGTCGATGATCACAAACTGTGCGCTGTTGTCCCCTGCCTTCAGGCGATTCGATTCGTATTGCGTGGAGATGGAAGTTACGAGCGCCTCATGGTAGCGCACCTCACGCAGCTTGCGGGCGTAATCCAGATTGAGCTGCGGCATGTTGCGCGCCGAGGCTGCGGCTCCGGTGGCCTTGGGCGTATTGGCCGATTCGAGCGCATGTTCGTGGCTTTCGAGGCCCGCAATCTGCGCACGCAACTCCTTCACCTGCGGATTCTGCTCCGACTCCCCCAAGAGAAGCGAAGAGAGCTGCACTTGAAGATTAGAGATCTGGGCACGTGTGCCCGCAATGGCGTTGAGGCCGATCTGCGTCTGCGAATCGGGTTGGACGACTCCGGTTGCCTCCTGCACATCGCGGAAGTCGCGTTCGGCAGCGGCGAGCGCATCCTCCTCGGACTTGAGTTGCTGCAGGAAGAAGCGGTTGTGGATCTCGAAGTCGCTTTGAATCATGCGCTCTCGCTGGTTTTGGAGAGCCTCCAGATAGGCATTGGCGATCTGCGCCGCCTGCACGGCGTTCGATTCGCGCACCAGGATGACGATCAATCCTCCCCGGCCGGAGGTGAAGGAGGTGCTTCCGGCAAGACGCAGACGCGCGGCCTCCCGGTCCGTCGTGTGATAGGCCGTCAGCAGGTTCAGCCGATCGATTACCTCATCGGCCACGGAGCGGCTGGCCAGCAAGCCGAAGAAGAGCTCCGACGTAGAGCGTCCCGTGAAGAGCGAGCTTGCGGTCGGCGCATCGTCCCGGTCCTGCGGAAGGATCGAGGCATAGGACTCAAACAGAGGCTGGATGGAGTAGATAAAAGCTCCGCCTGCGACCAAGACCAGCAGCACAATCAGCACAAATTTGCGCCACTCAACCACGAAGATGGTGGCGAGCTCGAGCAGATCGATGCTGTCGTCCGGTTCCGGGACGGCGACGATCACCGCGTTTGGGATAGGGTCAGAGGTCATGAGAGACAAGGGTTGTGGCTGCGGGCTTTATCTTAGGACATCGATGGCGGCCGCGCCCAGGCCGAACTGCCCGATGATGTTGGAGGCGTCGAGGAGATTGCGTAAGAGTGCGCGTTGCGTGAGCCGCGGCGGCACAACGATAGTGTCTCCCGGGAACATGGTGGCGCGGGCCACGTTACCGTACTGCTGACTGTAGACCGAGCCATCGGCGCGCAGGATGAAGGTTCGCTTGCTATCCGATTGACGGTCTGGGCCGCCGGCCTGACGCAGATAGTCGCGCTCCTTGTGGCCGCGTAGAAAGACGAAGGCGTTGGCGCTGTATACCTGCCCCTCAACGCTGACGGTGGCCGGAGTTCTGGGTACGACGAAGCGATCGCCATCCTCAAGCGCCAGATCGGGAATGTCTTCGATGGTGCGGCTGTCCGGCATGAGGTCTAGAACGATGCGCCCGATGGGGACCAGTTGCCGCAAGCGGCCGATCGTCTGCTGGGCCTGCGTGGCCGAAGCCGCGGTGGCCGCTGTATCCAGGCTCGAGATGGCGCGTCCGTTGGCGCTGGCGGACTGCGCCGAGAGCTGCGCCTCCAGGTTGTCGGCGTACTCATTGAGGCGCTGCTGCTGCACGCGCTGGGTAGAGAGCCGGGTGAACTCTGAGCCGTAGAGATAGGCACTGGGCGTAAGGCCGCCGACCCGCCGCAGCAGCTGGCGAAGCGTCTCTCCGGGAAGCACGCTGTACACGCCGGAGGAGTTGAACTCGCCTTCCAGCCGCACAAAACGTGTCTGCTGCGAGGTTGGTACGCGGATGTCGGCGGTTGAGAAAAAGGTCACCACGTCGCCGGAGTTGAGCGGCAGATTCTGCGTCTGATCGCCGCGCAGGAACAGGTTGCCGGGGTTGAACGGGACCAAAGAGGTCGTCAGCGTCTCCGGGTTGAGCCGTTCGATCACGGCATAGGACCAGTCGAGGTCCGGTGCTGCCAGCACGACATCGGTCGTGGGCGTAAATGGAGAATTTGAGCCGGTAAGCGCCTCGCCGATCGAGTTGCCGCCACGGCTGGTGGCGGTGGCGGCACCGCTGGCTACGGCGGACTGGGTTCCCTGCGTGCTACTGTTTCCCTGCACCTGCAGGGCTCCGGGCACGGTCTGCGTGTAGTCCTGCGCAGTGACGCCAAGGAGGTTGAGGCGACGGTAGTAGTCGCGGGTGAGCAGGCGGTCACGGTTGGGCACCAGATCCAGGATCCGCATGCCGGGGTGCCAGACGTAGCGGCCGGGCGCGGTGACGTTGCCGCGCAGAGTAACGGCATCGTCATAACGGTTGAGAATGGCGCCGATCGAGACGATGTCGCCGGTGGCCAGCACGGGATTCTGGTCTTTGGCCGTGTCCACGTCAATGATGCTGCGCATGGTTTGCTCAAAGATGCGTTCCAGGCGGACCTGGCTGCCGAGCGCCACGCTGGTCTTGCCGCCAGCCAGCGCGATCAACTGCGTCAGCGTCGTGCCGGGCGCGATCTCATAGATGGCGGGACGGGTGATGCTGCCGGTGATGGCGACCTGCGGACCTGCGATGGGAATGAAGAGGACATCGCCCGGCGCGAGCGGCACGTCCCTGCTTTTGTCGCCGCGCAGCAGCAGATCGTAGAGATCGAAGTGAACGACAGTGCGGCCGCCGCGCTGGAGCTGAATGTCGCGCAGGGAGCCCTGAGGCAGCGGGCCTCCGGAGGCGAAGAGCGCGTTCAGCAGCGTGCTGAGCGAACTGACCGTGTAGGCTCCCGGCCGGCGCGCCTCGCCGACGACGAAGACCTGGATGGAGCGCAGTTGGCCAAGGTTTACGTTGAGCTGGAAGTTGCGATAGACGCGGCCAAGCTCGCGGGTGAGCACGCCGCTCAACTGGTCGTAGCGCAGGCCGGCAACGTGCAACGTGCCGACACCCGGGTAGGCGATGTCGCCGGTGCGGCTGACGATGTAGCGGCCCTGCTGATTGACCTGACCGTAGAGCTCGACGCGCAGCTCATCGCCGGGTCCGAGCACGTACTCCGGAGAGACGGGGATGTTCTCGACGGGAGCAAAGGTGGAGGGCACACCGCTAAACAACGAAGCTCCGAAGATTGGTAGATCAACCCCGGTAGACTCGGTCACCAGCCGCTGAAACTGGGTCGGCTGATCGGCGGGGTAGGTGCCGTTGTCACGCCGATCGAGCTGCTCGCGGCGGGCGGCTTCGTCCTCGGTGCGGGTGGTCGGCACCGGAGATTGGCTCGTATCCTGCGTGCGGGCTGGGGTGGAGAGTCCAGTTTGCCCTCCGCTCTGCGGCGTTGTCTGAACGGGAGGAACGCTGAGAAGCGATGGGCTGCCGGCTGGAGCCTGTACGGTGGGAGTCGCCGGCCCTGCGGCAGGCGTCTGCCCGTCCGCTGCCGGGATGCACAGCGCGCCTAAACTCAAGAGCGCGAGCGCCGGCCAAGTCAAAGCGAACCGAACCCGCCGCCGCCGAGCCGGAACCGGTGGGAAGAAACCCCAAAAAATCTCTCCTACCATTCGTTTCAATGCATTCCTGTTCCGTCGCAGCGCTCGAAGCGCACGGATCGGCAATCTCCCGTCACCCGGATGAGCGGGGCAGGGTTGCGCTTAGTTTACAGAAGAACCGCCGCCTTCCGCGTTCTCAGGCAACTGCGGCTACACCTTGGTAACTCCCATCGAGCTGAGGATCTCATTATGAGCAAACGCATGCAGGAAGGCGACCCGAACGGCACAGAACCCTCCGGCTACACGGGAGGCAACCCCTCGACTGCCGGACCGGGATCGACCAAGGTCGACTCGAAGACCCCCGAGAACGAGAAGGGGCACATCAATCCATCCGCGCCGGAAGACTCGAACACCACTCCCGGGTCCATCTCGCCCAAGTAGCGGCCCGCCGTACAATAGGCTCGCGGGAGTAAAGCTACTCGTGCGGGCCTATAGCTCAATTGGTTAGAGCAGCGAACTCATAATTCGTTGGTTCCAGGTTCAAGTCCTGGTGGGCCCACCAATTTCTCTATGGGAGACTGTGCTTGCCTGCCGATGCCAGCCGCGTTGTCGCTCATTTGGAAGCTTTACGCCGTCAGACCGGCGATGAGCACGGCGCACAACGGGTCGCCTGGACGGAGACCTGGTTGCGGGCGCGTGCCTGGTTTCAGTCGCTCGTAGACACGCTTCCGCACCAGGAGGCGATCGAGCGGCACTATGACACGGCGGGCAATGGGTGGGTGACCCTGCACGGCGAGCAAGAGCGGGCGCTGATTCTCGGCTCACATTTGGACTCGGTGCCGAACGGCGGCTGGCTGGATGGGTGCCTGGGCGTGCTGGCAGGTTTTGAGGTTCTGCGAGCGCTGAACGAGACGTATTCTGGACGACCGCCGGTGACGGTGCGCCTGGTGGACTGGGCTGACGAGGAAGGGGCGCGCTTCGGGAGGAGCCTGTTCGGCTCGTCGGCCTTTGCGGGGACGCACTCGATTGAGGCGGATCGCGGGCGCACGGACCGGGATGGAGTTTCGCTTGAAGCGGCGCTGGCTGGATGTGGGATTTCGATGGACCGCATCGGCGAGGCAGCGGCTGAGCGGAAGGATGCAGCGGCGTATCTGGAGCTGCACATCGAACAGGGGCCGGTGCTCGAGAGCCGCGGCCTGCCGCTGGCCGTGGTGACGGGGACCAAGGGTGTGGAGCGTCATGCGGTCACGTTCTTTGGGCAGGAGGCGCACTCGGGGTCGACCCCGATGCGCGTTCGCCGGGATGCGCTGGCTGCGGCGGCGAAGCTGGCGCTGGAGATACGGCCGATCGCCATGCGGCACGCGGACGCGGTCGCAACGATGGGCAGCGTGAAGACGTTTCCTGGAATTGTGACGGCGGTGGTGGGCCGCTGCGAGACGACGCTCGATCTACGCGACCTGGATGCCGGTGTGCTTGCGCGGATGCTTGCCGAAGCTCAAGACGCCAGCCGGCGCTTCGCCGAAGAAGAGGGCTGCACGGTGGAGTGGACGCGCATCTGGTCGATCGAGCCGATTCCCTTCAACCCCCACCTGATCGCGCTTGCCTCGGAGGCTGCGGCGGAGATTGCTGGGCAGAGTGTGCTGCTGCCCTCGGGGCCGCTGCATGATGCGGCCGAGGTCGCGCGCGCGGGGATTCCGACGGCCATGCTGTTTGTGCAGTCTCTGCGAGGCTTGAGCCACAACCATGAGGAAGATACCCGGCGTGAGCACCTGGTGGCTGCGGTCGAGGCTTTCGACCGGCTGGCACAGAAGACCGTTGCCTGGCTGGCGAGTTCTTCTTTGGCCTAACTGGATGCTGCTTTGGTGGGCTTTGTCTTACCCGAGGGCAATGCAATAATCATGTTTTCCAAGATCGTTTCCTCGGCGAGGGACCTTAGCCCAATGAGCGATACCTTCACCGCGCAAACTCCGACCCCGCCCGCCATCGCGGCACGGTTTCCGGACCTGCATGCACCGTTTGACAAACAGGCGGCGGTGCCCGAGGCCAATCGCTGCCTGTTCTGCTTCGACGCGCCGTGCATGCAGGCCTGTCCGACGCACATCGATGTGCCGCGCTTCATCAAGAAGATCGCGAGCGGCAATCTGCTTGGGTCGGCGCAGACGATTCTCGATGCCAACATTCTGGGCGCGAGCTGCTCCCGTGCCTGCCCGGTGGAGGTGCTGTGCGAGGGGGCGTGCGTGCTGCATCGATATAACAAGCAGCCGATCGAGATTGGGCATCTGCAGCGGTACGCCATGGAGGCGTTCCATGCGGACGGCGATCGCTTGCCGTTTGTTCCGGGCGCGGCTACCGGTCTGCGGGTGGCATTGATCGGAGCCGGTCCGGCGTCGCTGGCGTGCGCCGCTGAGTTGCGCCGTCACGGGATTGCGGCGACACTCTACGATGCGCGCCCGCTGCCCGGGGGCCTGAACAGCTACGGCATCGCCGAGTACAAACTCACCCTTGCCGCGAGCCTGCGCGAGGTGGACATGGTGGCGCGGCTTGGCGTTGAGTTCCGCTTCGGCGTGACGGTGGATGCGGCGGGTCTTGCGGAGCTAGAACGCACCCACGATGCGATCTTTGTGGGGGTCGGCCTTGGGGCGATTCATCGGCTGGGTGTACCCGGCGAAAAGCTTGCTGGCGTGACCAACGCGCTCGACCTGATTGCCGGCTACAAGGACGGTCGTGTGACGTCGGTAGCGGAGCGGGTCGCGGTTTTGGGCGCGGGGAACACGGCGATCGATGCGGCTATTGCCGCTGTTCGGCTGGGCGCGCGCGAGGTGTGCATGATCTATCGCCGCGGCCCCCAACAGATGTCCGCGTTCTCGTTTGAGTACGAGCATGCCAAGCAGGAGAGGGTGCGCTTTTGCTGGCACACGCAGGTGGTCGGCCTCGAAGGAGACACGCAGGTTGAAGCCATGCGTGTCGGTTTGCTGGCAAGCGTGGAGGACGGCTCGTTGGTGCCGGTGCCGGGAAGTGAGATCCGGGTGCCTGTCGATTTGGTGGTGCTGGCCATTGGGCAAGCCACGCATACCGGCTTGCTGGCCGACACAGGCGTTGCGTTAGAGCGTGGTCGCATCCTCATCGACCGTGAGACGGGGCAGACCTCGAAGGCGAAGTTCTTTGCGGGTGGCGACTGCACCAATGGAGGCCGCGAGGTGGTGGATGCGGTCGCGGATGGCAAGCGTGCCGGGTTGGGAATTGTGGCATTTTGCGCGACAAAACCGGTTGCCCCACATCTCGCTCCTGAGATGTGGGTTTCCACGAAAGCCCAGGCATGATGCCAACCCTTGCGACCACCTTTGCCGGCATCCCCTGCCTGAACCCTTTTTGGCTGGCTTCTGCCCCGCCTACCAATTGCGGCGAGCAGATTATGCGCGCCTTCGACGCGGGCTGGGGCGGCGCGGTGTGGAAGACGATCGGTGAGCCGATCACCAATGTCAGCTCGCGCTACTCGTCGATCGACT
>CALMVK010000067.1:0-14234 GCA_937873145.1 uncultured Granulicella sp. | reverse complement strand
GAGCTGATTAGCGATCGGCCCATCGAGACCAACCTGCGGGAGATCGCCGAAGTGAAGCGACGCTACCCTAAACACGTCGTGATCGCCTCACTGATGGTTGCGAGCAACCGCGAGGCGTGGCACGACATGGTGCAGCGCTCGGAAGATGCGGGAGCCGATGGCCTGGAGCTGAACTTTGGGTGTCCGCACGGCATGAGCGAGCGCGGCATGGGCTCCGCCGTCGGCCAGGTGCCGGAGTATTGCGAGCAGATTACGGGTTGGGTAAAGGAGCGGGCGCGGACGCCGGTGATCGTCAAGCTGACGCCGAACATCGCCGACATCCGCATGCCTGCGCGTGCGGCACGACGCGCGGGAGCCGACGCCCTCTCCGCGATCAACACGATCAACTCCATCACGGGCATCGATCTCGACACGTTTGAGCCGCGGCCTCTGGTCGATGGCAAGAGCTCGCACGGAGGCTACTGCGGGCCGGCGGTGAAGCCGATCGCGCTCAACATGGTGCAGCAGATTCAAGGTGATCCTAAAGCTACGCTGCCGCTCTCCGGCATTGGCGGCATTGCTACGTGGCGGGATGCGGCAGAGTTTTTTCTGCTCGGCTGCGGCAACGTCCAGGTGTGCACGGCGGCCATGCACTATGGGTATCGCATCGTCGAGGACATGGCCGACGGCCTGCTGGGCTGGATGCGCGAGAAGGGATTTGCCACGCTCGACGACTTTCGCGGCCTTTCGCTGCCGAAGGTGCGCGAGTGGAAGCAGCTCAATCTGAACTACCGCGTGGTGGCCGAGATCCATGCAGACAAGTGCATCGGCTGCCAGCTCTGCTACACCGCGTGCTGGGATGGCGCGCATCAGTGCATCCACCTGGACCGGGCGGAGGGCGGCACGCAGGCGATCGTCACCGGCCAGGATCCTCGCTACGCCCACGGCGAGCCCAACCCGCACGGCCAGCCGACTCCCGCCATGGTGCTCTCGGTCTCAGCCAAATCGATTACCACGACGCCCATTCCCAAGCTCGACATAAGTAGTCCCGGCGTCAACTCCACGGTCACTCCCCTGAAGCGGATTCCGCGCGTCGATTGGGACGAGTGCGTCGGCTGCAATCTCTGCTCACTCGTCTGCCCGGTCGAGGACTGCATCACCATGGAGCGTGTCGAGAGTGGCCTTCCGCCGCAGAGCTGGGAGGAGCGATCCGCGACAGGTCTGGTCCCGGCTGAGGCGGCTCCAGCGGGTTTGGCCGAAGGGCGTTGAAGAAGGCTCGGTTGCAGAGTATGACTGCAGCGGCCCGGCGCGGTGCGGCGCGTTCAAGGCGCACAATGGGAAGAGGAGTTTGCTGGAAGATGCCCTCAAAGAACATGCTGCCCAAAGGGCAACGCCACCACTCCGTACGGGCCGCGTACGTTGCCACCCGCGACGCTGAACCGGAGCTGCCGCCGCCGGCTGTTCCCGTCCTCGCGTTCGACGACGAAGCCGAATCGTCCGCAGTGCGCAGCTTCACAGCAGACGCTGCTGCCGCTGGTTTGCGCCTGGATCAGTATCTCGCCCAGGCTTTGCCGGATGTCTCTCGCGCGCGGGTTCAACTGCTCATCGAGGCTGGCCAGGTTCGCGTGGACGGCGTTCCCGTGAAGGCCAAAGCCAGGCTCAAGGGCGGAGAGGCGATCGAGATTGAAGGCCAGCCGCAGGTCGAGCCTCTGCACGCCACACCGGAGGACATTCCGCTCGAAATCCTGTTTGAAGACAAGTTTCTCGCGGTCGTCAACAAGCCTGCCGGCATGATGGTGCATGCCGGCGCCGGCTCGCACGCGCCGAACGAGCTGGACGAGCGTAATGCCGGAACCCTCGTCAATGCGCTCCTCTTCCACATGGCGAGCGGTCTCTCGGGGGTGGGCGGCGATCTGCGGCCCGGCATCGTCCATCGCCTGGATAAGCAGACCTCCGGCGCCATCGTCGTTGCGAAAGACGACGTGACCCATCGTAAACTGGGCGAGAGCTTCGCCTCCCGCGAGGTCCATAAGACCTACCTTGCGCTCGCCCACGGCCACCTTGCCAAAGACCACACCACGGTGACGCTGCCCATCGCGCGCGATCTGGTCCGGCGAACCCGCATGACCACCCGACGCGCGGATGGCCGCTCCGCCGTCTCGCATATCCAGGTGCTGGAGCGCCTCACCACGCCGTATGGGCTGTTCACCCTGGCCGAGGTCAAGATCGAGACTGGCCGCACCCACCAGATTCGCGTTCACCTGCAGGCGCTCGGCCACCCCGTGGTGGGCGATTTTCTGTACGGTGCGCCCCATGTCCTGCGCCGTCCGGACCACGAAGCTCCGCTTGCGCTTGAACGCAACTTTCTCCACGCTGCCGAGCTCCAATTCGTTCATCCTCGCACCGGCGAAGACCTTCAGATCGAAGCTCCTCTGGCCTCTGAACTGGTGGACTTCCTGGATCGAGTAAGAAGCTGACTCGCCCGACGCAGTAAACTCAACGTGTGATCCACACGCACCTCATCCAGTTCTTCTGTCGACCGATCGTTAGCGCTCTGCTGCTCGGCGGCGCATGTGCCCTTAGCCAAACGCCAACGCAGCCCGCCCCTGCGCTTCCGCCCCAGCCGGCTGCTCCTGAGACAGCAGCTCCACAGACGGCCGAGCCGCAAAGCCAGCAGCCCCGCAACGACCAACCCTTTGTGCTGCCGGCCCTGCGCGCCAACCTCGTCAATCTTGTCTTCACTGTTACCGATAAGAACGGGCACTTCATCCGCAATCTACGCCGGCAGGACTTCGGCCTGCTCGACGATGGCCGCCAGCCTGCCGCGGTGGTCGGGTTCACCCAGCAGACCAACCTGCCTTTGCGGATCGGCATTATGCTCGACACGTCCAGCTCCATCCGCAGCCGGTTCAAGTTCGAGCAGGACGCCGCGCAGGACTTCTTCTCGCAGGTGCTCAAGGTAAACGACCGCGCCTTTGTCGAGGGGTTTGACGTTGCTATCGACCTGGCGCAGGACTACACCGGCAACCAGGCGCTGTTGAACGACGGCATCCGCAAGCTGCGCCCCGGCGGCGGCACCGCGCTCTTCGACTCGCTCTACAAGACCTGCCATGAGCAGATGCTGACCTTGCACGACGACCTCGATGAACGACGCGTCATCATTCTGGTCTCGGATGGCGACGACAACTACAGCCGCGCGCTTGAGTCGGACGCCATCAAGATGTGCCAGCGCGCCGAGACCACGGTCTACGCCATCTCCACCGACACCAGCCCCAGCCGCGGCAAAGGGGGGGAGGTGCTGCGCACGATCGCCGAAGCGACGGGGGGCCAGGCCTTCTATCCTACCCGGCTCGAAGAGGTCTCGAACGGCTTCCGCTCCATTGAGGAGGAGTTGCGCAGCCAGTACTCGCTCGAGTACCGTCCGGCGGATTTCAAGCTCGACGGCAGCTTCCGCACCATCTACCTGCAGTCCACCGATCCTCGCCGGTACCACGTGCGCGTCAAGAAGGGGTATTTCGCCACCAAACCTGGCCAGTGATCCTGGTTTCGTGAGCCTCGCGGAAAACTTTGCGGGCGCGAACGTGTCTAAACCAGCATGGAGGGTTTCCCATGCGCGTGCCTTGCAGCAGCGTTTTGTTTCTCGTAACACTCGGCCTGCCGTTTGCCGCCCCGGCCCAGGGCTATGTGGCCTCTGCGCCTCCTCCCGCGTACGGCTCCGGTCCGGTGTATTCGACGCCTGATCCTTCTCAGCAATTTGCCGGGCTGAGCGATCAGCCCTCGACGCACACCAGCTTCGCCTTCGACCGCTCGATGATGGTGGCTGCCCAAAGCATTTTGGAGTCGAACGGGATGGATCCTCACCGCGCCGCCCTTGCGCTGACCGGCGTATCGTTCGACACGTACCACTTCCAGCATCCTGCCTTCTACACGCCTGAAGCCATGGCCGCACTGGTGGGACAGTACGACCGCGCCGGCTGGAAGCACCTGGTGAATGGCAATCAGACTGTCGTCAATCCGGCGCAGCCCAAGTCGGCCATTACCGATCTGTGGCTGCACTTCTCAGGCGCGGACATCGACGGCGTTACGGTGCTGACCCGCGCCAGCACGACCATGAACGTCATCCGGCTCTCCTGCGATCTGAGACCGCTCGATCTGCTGCACCTGAGCGGACACTTTGGCATCCCCAAGGTCGATCCCAGTGCCGTCATGGTGCCCGCGCCTCCGGGCCGATAGAGGGTCAGTAGTGCTCGATTGCCGCCAGCAGCTTCAGCTTCCGTGAAGGTTCCAGAAAGGAAGCTTCGACAGCGTTGGCGGCCAGCTCCCGCATTTGCTCCAGCGAAAATGCGAACTGTTTTTGGACCAGGACGTACTCTTCAAGCAGATTGCTGCCGAACATCGGCGGATCGTCCGAGTTGAGCGTCACCATCAATCCGCCCTCAAAGTACTCCCGTAGCGGATGCGCCTCAAACCCTGGGCAACATCCTGTCCGCACGTTTGAGGTCACGTTGATCTCGATGGGAATCTGCCGCGTCGCCAGTACCTGCAGCAGCTCCGCATCGTGCTGCGCGGAGAGCCCGTGGCCGATGCGCTCCGCGCCGAGGTTCAACGCTGCCCAGATCGACTCCGGCCCCATCGACTCGCCGGCATGCGCGGTCAGTCGCAAGCCCGCTGCCTTGGCCTCCGCATAGACCTCGCGGAACGCAGCCGCCGGCCCGCGCGCCTCATCGCCGCCAATGCCAATGCCCACGATACTTGGGTATTTCGCTCTCAACTCGCCCGCAAGCCGGAAGACCGTGGCCGCTTCCTCCACCCCGAAGTGCCGCACCGCGTCGACGATCCAAAGCACCGTGGTCCCAAACTGCTGTTCTGCGCGCATCCGTGCGGCTTCGACCGCGTCCATCACGGCTTCGATGGACAGATGTGGCTTAAAGTGCAGCAAAATGCCCCAGGAGATGTATACCTCGGCGTGCACGACTCCCTGCTCCGCCAACGCACGCACCATCTCATAGGTAATCAGCGCAAAGTCTTCCGCCGTCTGCAGGCGCTCCGAGACCGCCTTGAACGTCATCAGGAATTCCTGGAAATTGGCATACACATACAAGGCTTTCGCTTGCTCCAGCGTTAGCGGCTCACGATCGTGCCGCTGCGAGAGCACGACCAGCGTCTCCGGTGTGATGGTCCCTTCAAGATGCAGGTGCAGTTCGGCTTTGGGCAGACCGCGCAGCCAGGTGGGAACATCGATCTCATCGATCTCATCGATTTTTTGGGTTTTTTGGAGCGCCTCGCGTTTCGGCATCCCTCTAGTTTAGCGTTCGCAGCCGCGTTCCTCCGCGAATGCTGACCGGCGCACCTTCTGCCAGCAGCACGCTTGCCGGCTGCTGCAGGTTGAGCGAAGCGAAGCTGGGCCCATACAGCGCGCCAAAGTCGGCGTCGATCATCGAGCGGCGAATCGTATACGTCTGCCAGCGCGGATGCTCGACCTGGTACTGCGAGGTCGGGCCGCGGCTGCGCTTGGTAAAGCCCCAGTAGTGTTCCGTGATGAACTCCTCGATGCTGCCCGTGGCGATCGGCTGCAGCTCCGGCGAAGCTTCGGCGGCCATGCGATACCAGTGGCCCTGCGACTTCCAGTCGTAGAGAACCTCAAGCGAGCTTTGGGTCTGCGTGATCTTCCGCCGCATGCGCAGGGTGCGGTACGGCTCCTCGTACAGCACATTCGCAACCAGGGTGATTGCCAGGCGCGGCACAAACTCGTGGATGAAGACGACTCCACGCCGTGTGCTGCCGTCCTGATCTCGGGCGCGCACGTAAAAGCGCAGGTTCACCTCTTCAAAGCGCGTGTGAAACGGCACGGCGATGCCTTTGATCCGTACCCGGTCAAACAGGAAACCGATCAAGGAAACGAAGCACTCGCCGTGGAATAGATCGAGCTCTACTCCAGCGGGAAGATAGGGCGCCAGGGTGGCCGGATCGACCGCATACTGCACCATCATCAGCTTGCGCCACTCGGCTCTCAGGAAAACACTCGGAGGCATAGACCTTCAGGATAGCTGACGCTACTGGGGTTCGGTGTCGGCCGGGGACTCGTCCGCCAGCACATAAAAGATGCCATTGCCTCCCGCGATCGGCTCTGTAGGAAAGCTCGTTACGCGCAGAGGCGTGTCCCGGCCAAAGCGCACGATATGCTGCTCGCGATGCCGTTCGTCTCCGTACTCGATCTCTCCGTCGAGCGGTTTTTCTGCACCAAAGGCGGCGTTCTCGGTAGCGACGATGCGGCCGACACGCGTCAGCACCAGGGTTCGCTTGCCTTCCATGCCGCGTACCACGTGGGTGTGCAGGGTTGCGTCGATTTGGGACTGGGGCACGGCCGCGCCGAACTCGTAGAACGTATCCCAATCGCCTTGAAACAGGTCTCCAATGCGCACGCTGCAAGGCCGGCTAAAGCCGCAGAGCCGGCGAATGCGGGCTGAGGCATACGCATCCATGCGCCCTGCCTGCGGGGAGAAGAGCGACCACAAGAATATTCCGATTACAGCCGCAAATAGAATCGCCGTCACTGCGGCAAGAACTCGTACGACGCCCATTTGGCCTATTTTAAAGCACATTCCCGGACTCTGGAATCTTCTGGGCGGCACGCAGTGGCCCTTGATGGGGAGAAGCGCCTATGAGTGCCGGCGACATCCCTTCACCCACCTTCGTCCGGCTTCTGTGCCATCCGCCAATCCCGCTTCCTTTATAGAAGGTTGCGTCATACCATACATACATTGCAAGAGGAGAGTAGCCATGTCCATTACCACCGTTTCCTCTCGAGATTTTGCCCGTGATCTAGCGCAAGCCAAACGTGCGACGACAGAAGGCCCGGTGTTTGTTACGGATCGAGGTAAGCCGACCTTTGCCTTGCTGAAGATCGAGGACTACTACAAGCTTGCCGGCGAAAAGCCACGCAGCCTGCTCGACATCATGGATTCGCTGCCTGGTGGCGACTTCGAGTTTGACCCGCCCAAGCTGGACAGCATCGGCCTCCAGCCGGCGGAGCTCGAATAGTGTTTGTGCTCGATACCAACGTGATCTCGGAGCTGCGAGTAGGTAAAGCAAATCCATCTGCTGCCGTACGACACTGGGCGGCGAACGTTCCTGGCAATCAGCTCTATCTTTCGTCTGTCACTATTCTGGAACTCGAAACGGGCGTTCTCCTGATCGAGCGGAAAGACATTCAACGAGGCCAGATCTTGCGCTTTTGGCTGCAAGGCGTGAGGAAGGAGTTCTCTTCACAGATACTGCCTTTCGGGGAAACTACCGCCGTTCTGTGCGCTGCCATGCATGTTCCTGACCGAAGGCCAGACCGGGATGCCATGATTGCGGCTACAGTCAAGGAACATGGCTGCACGATTGCAAGTCGCAATACGGCTGACTTCCATAGGTGTGGTGTTCCGTTGCTGAATCCTTGGCTGACGCTTGATTGAGCATTGCAACGTTGTCGGCTTCACCAACTAGGTTTGAATCGCTCTTCGTTTTTGATTTTCATCTTCACGCGATCGCTCTAGCCCTGAAAAAACTCGCTGCGCTTGCGGGAGTAGAAGAAGTAAACTCCCAGCCCAATCACGAGCCACACGAAGAAACGAATCCACGTGACGGCGGGAAGCCCACACATCAGCAGCCCGCAAAAGAGAATACTGAGTACCGGGATGACCGGGCCGAAGGGCACCCGGAACCCGCGCCGACGCTCCGGATCCTTGTGACGCAAGACGATCACGCCGATGGACACCAGCACAAATGCAAACAGAGTGCCGATGTTCGACATCTCGGCAAAGGTGCCGACGTCAAAGAGGCCGGACGGAATCGCTACCAGGATTCCCGCGACCCAGGTGGCAAAGGCCGGCGTACGGAACTTTGGATGCAGGCTGGAGAAGACATCGGGCAGCAAGCGGTCGCGGCTCATCGCAAACCATACTCGCGCCTGGCTGAGCTGGAAGACCAGAATGGAGGACACCATGCCGAGCAGCGCGCCAATCAGCACGGCGAGCCGCACCCAGTGCAGGCGCGCTCCGCCCTGAGTGAGCGAAAGCCGCTTCAACGCCGTCACCACCGGCGCGCCATCGCCCGCTACGGACTGCCACGGCACGATTCCCGTGAGTACGATGGCCACCCCGAGATACAGGACCGTGCACACGATCAGCGTCGCAATGATCCCGACCGGCACGTCGCGCCGAGGATTGCGGCACTCTTCGCTCGCGGTTGAAACGGCGTCGAAACCGATGTACGTAAAGAAGATGATGGAGCCGCCGGCCAGCACACCGGTAAAGCCATTGGGTGAAAAGGGATGGTAGTTCGACGGATGGATGAAGCTTGCGCCGAAGCCCACAAACAGAAGAATCGCTGCAATCTTGATCAGCACCATTGCATTGTTGGTGCGGGCCGATTCGCGAATACCGCGTACTAACACGATCGTCAGCAGCAGCACGATGACGAACGCCGGAATATCGAAGCCGAAGTGCCAGCCCGGAGGAAAGATGTCCACCTTGCCCGAGAGATCCTGCAGGCCCAGCGGCAGATACGCGGGCGAGAGCCACTTCGGGTCCATGCGGAGGTTCAGCCAGTCCAGCAAATCGACTACGTGAGCGGCAAAGCCAACGGAGACGCTCATATTTGAGAAAGCGTATTCAAGGATCAGATCCCAGCCGATGATCCAGGCTACCAGTTCGCCCATGGTGGCATAGGTGTACGTGTAGGCGGACCCCGCGATCGGGATCATGCTGGCCAGTTCCGCATAGCAAAGCCCGGTCAAGCCGCACACGATCGCTACCAGCAACAGCGAGAGCGCCAACGCTGGACCCGCGCCCGGTCGGCCAGCCACCGCTCCATTGAAGTGGTGCAGCCAGCCCCAGACAAGGTCCACGATGGGCGAGTCCGTCCAGTGCGCACTCTTCGATGGATTGCCGCCGATGGCCGTACCGATAACCGTGAAGATGCCTGACCCAATGACCGCACCAATACCAAGCGCGGTAAGCGAGACAGGTCCAAGCGTCTTGCGCAAAGAATGCTCGGGACGCTCGGACTCAGAGATCAGTTTGTCGATCGACTTGGTGGCAAAGATTTGTCGGCCCAGCGAAGAGCTCCTGAAACGAGGTACCCTACCATCGAACAGCAGAGGAGATCGAGTCTCCGCAGACCTGTGCAAGGTCCGCGGAGTCAGACGCTAGCGCTTGGCCTGGCCGCGGCTCGCCTTCTTCACCGTGGCTTTGTTCTCACCGCGAGCTCCGGTCCGCTTGGCCTTGGGCGCAGCCTTCTTGCGGGCAGCCCGCTTGATCTTCTTGCGCTCCACTTTATCGGTAATGCTCTTCGTGTTCGGCATGGCTTGGTTGTTCTCTCTTCAGAAAGGTGTGCGGGCGTGGGTGTTCGAGCGTCGTTGCCTACAGCTTTTCCAGCTGTGCGAACTTCTCCACCAGCTTCTTCACGCCGTGCTGTTGAAATTGTACTGTAATCTTGGCGTCTTCCCCGTCGCCTTCGCGCTGAAAGACAACGCCCTCGCCATACTTGGGGTGGCGAACGCGCGCTCCCTTGCTTAGTCCGGTCTTGCCGGTGGGCGTCGGGATGTCCAGCTTCGGCCGAGCGTACTTGTTCGGAGCGCCGCCTCGTCCTGCGAAAAAGCTGGCGATGTTATCGAGCGAGCCTGCCGGCGCCTGCTGTCCCGAGGCTTGCTGCCGGGTCGAGCCTCCTACTGCCGCTCGGGCCGCTGCCTTCACGCCCGTGTCCTGGCTTTCATCCTCGTAGCTGTAGTGACGCTCGCCGTCGCTCTCCGGTACGCGCGCCGCCCCAAACTGCCCAGGCCGAGGATACGGCGTAGCGTACGCGGAACCAGAGAATCCGCTGCCGAACTGCGGTCGCGCCGGAGGGCTGCCCAGGTCCTCGACCAATCGCGATGGGACTTCTTCCAGGAAGCGCGAGGCAATCGACGCCTCCGGCATGTCATTGCCATAGCGCCGGCGATAGCGTGCTCGCGTCATCACCAGCGTATCCATCGCGCGCGTCATGCCGACGTAGCAGAGCCGGCGCTCCTCCTCAAGCCCCGTCGGATCGGTCAAGGTGCGCGAGTGCGGAAACAAGCCCTCTTCCATGCCTGCCAGAAACACCAGCGGAAACTCCAGGCCCTTGGCCGCATGCAGCGTCATCAGCGTTACCCGCGCCTCGGCCGAGTACTGGTCGGCATCGGACACCAGCGCCGCGTGATCCAGAAACTCGTGCAGCGTCTCGCCGCGTTCCTGCGCATCCTGCGCTGCGTTCGCCAACTCCTTCAGGTTCTCAATGCGTGAAAAGGATTCCGGCGTCGCCTCTTCCTCAAGCGCCCGAATATATCCCGAACGATCGTTCAGAAACTTGATCAACTCCGGCAGCGTCGCCGCATCACCCGGCTTGCGAAAGGCCGGAGGCTCGGCAGGAAGCTGAGGCTCGGAGCCCGCGACCGCTCGCCGCGCCGCTGCGGAAGCCCCGCCTGCGTCCGCCTTCAACACCACCGGCGCGAACGGGTTGTACATCGCCGCATCGATGCCGTGCGCCTGATCCGAATCGGTTCCATTCTCTGCCGCGATGGTCGAGATCTCTTCCCCTGGGCCGAAATCGAAGCCGAAGTTGAAGCTTGTGTCGAAGGTTGTGTCCGCATCGTTCGCGGCGATCGTCTTGTTTGTCACCGTCTCGGTAGCAAAATAGTTTGGGTCAAACGAATCGTCCGCTTCGGGCACCTCCTCCTCGGCTACATCGCCGGTAAGCTTCTCCGCGAAGCCCGGCCCAAGCATCGCACGAGCATCCTCAATCAGCCGCTTGAAGCCGCTCAATGCCTGCAGCGCGCGCGCCGGGAGCAGGCGGTCCTCGATCGCTCTGCCAATCGCATCCCACGTGCTGATGCCTGTGGTCAGCGCCATGCGCTCGAGGGTCTCCATGGTCGTTTTGCCGATGCCGCGTGGAGGCGAGTTGATGCTGCGTCCGAGCGCGATGGAATCATGCGGGTTCGACACCAGCTTCATGTAACTGAGGATGTCCTTGATCTCCGCACGATCGTAGAAGCTGAAGCCTCCCACCATGTGGTACTTGATCTGGTAACGCCGGAGCGCCTCTTCGACCAGACGCGACTGCGAGTTGGTTCGATAAAGCACTGCGCAGCGCGGCGTCTCGTCGGGCCGGCTCACGTCCTGGGCTGCTGCACGAAGATAACGCTGCACACGATCCGCGATGAACAGCGCTTCGTTTTCGCCGTCCGGAGCTTCATACAAGCCGATCAGCGAGCCACCCTCACGCGCGGTCCAAAGGTTCTTGCCTTTGCGCTGCGTGTTCTGCGCGACCACGGCGCTTGCGCCTTCGAGAATCATCTGCGTGGAGCGATAATTCTGCTCCAGACGAATCACCTGGACCGCAGGAAAATCCTTTTCAAAATCCAGAATGTTGCGGATGTCCGCACCGCGCCAGCTATAGATCGACTGGTCCTCATCGCCCACGACGCACACATTGCCGTGGTCGCCGGCGAGCAGCTTCATCAACTCATACTGCGGCTTGTTGGTGTCCTGGTACTCGTCGATCATTACGTAGCGATAGCGCCGGTTGTATCGCTCGCGCGTTTCCTTGCTGGTCTTGAGCAGGCGCACCGTTTCGAGCAGCAGATCGTCGAAGTCCAGCGCATTCGCCTTGCCCAGCTCGTCCCGATAGATTTTGAAGATGTGTGCAATCTTCTCTTCGAGAGGATTGGTTGAGGCTAAGAAGTACTCCTGCGGGTCGATCATGTGATTCTTCGCCCACGAGATGCGGCCGAGCGCCACCCGCGGTTTGAGCGTCTTGTCATCGACGCCGAGCCGCTTCAACGCCGACTTGACCACCGCCTGCTGATCGGTCTCGTCGTAGATGGCGAAGGTCCGCGTCAGCCCTTTGCCATTCACCTGCAGCGCCTCGATATCGCGCCGCAGCACCCGCACACAGAAGCTGTGGAAGGTGCTGAGCGTGGGCTTGGCCAGCGAGCTGTGGCCCAGGATCTTGTCCACGCGCTCCGCCATCTCCTTGGCGGCTTTATTGGTGAAGGTCACCGCAAGGATTTGATCGGCGGAGATGCCACGCTCCTGGATCAGGTACGCAATGCGGTGCGTGACCACGCGCGTCTTGCCTGAGCCGGCTCCGGCCAGCAGCAGCACAGGCCCATCCACGGCGACAATGCCATCCTGCTGCTGCGGATTCATATTCTCAAGAAGGTGCGAGGACATTGAAGAAGAGCTCCAACCTCTATGTTAAGTCGTAGAGCTGTGGAGTGCACTTCCAGGCACGCAACTCCCGGCGTGAGACACAGCCAATTGCGCAAAGTAAGTCTGCTCTGACATTCTCAGGCAACACTCTCCAGTCTGTCTGCTATCTTAGTGGACAGCGAAGAAAGAGCGAAGTTAGCTTACCGCACAAGTGAGGTTTTATGTCCGAGCGTGAAGTGGTATTGGATCAACCTGAGATCACCGATGAGCAGGGCCAGGCGCTGCGTCAGGCCCAGGAGCGTGCCGAACAGGCGGAAGCCGAGCTGGCCAAGCTGAAGCAGGCCTCCGCTCACAAGCCCGCCGCGGACGCTTCCGCTCACAAACCAGTTTCGGACGCTTCCTTGAAGACCCCCGCGACTCCAAGCTCGAAGGGCGAGCAGACCGAGGTCGCTGGCGATGGCGAGCAGGAGCTTCGCAAAGACTCGATGATGGCCCATCTGCTTGACTCGCTTGAGGCAGGCAAAGATATTGGCCACTACGGCCGGCTGGTCTTTGCCATGGTGGCGCGTCATTTTCTACCCCATGAAGAGGTTCTTGCGTGGATGATGAAGGACAAGGATGTTGATGAGGAGAAGGCGACGTTGATGTTGCGCCAGGTAGAGGGTCGCGACTACAACCCGCCGCGCCGCGACAAGATTCTCGAGTATCAGTCCAAGCAGGACTTTCCGATCATCCCTAACGTAGACGACCCGGATAGCGGAAACCTGTATCGCAATCTGAAGTTCCCGGATGAGATCTACGATCACATTGGCCACTACCAGGAAGCGAAGCTAGAGTCCGGAAGCTGACCTGGATTGAACGCATGCGTCGCATTGGCAGATACGGCGCAGATACTCCCAGGAATAGATTCCGCTTTCGTGCCCGTCGTTCCACTTGAAGCGTAAAGCGTACTTACCCACGGGAGTGACCTCAAGGGGCCGAGGCGGAGCCTGGTAAAGCATCAGAGGTCCGCCCGGCCTTGGCGGCGCTTGCCCCAAGGGTCTTGCACTTTGCACGCGCTCCTCGTTGCACGTCGCACACGGACACGCATGACGCAACCAAGCAAAGCTCCAGTGGCTTTGGTGTCCGTCTTTCCAGGCGATCGTCACTCCGCTGCCTTCGGATTTTTGAACTTTTACCTTGGCAGGAGTGATCGCTTCCATCGGAAGCCGGACCTCTGAAGCAGACTCCCGGCGGGCCTGCTCTTCACTAACGATGCGTATACCTTCGTGGCTCATAGGTTCTACTCTCTACTTGCGTTGCGGTCATACTTTAGTTGAAAAATGCTGCTACGAAGCGCAGGGAGCGTAGTCCGACGCGACTCTGGAATCAGGCCTGCTTCCAGAAGAAGTAGCCTGCAATGGCCAGACCGGTAAAGACTACGACTGTACGCAATACGTCTCCATTCATGCGTCGCGCGTAGCGTGCACCAAGATAGCCACCGCATGCGGCAAACACCATGGAGATTAGGCAGTAATGCCAAAGGATGCGTCCTCGCAGAATAAAGACGAAGATCGCACTGAGATTCGATGAGGTTGCGGCCACAATCTTCATGGCATTGAGTTGATGCATCTTCTCCATGCCGAGCAGAGCCAGCACGGTCATAACGAGGAACCCGCCACCTGCCCCGAAGTACCCGATGTAGAAGCAGACTGGAAACAGCGTAAGGAAGAGCACGGACAGGTGGATGGCTGGTTCGGAGTGACGTTCGGCCGAGCCTCTGGCCGCACGCATGCGCAACCAACGCGATACCGGCCCGCTGATCCAGAAGACCAGCGCACCCATCAGCAGCAGCCACGGGATCAGGTGCAAAAATGTGCGTTGCTGCGTGTGCAGCAGCAGCTCCGCCCCGGCAACGCCGCCAACGATGGAGGTTCCCACTACGATTGGGAGAAGATCGCGCCGCACATCTCCGCGCAGTGTGGCCAGAGAGGTGAGCTGCCCCGGCCAGAGCGCCACAGTGTTGGTTGCGTTGGCCTCAATGGGAGGAACGCCGACGCC
>CALMVK010000066.1:32108-36193 GCA_937873145.1 uncultured Granulicella sp. | reverse complement strand
GGTGTCGGGTGGAGTACCCTTCCCTTTTTCGCTCTGCGTGAGCCTGCTCGGGACCTTAAAGTTGAGGTGGCATGAGATTGCTGGGGCGAGCGCGGGTTGGGCTGTGGAGCATGGCGCTGCTGTGCGGCATGACCGCGTTTGCAGCGACTGCGCCTAGCTCGCGCACAACGAAACATGCAGTCGCCCTGAGCCCGTGGGAGCAGGCGCAGCGGGCCCGGGCGGCGCTCGAGGCGGAGGCGCAAGGGAGGCGGACGCGGGTGGCGTATGCGCGGGTGCTCGACCAGTTTCGGGCGATCTACCATGACAACCCGCGCGATGCGCATGCGGCGGAGGCAGTCTACTCGGTGGCGGAGCTGCTGGCGGAGCAGGGGCGCGACCTTGAGGACGCGGGGAGCTTTCGGGCGGCGATTGGGCAGTATGAGTTTCTGCGAACGCAGTATCCGGCGAGCCCGCTGGGAACGCCGGCACTGCTGGCTGAGGGAAGCATTGAGGCCGACGATCTGGGCGAAGCGGCGGTCGCGCGGGCAAAGTGGACCGAGCTGCTGCGGGAGGCTCCGCGGAGTGAGGCGGCTAAACAGGCGCGGACGGAGCTGGCTGGGCTGAAGAAGCCTGTCGAATCGGGACAAGCCAAAGGAGTAGCTCCCACTCATCCCGAAGAAGCCGGGATGAATGGGGCACCGGAGCGTTCGGCGAGTCCTAAGAGTGCAGCCACGGGAGCTGTGCTGCCTGCGCATCCTGAAGAAACCGGGATTAACGCGCCACTGAAAGTAAAGAGTGCGGCGGTGCGGACGGGGCCGCTGGCGCAGGTGACGGGGATTCGCCACTGGTCGACCACGACGTATACGCGGGTGGCGATCGACCTGGGGGACGAGGTGACGTTTGAGGCGGCGCGGGTTCCCAATCCGGACCGGCTGTTCTTCGATCTGCATGGGGCGAAGCTGGACGCGGCGCTGGTGGGCAAGACGTTCGACGTGACGGATGACGGCTTTCTAAAGCGGATTCGGGCGGCGCAGGCGGGTGGCGATGTGACGCGGGTGGTGCTCGACGTAAGCGAGGTGAGCGAGTACAGCGCGTTTCTGCTGCCGAACCCGTACCGGCTGATTATCGATATTCACGGGCGGAAGACGCCGGCGCAGGGAAAGGTTACGGCAAAGGTGGAGCCTGCGGCTGAGGTGCCGGTGGCTCCGGCGGCGGTAAAGCGGGCGAGTGCGGCGGCAAACAGCTCCGGGCTGCCGGCAATGGCTCCGACCGATGGCGGGGAGGCGGTACGGGTTCCGGCGGCGGTTGCGGCGAGTCCGGCAGATCTCCGTAGCATTGCTCCGGCGCCGCGGGTGAGCGTAGTGCAGAGGCCTACGTTCGCGAAGCCGGTGCCGAACGCGGTGGCACTGGCCAAGCCGCAGACGGCGACCGAGGTAGCCGCGGTGAGCGACGCGCCGGGCAAGGTAGAGGCGACCGATGCGCCGACCTCGAAGCCGATTGCGGTGCGGGAGGTGAGCCTGGGTGCGGGGGCCGGCGCGCGCAAGCCGCGGGTGCGTGCTGCGGACACGGCCGTTGCCCCGGACGCCGCGCCGGTGCGGGCCGCGGACAAGACGGCGGACGGGGAGACGTCGCTCATCCGCGCGCTGGGCTTGAAGATCGGGAGAATCGTGATCGACGCGGGCCATGGCGGGCACGACTCGGGCACGATCGGCGCGGGGGGGATTGAAGAGAAGGACGTGGTGCTCGACGTGGCGCTGCGGCTGGGCAAGCTGCTGCATGAGCGGCTGGGCGCGGAGATCATCTACACGCGATCGGACGATACGTTCATTCCGCTTGAGACACGCACAGCGATTGCGAACAAGGCGCAGGCGGATTTGTTCCTGTCGATCCATGCGAATAGCTCGGCCGATCCTATGGCGCGCGGGGTGGAGACGTACTACCTGAACTTCACCTCGGACCCGACGGCGCTGGACGTGGCGGCGCGCGAGAACGCGGTCTCGGGGCAGTCGATTCACCAGCTCAGCGACCTGGTGAAGAAGATTACGCTGAAGGACAAGATTGCGGAGTCGCGTGAGTTCGCCGCGGATGTGGAGAGCTCGCTCTATGCGGGGCTGACGAAGGGCAACGCCGGGCTGAAGGATCGCGGGGTCAAAAAAGCCCCGTTTGTGGTGCTGATCGGGGCGAACATGCCGTCGATCCTGGCGGAGATCTCGTTCGTGACCAACCCCCGCGATGCCGATCAGCTGCGGCAGCCGGAGTACCGGGAGCGGGTGGCGGAGAGCCTGTATAGCGGCGTGGCCAAGTACGAGAGCGGGCTGGCGGGCACGCGGCCGACGGCGTTGAAGCGGGCTTCGCTCGAATAAGTTGCACAGCGCGCGAAGGACTGCGCGCGGCAGACCGGGCTACGCGTAGAGGAAGAAGGACGTGCGCTCACCTGGGGAGGCCAGTGGTAGTCTCATCCAGATGGGGCTGCGTTTTAGACACGGTCTGGTGGTTTGGCTTGCCTTGTGGGCGGGCGTGGGCGAGGTGCTTGGGCAAGGCGCGGCGCCGGCAGCAACGACGATTGTGGAGCCTCCCGCGCCGTTGCTGCCGCGACAGGTCGGCAAGCTTACGCTGGGGGAGTCAGCCGCGGGCTCGGCTGGTGATCTGACGGACGAGCGTTTCGGCGCAGGGTGCGGGCTGGTGCTAAAGCCTGCCGATGCCCGGCCGAGTGGCATGGATTGCCGGCAGTTGCTGAAGGAAGACGGGCTGGGACGGTTTGCGGTGGGAAGCTACACGGGCGATGGGCCAGCGCGTCTGGTGGGCGTGCTGCGGTTCAGCGATGCAACCGGAGCGTTCAGCGCGTTTACGTACTTGCGCAGCCAGATGGCGGAGCTTCGCGAGCCCGAGATGGACTACAAAGCGGGCCACGCGGTGGCGTCCGCGGGGGGCAAAACTACGCTGATTTGGGCGGGAACCGCGGTGCTCATGGCCGATGCTGCCTTGACCCGACAGGAGGTGGACCAGTGGTTTGCGGTGCTGCCGAAGGTCGGCGGACGTCGCGGCCTGCCGCCTTTGCTGCCGACGTACATGACTCCCTCCAGCGTGCGGGCGGACACGCTGCATTACGCACTGGGGCCGGTAGGCTACGCGGCGATGGCCGGTGTGCTGCCGGTTGCCGACCTGGGCTGGGATAAGAGCTTGGAGGCGGCTACGGCGGAGGTCGCCGGCAAGGACGGCCACGGCAAGCTGACCCTGCTGCTCTATCCCACACCGCAGATCGCCGGTGAGCGCGGGCGGGCGATTGAGAAGCTGATCAACGACCGCGGCCCAGCGACCTTTGGGGCGACGGTGAAGATGCGGCGCGTTGGGCCGCTGCTGGGGATCGCCTCGGGGGCCTTCTCTGCCGATCAGGCGGAAGCGCTGGTGGGCGCCTTGCGCTTGAACGAACAGGTGACGTTCGACCAGAAGATGCCGCTTGAGTTCCACACGGAAGTGAAGAAGACGGCCAGCCTGCTGCAGAATATCGCCGTGCTGTGCGGTGTTCTGATTTTGGCGGCGCTGCTGCTGGGGCTGTTTCTGGGCGGCGCGCGGGCCGGTCTGCGGGTGCTGATGGGCAAACCTGCGGCGAGCGAGCCGGAGTTCCTGACGATCAACCTGCGTGGCCGGTCGTCTCCGCTGCTCTCGCCTCCGGGTTCGGATGCGGGTCGGCAAGGGCGTTAGGCGAAGGAAGTGGAACGGGAACTCTGCTGCACAATACACGGTGCAATTTGAGGGCCAAAGACGGGTTCTCCACAAAGTCGTCGTCCATGAACGATTCTTGCCGGCGTACCCGGCAATGCCAGTGAGCGCTGAATTTCTTTGCAGCCGTCGGGCTAAGCCGTTCAAGATCAAGCAGTTGTAAACTGTGCTTTTCCGCCTTGACACTGTATTTTGGCGCTCATATTCTTGCGCCAGAAAGCTTCGGATGGCTTTGCCTCCGTCCGGAACTATTCTCCCAACGAGGAGGCCGCCTTTTGCCGGGCGGCCTTTTCTTCTGTGACCTACCGTGAGAGCTTACCGGAGCGGCGAGGGGGCGGGCTGGGTATAGTAGCCGTCGCGGGTGCGGACGGACAGGCCGGGTTTGT
>CALMVK010000066.1:13874-32098 GCA_937873145.1 uncultured Granulicella sp. | reverse complement strand
AAAGCTTCGGATGGCTTTGCCTCCGTTCGGAACTATTCTCCCAACGAAGAGGCCGCCTTTTGCCGGGCGGCCTTTTCTTCTGTAACCTACCGTGAAAGCAGACCCGCGCAGCTTACCGAAGCAGCGAGGAGACCGGCTGGGTGTAGTAGCCGTCGCGGGTGCGGACGGACAGGCCGGGTTTGTCCAGTTTGAGCTCGACGTGGTGGTAGTCTTCGGGCGTATCTGCCGGTGGTGGCAGGAAGCTGACCTCATACCAGGATTGGAGATCGTCGAAGCAGCGGCGCAGCATGCCGGCGATATCCGTGCTGCCCTGGAGCGCGAGGCCTCCGCTTTGGAGCGCGAGCACCGGCAGGGCAAGGTCGCCGAGATCAACCTTGCCGGGGCTCTTGATGCCTTTTACGAACTCCTGGTAGTAGTTGGCACGAAACACACCCTCTTCGGCGCCGAGCGGGTTGATGCTGTAGAGAGTCACGTTGGCTGCGCGCAGTTGAGTTGAAAAAGAGACGATGTTGGCGAAGATCTGCTGCTGCTGTTTGGAATCGAGTTGGATGCGCGGGCCGGAGAGCAGCGGCCATCCGGGTGAGAGCCAGATGAGGATCTTGCGTCCGGGCGGCAGGCCGGCCACGTAACTCGTAAGCTGGCGCACGGCCTTTAGCGAGAGGTCCAGGCGCTCATCGGCCCCGTAGATCCCCGAGTCGCGGTGAAGGATGCGCAGGCCGGCCGAGTAATGGTCGAGCGAGGCGCTGAGCGCGTTGCCGTCGGTGGTGAAGCTTTGCTCGTTCTGCACGCTCGTGTCGGTGATGACGGCGAGATTGGTGGGATAGGCAAGCTTGCCCTCATTCGATTTCAGAAACTTTTGCAGCTGACCCTGCTCATAGGCCACCTCGGTAAAGCGTGTATTGACGGCGTCGAGCGCAATCACAACTTGCACCGGTTCCAAGGCAGGCGTTGCCGCGCGAAACGCTGCTATGGGGGTGCCCACGTTGTTGTCGAGCAGGGTGAAGTCCTGTGCGGTGAGGCCGGGAACCGGAGCGCCGGACTTTTCGGTCACGGCCACATTCAAATGGATGGCGGGTGGGCCGGCCGGTGGCGGAGCTTGCTGGGCGACGAGCGGCCAGGCTGCGGAGAACACGGAGGAGAGTAAAAGAACGAAACGAGGACGAACAGGCATCGGGACTCCTTCGATCGGCGAGGGGCGTTCTGCGGAGCAGCCAACGCACAGAACGTTGATTCGATGCGAACGAGAGCGCCGGGCGCGGAGGCGTAGCTCCCGTTCGTCACACAGGTAAGGATATGCTTTAGAATAGGATGCGGCAGGCCGATGTAGCTCAGTTGGTAGAGCAACTGATTCGTAATCAGTAGGTCAGCGGTTCAACTCCGCTCATCGGCTCCATTCCCACAAACTCCAGATCAAATCCAGACCAGACCTGCCATTCCATCGCATGCGGTGGTTTCGTTTAGGAGCGCCCTTTTGTGGGCACACGCGTGCGCTTGCGCAAATGCTCTGGCAAGAATCTCGTTTGGTACAGGAAATCCACTAGTTTGTGCAGCTTGCGGGGCAAAGGCTCTTGCTCCGGCTAAAGGTCCGTCGGATACTGCGAAGAGAGCTTGATGTCCCAGGCGTACGGCTTCCCTGCACTCTCCCTTTTTCCCATGACGCACTACTCCCGTCAAGACGTGCTTCGCATTCTGCATCTGCACTCCCGGCAACTGGCTTCCTGGGAGCGGGAGGGGCTGCTGCCGGTGCTGGCGGAGGACGAAGGGTACTCGTTCGCGCACCTTACGCGTCTGCGGGCGCTGCGCGAGATGCGGGCCCAGCGGATCTCCGCGCGCAGCATCCGGGTGCAGGTGGAGGCAATTGAGCGCGTGGCGGGCATGGGCAACGCGCTGGCCGAGACCAGTGCCGTGCGCCGGGGTACGCGGTTGGCGTTTCGCCATGGCGGTGCGCTGGTCGATGCACTGACGCAGCAACTGACGTTCGATTTTGCCACCGCCAAAGGCCGTCCCGTGCAGATGCTCTCTACCGGAACGCACGGCAGCCGCAGCGCGGCGTCTTCGCTGGCCGCAGCCGCATTGCAGGACAGATTCATCCGCGCGGTGCAGATGGAAGAGAGCGCCGCAACGCTGACGCAGGCGATCGCGCTCTACGAGCAGATCCTTGAGACTAAGCCGGACCACGCGCCGGCCTGCATCAATCTCGGTACGATTCTCTATAACCAGCGCGATTTTGTGCGTGCCGAGCAGATGTATCGCAATGCGACCGAGGCCGATCCGGAGTATGCGCTGGCGTTCTTCGATTTGGGCAATGTGCTGGACGAGATGCAGCGGCTGCCCGAGGCGATCGACGCTTATGAACGCGCCATTGTCCTCGTTCCGCAGTATGCCGACGCGCACTACAATCTGGCCCTGGCGTTTGAGCGGCTGGAGCAGCTTCGCCGCGCCCTGCGGCACTGGACAGCATACCTTCGCCTGGATCCGATTGGGCCGTGGGCGGCGCATGCCCGGCAGCAGGCGCGCCGGATTCTGGCGACGGAGAAACTGGAAATCGTCGCGCGCAACGGCAAGCGGGTAGACGCAGCGCGTTTGAGCTGGTAGAAACGGGCGACTGTGGCCGGGGCGGCGGCCGTCTGGCTCCGGTACACTGAGGGCAGGGGCGAATCTCTGCATGGCCAGTCAACCCAATCCTGCCCCAGTTCGTCCGGGCTCAACTCATGTAGGCTTAGTTCGTCCAAGCTCAACCATTCCAGGCTTAACCGACGCGGCCTCTCCGAGCCCGCTCATTGAGGCGATTCCTGTGCGCCCTCCTGAAGGTTCCGCGGTGCGTCGTGCGCCGCTGTCTTTGCTGGGGCTTGCCTGCGCGGTGGGCGTCTCGTCCATTTACTTCAACCAGCCGCTGCTGAGCGAGATGGGCAAGACCTTTGGCGCGACCCCTGAGCGGATCGGTCTTGTGGCCGTGGCGACACAGATCGGCTACGCCTGCGGCATTCTGTTTTTCGTACCCATGGGCGACGTACTGGAGCGGCGTGCGCTGATGATGCGCATGTACGCCGGAGTATCCGTGGCTTTGCTGCTGGTGGCGCTCGCGCCCTCGCTGCCGATGGTGATCCTGGCCAGCGTGGTGATGGGCCTGCTGGCCTCGGTGACGCATGTCGTGCTGCCGATCGCGCCCGATCTGGTGGACGACACGCAGCGCGGCCGGGCCATCGGCATCGTGATGACTGGATTGCTGCTAGGCGTGCTGCTGGCGCGTACCTTTGCCGGCTGGGTGAGCAAAATCGACGGCTGGCGCTGGGTGTATGTGATTGCGGCTGTGATCAACGCGGCCTTTGTGCCGCTGCTGTGGCGCAAGATGCCGCGGTTACCTCCGCGGCGTTCGCTGGCTTACGGTGCGGCGATGCGCAGTCTGTGGACCCTGGCCCGGACCGAGCCTCTGCTGATCGAATCTTCGGTCATTGGCGCGCTCGTGTTTGCCTCGTTCAGTTGCTTTTGGACCACGCTGGCCTTTTTGCTGGACTCGCACTATCGGCTAGGGCCTGGCGCCGCCGGCAGCTTCGGCGTGGTCGGCGCGGCGGGTGCGCTGATTGCCTCGGCTGCGGGCCGTCTTGCGGATCGCCGCGGATCGCGTTTTGTGGTGACGCTGGGCTTGTCTACCCTCATCTTCTCGTACGTGCTGCTGTGGGGTGCGGTCGCGATGCATGCCTCGACGCTGCTGCACCTAGCCGCGCTGGTGGTGGGCGTTGTGCTGCTGGATGTCGGCGCGCAACTGACCCAGATTGCGAACCAGACCCGCATCTTCGGCATCGACGCCTCAGCCCGAAGCCGGCTCAACACGGTGTACATGGTCCTCTACTTTTCCGGCGCGGCGATCGGCTCGTGGCTTTCGACTCGTGCCTGGGAGCGCTTCGGCTGGAACGGCATCTGCGGATTGGCGCTCGGCTTCATGGCGCTCGCGGTCTTGCGCCATGCAACGGGAAGGAAAGACAAAGCACGTCCTTTGACCGAACGCGATCCGACCGAACGCGACCCGCCCGAACGCGACCCGACCGATGTGCTGCTTGAAGCGTAGGGCAACGGGGTTAGAAAGACGCATCTGAGTCTGCAGCCAAACCGTTTGCGCGGCATAGGCCATCCGCACGCCAAGCCACCAGCACGTAAGCTTTTATACTTCGTACAAGGAATGTCTATGCAAGCTCCAAACACCTCCGGAAGAGCCGCATGGTTCGCTTTGCTGGGCTTTCTCCTGGCCTTTCCCTGCATGGCCGGGGCGATCTACCTTTACATCCGTTACGGCAATCCTCCGGTTGCGACGGCTGACCACCCTTTTCCTGACGAGAAGACGATCGTCCACATTCCTTTGCATGCGCGCATTCATCGCGACCTGGTTACCCCTCCGACGACACCGGAAGCGCATGACCTGGTCGCGGGAGCGCAGGTGTATGTCGAACATTGCGCGATCTGTCACGGCTCGCCACATCTCGACAGCAGCTTTGGCAAATGGGAGTATCCGACCTCTCCGCAACTGTGGCGCAAGCATAAAGATGGCGTGGTCGGCGTGAGTGACGATGCGCCGAACGTCTCCTATTGGAAGGTGGAGAATGGCATCCGGCTCACCGGCATGCCGTCCTTCCAGCACATCCTGAGCAACGACCAGATGTGGCAGGTGTCGTTTCTGGTGGCGCAGGCGGATCACCCCTTGTCTCCGCAGATCAGCGCCATCTTCGACGCAGCCGACACCCGACGACGCCAGGACGAGGGCTTGCCAACCACGGCAAGCGGAGTGCACCCAACCCCATGAGCGCGAGCCGAAGAATGTACGCCTTTTTGAAGAGATTCTCTGTGCGTTTGCGCCGGTTGCCGGCCGCAGCGTTGCTAGCGGTATGGTGGCTGGGCGCACACCCTGCTGCCGCGCAGACGCAGGTGCCAACCTATGCTTTGGAGGGTCCGGAGACGCAGCATTCCGAGATCGAGCAGGTCGCGGACATCCTCGGCATGACCGAACGCTTACGCACGTTGCAGGACCTGCAAGGCCATGCAGCCTGCAACGCCGCGGCGACGCTCCCGGAACTGACGCTGCGCCAGTCCCTGCTGGAGTCGATCGAGGGGTCGGAGCTCGATGTAGAGAGTGCGGTCGCGGAGATCGACAATGAACGCGGTGAGCTTGGAAACCTGCAGACGACACTTCGATCGAGCCGCGACAAGACTGTAGCCAAGTTGAACGCGGCCGCGCTGATTACCGGCTCCGGCATCGGCGCCGCGGTGAGCGTAAGTCAGTTCACCAGTCTGGGCAACCGAACCAACAACGTAGGGGACGGTGTAGGCATTGGGTCGGGCGCCACCTCTACCCTGCTGGCCTACCTGGCCGTCCGTAAAGCGCACGGTCCGGAGCAATCGGTCGCGGAAGTTCCGAATATGCTTGCCCCGCTGTTCGACCGGCCGGCGGTGCTGAATACGCACTACCCTGCGGTGGTGCTCGAATATCTGAAGAGCGTGCCTCCGGGACAGGCCTCGCGGCACGGCACACGGCTGGAGCAGTTGAAGGAAGAGTGGGCCGCGGCGGGCCGGCTGGACTCAACCGACGCCGCGAAAGAAGAAAAGAAGATTGTGGTGCTGACCACGAGCGGCGAGAAGGACGTAAAAATCTCGATCGGCGATCTGACTGACAGGATCGCCATGCTGGGGGATGTCAGCGGGCGCATCTCGCTGATGAAGCGTGACCTTGCGTTGCTGCTGCGATCGTACAAGCGGATGGACGTGTGTCCGGCTCACTGATGGGCTTACGGAAGGCTGCGCAACCAAAGCACATTTCAGTTGCCCTGCAGCTTTCTCCTGCAAGCCGTCATTCTAGCGAAGCCAGAATCCCCGTATTTATTCTTCATCCCTGTGCACCGCGTCCAATTACTTATCTTCGCAAACGCGTGGCAGAAGATGGTAGGCGAGGCAGGGATCGAACCTGCAACCCCGAGCTTAGAAGGCTCGTGCTCTATCCAATTGAGCTACTCGCCCGTGGCGGGACGTATCCAGATTGTATCGTTCGCGGGGGCTTAGACGAAGGAGAGATCCTTGCCGCGGACTGTGGTGACCACGGCCTCAAGCGCCTGCGACCAATGCTGGTACGCCTCTGCAGCGTTGGTTCCCGCGGCTTTCACGTAGAGGGTGACGGCAAATCCCTCCTGGGGGCCGACCAGATCCACCAGCGCGGGCCGCAGCACACACTCCACAAGCGCGTAGGCGTGGTCGAGCGGCTCGAGCAGACGCATCAGTCGATCCAGCCGCTGCTGCTGGTGATAGGAAGAGACGAACAAGGCGCGCTCCCGCCATAGAACGTCCAAATAGCTCATAAAGCCGCAAGGTGCGTCGGCCGGCGGAAGGTCAAATTCCAGCGCGAGTGCCGCAAGCTCTTCGGCATCCATCGCCCAGGCGTCGCACTTTGCCGTAAAGACCGGAGAGCGGCCCCCGTTCAGCGCCCGTAAAGCCTGCATCAGCGGCGGATGCAGCTCGGCCTCGGGGATCAGGTCCAGGTCATAGGGATTTTCGCGCAGATCGACGAAGGGACAACTTCCGGTGGGATCGTCCGGGTTCGACCACGGCACCACCAGAACCGGATCCTCTGCGCCGCATTGAGCCGACCATTCCCCACGCATCAGCTTCCATCATAACGGGTTATGCGCCGGCTGCCGGGTGCGGTGCACGGCTCGCGGGCGGAAGCTGAGCTTGCAAGAACGAGAGCACGGTCGACTCCGCCCAGTAGCCATCGTCGCCCTCAGCGGGCCGGGGCGTGGCCAGAAAAGCGCAGTGGCCGCCGTGCTCCGGCTCGATCAACGTGATCCACGGATTCTGTGCGATCTTGGCGCGGCTCTCCGCGGTAAGCCGGATGAAGGGATCGTCGAGGGCGTGCAGGATGAGCGTGGGTACGGCGATGCTCTCGAGCACGCGCGCCGCGGACGCACGGAAGTAGTAGTCGGAGGCTCCCGCGAAGCCCGCATAAAAAGCCGTGACGTGTTCGTCGAAGTCGCGCAGAGAGTGCAGGCCGTCGGCGCGAGAGGGATCGTAGACCTGCGGAAAGAGGCCGACTTTACGGCGGAAACGCTGGATCAGCGCCTTCAGGAAGCGGCGCTCGTAAATACGATTTTGCCAGAGGTGCAATGCATCCGCGGACTGCGCCAGATCGAGCGCGGGAGAGACCGCGGCCACCGCGCACAGCTCCGGAACCGGGTTCGTCCGGGCTGGATCGGCGAGCCGCTCTGCGCCCAGCTCGCCGGCCAGCTTCAGGACCAGATTGCCGCCCATGGAGTACCCGACCAACGCCACGCGACGCAGGCCGAAGCGCGCGACCATCGTCGCCAGCACCGCGCGCACATCGCTCGAAAGCCCGGAGTGATAGAGCGTGGGCGAGAGCGACTCCGTGCCTCCGCAATTACGCATATTCATGCGCACGATGTTGCAGCCGGCCAGCCACATCTTGCCCGCATTGCCAACCACGTACTGCGAGTGCGATGAGCCCTCCAGCCCGTGCAGCAGGATGACGGTGAGCCGCTCCGCGCGCACCTCCTCCGGCTGCCAGTGACAGTGGCAGAGCACATGGCTGGCGAGCTGGCTCTGCGTGGCGGGAGCAACCTCCACCAGCTCAGAAGAGGGCGGTGGCAGAGGGTCCGGACGCGGCAGGAAGTTGCCGAGGATGGTCTGGACGTGGCCGTTGCGAAAGCCTCGGCGCGGAACAAAGGGCGCCGGCTGGAACGAAGCCGCGGCACTCACTCCGCCAGACTCCGCAATAAGGCCAAGGCGTTCAGCCCGCCGGTGGGTGCGTCTTCATGCTTGAAGTAGACGAAGACCTCTCGACTCTGCGCGAGCAGGCGAAAGCGCTCTGCAAAGGCGGCAATCTGCTCGGGAGTGTACCCTCCTGGCCAGCGCAGGCGGAAGCAGGTAAACGTGGCGGCGGTATGCACTTCGGGCGTCTGCAGCTCGTCCGATTCGGCCATGCACAGGGCGGCCTGATGCTCGCGCAGCAATGTGTAAGTCTTTTCGTTGAACCACGAGGGGTGACGGAACTCAAAGGCGATGCGGGAGGCCTGCGGGTGCTGCATCGCCGGCGCGGCGAGGAAGGCGGCCAGACGCGAAAGATCGGCCTGCAGGCTGGGCGGAAGCTGGAAGAGGATATAGCCTAGTTTGCCGGCCTGCTGCGCGGGAGCCAAGGACGCGAAGAAGGCGGCGAGCGCGTCTTCACAGGCATGGAGACGGTTGAAGTGCGTGATACGCTGCGGAGCCTTGAAGGTGAAGCGGAAGTGCGCTGGAGTCTCGTCCAGCCAACTTTGCAACTGCCCCGGCTTCAGGATCGAGCCGAACGTGTAGTTGACCTCTACCGAGCCGAGGACGGACGCATAGAAGTTGAGAAACTTCTTCGCCGGCACGCCCTTGGGGTAGAACTCCGGCTTCCACTTGGGGTAAGCCCAGCCGGAGGTGCCAACGAACAGGCGCATGGAGCGGGAGACGGGCAAGAGCCCTACGAGTTGCTCTGCATCCGGTTGTGAACCGAGAACCCAATGAGCAGAACAAGAGATGCGGACAGAACGGTGATTTCCGCTCCTGTCAGCAGACGCAACCAGAAGCCGGAAGACCGCATGAACATCCTTGAGGGTACGAGACTTGAAGGTGATTGGGGCGGCTAGTGGGTTTCGAACCCACGACATCCGCTGCCACAGAGCGGCGTTCTGCCACTGAACTATAGCCGCCGTATCACGGTTAGTATACCCTACCGCTGCTCCGGCGCATGCATCTTCCCTGGAGGCATCTATCTTCGAGGACAGAGACAGGCTTCGAGCACAGAGACGGGCTTCGAGCACAGGATGGGAGAACACGTATGGCCATCTCCGCAAAACCCGAGATCCTCGCGCCGGGATCGAAACCGAGCGGCGGCGTCTTCTCGGACCGCAATCTGGACCGGCTTTCTCATCTTCTGGACGACTTCATTCGCATTCCGGGAACCTCTCTCCGCTTCGGCCTGGATGGCATCGTCGGCTTCATTCCAGGGGTGGGCGACGTCGCGGGAGGCCTTGCCTCCTGTGTGCTGATCCTTGCCGCCTGGGTGCGCGGCGTCCCGCGGGCGACCCTCGCGCGCATGATGCTGAATGTCGGTATCGAGACTGCGGTCGGCTCGCTGCCGGTGGTGGGGGACCTGTTCGACATCTGGTTCCGCGCCAATCGCCGCAACTATGCGCTGATGACGCAGTCCCTGGGCATCGCGGCACCGGCAGAGAAGCCTCGCCGGCCGTGGACGGACTGGCTTCTGTTGAGTGCTGCTCTGCTGGTTTTGCTGGGGCTAATCCTGCTGCCTCTGCTTTTGTTCGGCTGGATCGCGGCGCATGTACTGTCGTTCGTGAAGATGCGGTAACAGATTCGATCTGGGCGTGGACTCAAACCTGGTACGCAGGAGTGCGATAGTCTAGAAGGAGTCGGGGCGTAGCGCAGTCTGGTAGCGCATCTGGTTTGGGACCAGAGGGTCGGGGGTTCGAATCCCTCCGCCCCGACCAATGGAAAGCTTGGCGAGTAGAGCGACTCAGAAGCACTTGCGCGCAACATCGTAGCGAAAATTGTAGTGGTGGCTACAAATATAGTTTGTCTTGCAGGGTTTGGCACCGGCGTGACAGCTCAGTAGGCACGCACGCGGTCGAAAGGACCTTCGCCCACCTCCAGCAGCAGTTCCGCAGGCCTGGCTACACGCTTCGACAAGCTCAAACAGAACTTCCATGCCACAGTCACACTCGCCTGCTGCTGGAGATGGCTCGCACAATGAGTCGATACACCCTAGGGAAATCTTTATTTGTCGCATTATAGCTGCTGGTCACAGCCAGATTTAAGTTGTAAAAACCGTTCTGACGAAGACTGCCCGAAAGTTCACAATATGAACCTTACTCAAAAGCAAACCTGACCCCCCCAACCTGAAAACCTAAAACGGCGTACCCAGCATTTCGTACGCCACGGAAGTGCGTCACTTCAGAACTGCGCCGTTCCGGCCGCGCCTTCAGCACGCATTCCTATTGACTGTCTTCTTGATGTGTTCAGCAAGTTCCGAGTTTGTTTGGATGCCTTTCTCGTTTGCAATTAGCCGAAACGTATCCCGCCCTCTCAGAAAACTCTCGCTATAAGCTCGACTCTTGTACTGCATGTCTGCCAGGTCTTCTGCCCAAGGCACGTGACCTTGTTCCTCTCTCATTGACAAGCCAGGATGCTCCTGTCCCCCAACAACCTCATAGAAACGATTCCGATTCAGTACTCTGCCCCAGCTATCAAAGCCTGTCTTAATCAACCGTGGGTACTCAAACCTCGGCTCTAAAGAGGCGCAGAGCAATCCAAAATCGAAAAGCTGCTGCGATCCCCCGGCACCAACATTGTCCGTGATGGGGATTTCACGCAGCAGCAGTTCCAGCCGCCAGGGCGTATCCGAGGCGTACCCATAAACCGCTGCTCGTCCGTCGGGCTCATCCGAAAGCAGGAAGTACCAAGAGGTAAAAGCAGCACCCCCTATAGACCGGAGCTCCTTCCTTGCCAACATTTTTAGACAGTCGTCTGCATTGCGAAATCGTGGCATTTGATAAAAGGGGGACCATTTCCCTTCTAGCAGCCACTCCGGATGCACTCCTAGCAGATCACAGAGTCTCCTGGCCGTCGTAAACGCAAGTGGTTGCTCACCCGAAAGGTTCGCTTCGAGCAGTGTGGCGTCCGGCATACCAAGTTCCATTGCCACTCGCGAAACCGAAGACGAACACTTTGAGAGGGACTGAAAAACCTGCCTGAGCCGTGCAGCAATAGTTGCCGTCACATTCATATCACTTGGCCCGAACGCTCTGCGGAGGTGATCGTGCAGGTATTGCTGCCGTGAGAGCTTCATCAGCTTCGCCACGAGTATCAAAGACTGAGCGGCTGGCGAAAGAGTGCACTTTCGTCCGGCATGAAAGGTGTCGGGATGTTCTCGCCGTACCGCCATCGCCGGATCGTCTCATTGATCTGCGCCACTCGTTCGTTGGTCCAGGCGAGATAACGAAAGCTGTCCGGGTCGGCTTCGAACTCAGGTGAGGTGAAGGCCTTCTTCCTCCAACGGTGAGCCGCTTCCCCTGGAACGAACACTTCATGCCCGCTCGCGAGAGCTGATTGCGTGCACCAGGACAGGTCAGGGTCTCCGCCCTGACTGTTACGGATGACACCGGCGGCCGCGAGGATCGAACAAGCCATCGGCCGCAGCAAGGGTGGACTGAGCACGAAGATCCACGCGGTCGTGGACGCGCTCGGCAACCCGATACGACTGCATCGAACCGCCGGACAGACGTGCGAACTGAACGGTGCGGATGTACTGCTGCCCGGACTCAAGGCCAGGACAGGCCCACATGCTCCACACGACCCGGCAGCGAGTCCTTGATCCGCTGCCACTGCGTTTCGCTCAACTCATAACGTCCAGGTGCCGTCTTTGAATCCTCGAGCCTTATGAAACTAAGTAACTGCGAGGGCAGACTGCACGCCTTCGATTTCTTGTGCAGAATCAGCGAGTGCAGATCCCGTAAGGCTCGTTAGTGTAGTTGTCCGTACGGAAGACACAGGTCGACGCCGTTGCGGGGATAAGCAGCGTTTTCTTTTCTGGCACTGCTCCGTTGGCATTTTGATAGCCACATACCAGAAGGCGTTGCGACGGAACCTGTCTGGTCTTCGTTGCAGGCCGCAGATACCATACTGCGCCGATATCGTTTTCCGGGTCCGCTGCCACGGGTTTTCTTCTGGGACCACTCACCACAGCCACCTCACTCAGGGTAGCGCCCTCCAACGCAGGACAGGCGATGACCATACTGTCCAGTTCTTTTTGGCGCGCAGCGGTCATCCAATCGATGCAGGGCTTCAGGATGGCTTGTGTGGCTGCGTTCTGCTGTGGAAGGGAGAAGCGTGCCACAAGGTTGTCGGGTTTGGCAGGCTCGGTCCGGATGTGAACCGCCAACGGCTCTCCCGGTGTATCCAGCAGCGATTGCACGAGTTTAGGCTCGTAGATCAGCCCGACGTCGATGGTTGGGCTAGCCTCACCTGTCTGCACGCTCCAATCGTCAAAGCAGGCGTTTCTTGCCGGAATGTGTGTGGAACCGATCTCGGTGTAAACCGAGGGCGAGCCGGACGCACCATCTCCTTGACAGCTGAAGTCACCTGCCAGCAGATTATTCAGTGGACGTGGGAGCCCTAAGTAAATTTGCAGCTCCCCCATCAGCGGCGTGGAGTCGGTGTAGTGAAATAGGTTGCAGCCCATGGAGAGCTGAGCCGGGTATCGCCTTCCCTGCGCTTCCACTGTGCCGGCCAGCACAGCCGTGCGTATCTCCCCATTGGGGTTACTTTTATCCACGGGTTGCAGCCGCCAGATCGCCGCCGTCGTGTTTGCGGGCTGCGTTGTGCGCGCTGGCTGCGCCTTCCCGCTTTCGCCCATGGCCTGTGCCGCACTGCCGGCGTCCACACCGAAGCACTGGGCCTGGTTGGCGTTGATAAAGGCGTACTCGCCGGGTGTGAGTGGCACATTCGGAATGATCTCAAGCGATCCGGCGCCATACTTCTGTACCGTAAACGGGATGCTGTCGTCAGGAGGACGTTCGTGCTTCATCCCGGAAAACGGGACCAGGCTTCCGCGAATGGTCATATATGGAATGCGACGGTCCTCCTTGCCGGCAACGAGTTTACGCAGGTGGATGATCGTGGCAGGGTCTTGATCGCTGATCGCCAGCTTCACGAAGAAGTGGGCGGAAGGGGTGACGCGCACAGGGGAGGCCGCGCCTCGGATTGTCTGGAACGAGCTGAATGAGGGCGTAATGACGAAATGGGTCTTCGATTGCGTTTCAATCATAGCGGTCTCGCGTTCAACCGGCAGCAGCCGGCCGCCGGTGAGGATGGTGTACTGGTCGCGGTACTCAGGCTCTAACGGAGCTACCGTGCTCTGTTGCCCGTGCGCAAGCAAGGCGCACAACCACAGGGCAAGAAAAATAAGAGTGCGAGTCATCTGAGTGCTCCTTCGGCTTGGGTTGGAGGCGCGGTTAGGGGTTGGTGTCGTCCGGCAGGCGCCAGCCGCTGCTGGTCAGCACCATGCCGGTGGTGAGAGGGTTCCGCTGATAGCCTTTGGGTCGAAGCTGGCAGTGTAGGCAGGGCACGGCTGGGTATAAGCCAGCGAGTGATTGAGGCCGTCGGTAAGATTGCCGTCGTTGGCGGTTTTGTGGTTGCAGCCAAGCAGGCCTGCAGCCAGTAGGGCGGCCGGGGCGAGTGGGACGCGCATAGTGAATCTCCTTTCAAAATCTTTCGATCGCGAAGCCTGGGGCAAGAGTGCCGGCGCCGGAGGAATGGCTTACTCCGCTCCTGTCTGCAGGCGAGCAGTATTCTGCTCGATCCGAAACACAATGGCGATGAGTTCCAGCGTCACGCGCGCCTGGATCAGCACAAGCAAGAACACGACAGGCGACAACAACAAGGCAACAAATCCCAGCGCGGCATGGACGCTGAAAGCGGTTACGATGATCCCCGAGCCACCAGAACCCCGACAGCCATGAAGAACATATACAGAAAGCGGATGAGCCGGGGCACGATGAAAGTGGTAAAAGACGTGTCCAGCAAAGCTTTGAAAAATGTGTCCGCCTGTTGACGACGGGGTAACGGCTCAGGGTTGGTATTGAGATGAGGCAGGGACGCCGGGCTGGTCATGGTCTCGTTTCTCCTTGCTGCAATGGGGGTGGTGTAAGAGGTCGATGGACCGCTGTCACAAGGCTGAATGTGCCAGAAGAACAGGCTGTGACAGAGGAACTGCGCTCACCGAAAGAACGGCTTGGCTGTGTTTCATGCACAGAGTGCATCTGCCCCTGTTGCGCCGTCTTGACGAGCTTTGCCGCGGAATCAAGATTTCTCAAGAATTTGGGGGATGAGTAAAATGCCTAGAAATGGCAGGGTTCAGGGGATGCCGCTGGATCTTGACTGCTGCAAAGCTGAAGCGCGACCGTCCGTTGCGGGGGTGCGTGGCGCATCTCTGCGCATGCAGCCAAACTGCTGGAGGTGCGGAAGGTGCTGAAGGAACGGCTGTGGAAGAGGTCATACCGAAAAGCCGGACGAGATTGCAAAGGCAGTTCTGTTTTCGACTTTGACGATGCAACTTTCTCTTTGAGTGAGGGTGATCATCAGCCCGCCAGCCACACCCCGCATACAATGTCCCAAGGAGAACATTTATGAAAACCCTACCCTGGATCATCGCCGGCGTATCGCTCGGCCTGCTCGTCTACGTCGTTGCCAACCAACCCTCCACCCAGTACGCCGGTGCCAGTGACGACGTTGAAGACGCCGCCAGCAAAACCAGCGCCTGGGGAACCGAGCAGCGCGTCACCGGAACCGGTGGCAATCTTGGCGGCAAACTCAAGGAAGGCGCGGGCAAGCTCACCGGCGACGATCAGCTCCAGAGCGAAGGCGTCGTCGACCAGGCTGTGGGAGCTGTCAAGGATACCGCCGGCCAAGCCGCCCATGCGGTCAGCGACACCCTCCGCGACCTCAACAAGTAGATCAACGCTCGGGTGGTCCCACATCTCGCCTCAAGATGTGGGGCTATACGAGTTACCGCATCAGCGCTTCCATCTCTGCCAGCTGGTCCTCATCCTCAACCAGCTCGCGCTCGATCCGGTCCATCTCTTGCGCGCTCATCCTGGAATCGTTCCCCATCCCAAGCCGCTCCTCTACTCCCATGGCTTGCAGCCGTGCCGCCTCTACCAGCACGCGCGGGTGCTCCGTCATCCTCGATCCTCGACTCATCGTCCCTCCACTCCTAACGCAAGCAGCCTTACAGCACGCTTCCCGGCATTCGTTTTTGCACCATTGCGTTTGTGCACGTGCACGTTCGATTCCGCGTCTCCTCGGGATTGTCTCGTACCACTGCCTGTTTGCCGCATGCCACACACGTAAGCAGAATCATTCGCATACCCACTTATACGAAGCTCTGCCAGCCGACGCACTCCCACTCTCGTGCGCCCGCATCCCCCGAGAGCTTCGCACGCTCCCACCCAATCTGCCACAATAGAAGAGATTTGAACGAGGAACCCATGTCCGACACACACATCATCGCCAAAGGCACCATCGAAGAACCCCAAACCGAGCACGGTCACAAGGTTCCTTCCAGTGAGACCGAGATCAACCCAAAACTCGCCTCGGACATCCACTATTGGACCAAAGAGCTTGGCGTGACCGGCCAGATCCTTCACGAGGCGATCCGCACCCACGGCACCCACGTCGTAAAGGTCCGCGCCGCCCTGGCCAGTCACAGCGTCAACCTAACCTAACCCATTTACTGAGTTTTAGGCGGGTCCGGAGGCATTACCGCACCCGCCTTGATCCATGTCTCGACGACCGCGATGTCTGCATCCGAGAGCTTGTCCGCCTTCGGTGGCATGTTCATCGGATCGTCCGCCGGCCCTTCATGCCGGATCAGCCTCACCATCCACGACTTTCCCGGATCGCCCGGAACGATGGCCGGCCCATGATGTCCTCCCGCCAACATGGCTGTCCGCGTGTCCATGTTCAGGCCTCCGCGATGGCTGGTTCCTTCGTGGCAGCGGCCGCAGTCCGCGTCCAGGATTGGCTTCACTTTGGTGGTGTAGTACTCCGGCCGGCTCGCGTCCTCGCGTGCACCCACGGTCCCTAAACTCAATGCAATGAGCCCGATAGACACAACTCCCAAACCCGCGAAGAATCCCCGCATCTGTTCTCCTATTAGTTCGCCGATTAACAGAATCAACCTCAATACTTACATAGGGCAGGGGGCTTCAGCTAAGGTAGGAGTGCTCTGGCTGACGCGCCTCTTCACCCTATGCGCTCTCAAGCCGTAAAACTTGTGCTGTTGGCGGTCCTGGGTTCTGTCCCAGCCGCCGCGTCTAGCCATTCCCGCAAGCCAGCCTCTGGATCGGCGTCTCAACCATCCAGGTCTGCGCAGGCGCACTCCTCTGTGTCGGCTGTTCGTTCGAGCGTCAGGCGCAAAGCTGAATCCCATTCCCATGCCGTCGGCACCTCCACGCAGCATGGCAAACGCCGCGTGCACTCTGGTTCGCTTGCGCTCGCGTCCACGATGCGTACCCGCATTCCGGCCGTGAAGCCGGTTTGGCTTGGCAATTCCACCCGCCGCACAGCGCCTAAGCCGCAGATTGAGCCGGTCGTTCTGCCTTCTCCGCAAGCGAACCTCTTCATGCAACGTGAAGCCTTCGTCATGCTTCCGGCCCTGAAGGGATCGCATGAGAACCTGATCCGGCAAAATGTGATGGCGGAGCAGGACGGGCTGACCCGCGTGCAGGACGACGTGGACCTGGAGCGCATGCGCCTCAGTGGGCAGTTAGTGCCCATTCCTGCTGCCGCCGGCCTTCAGATTGACAGCCGCCTGCCGCTCAACCGACGTTTTTGCCGTCCTTGGACCGCACAGTTCCTCAGCTCTGTGGCCGCTGCTCACTACGCTTACTTCCGTACGCCGCTGCAGGTCAACTCCGCCGTACGAACGGTCGAGTTCCAGCACCGGCTGCAACGGATCAACGGAAACGCCGCGCCTGCGGAAGGCGAAACCGCTTCGCCCCATCTCACCGGGCAGGCCGTCGACCTGGCCAAGAAGGGTCTTTCCCTCGCGGAGATCGCCTGGATGCGCGCCTATCTCACACCTTTGATCCAGGAAGGCAAGCTCGATGTGGAAGAGGAGTTCCAGCAGGCCTGCTTCCACATCAGTGTTTACCGCAGATTCGCACCCTCTGCTGTGCCAAGATCGGTGGTGCAGGACCGCACCGTAGGAGGCGCGGCCATGACAGACGGCGTCAACATGCGCTGAGTGCCTGAGCCATGATTGCAGAGCAACTCCGTTGTGCGCATAGCCGTCTTGAACCGGCTGGCTACGCAGTCGGCGCGATAGCATCGAGGTAGATGCCTCCCTCGACGCGCCGCACCTTCGTCTACAAGCTCACCTCCGACCGCGGGGGAGCGCCTTGCGCCATTGAGCCTCCTCCTGGGCAGCCCGCTCTGCTTACCTTGGCCATCTGCAAGCCGGCGATCCGCCGTACAGCCCAGCCCGGCGACCGCATCCTGGGCATCACAAGTCGAGCGCTTGCCCATAGCGATGGGTATCCGTTAGGCGCGATCATCTATGCGGCCGTTGTTGGCGAACGAGTCGATGCGCGCGATTACTTTACGCCGGAAAGCGCCTTCACACATCGGCCAGATTGCATCTACGAGTTCCATCAGCAACTCGGCCGTGCCAGCCATCGCGGTCTTTCCGCGCTCCACCAGGATGAACGCCATGAGTTGCGCGATCTTGGCCGCTACCCCATGTACAAGAACGGTCATGTACTGCTCAGCCAGGACTTTCGCTACTTCGGTGCCGCTGCGATAGCGATTCCGTCCAGACTTACACTCCTGACCATGACTGCGGAGACCCTTGGACAAGGGCACCGCGTTTTTTCAAGTGGCGACAGTGAATCGCAGGAGGCCGATGCACTCTTTCGCCTTCTTTGGAAGCAGCCGACTCGCTTCACCGCGAGTGAGGTCGCCGGAGACACCTATGATCACCGGCCGAGCAAGCGGGCGAACCGCCGTACCAAATCCAGCTCAGGATGCACATAAAAACCCGCCTAACAATCAGGCGGGGGACAAAGTAGAGGATGAGGGGATAGATAGTAGCTATTGCATCGATTTCTTAGTGCCTGTATCCGGAAGCGTTCCGAGTAATCCGTTCACAAAACTATTCCGTGTACGAGCCGGCAGTGAGCTTCCGCGCACATGGACCTGAGGAGCTACCGGCTGGTGAAGGGTTACGATCAACGCGGTTGCAGAAACGTCTCCGCTGCAGGCATAACTGTGGATCGTGTTGGCGTCGAAGTAGGCCGAGTCGCCCGCTTCAATGTGGTGCGTTACTTCTCCGTGCTGAATGTCCATCTGGCCGGTAAGAAGATACAGAAACTCGGCACCGACATGCTGGTGCGAACGAGGTTGCTTGTCGCCTTTGATCGGTAGAAACTCGGCTAGATAAGGGTCCAGTTGGCGGTCGGGAACAAGATAGCCGAGGCTCTCAAAAAAGTAAGTAGGATCGGTTACGCCGCTTTGGGGAAGACGTACACGATTCTTGTTGCGATGCACCCGGAAAAGACTTTGCGGTTCGGGATCGAAAAAGTAGCTTAGGTCTTTGGAAAACACCATGGCGATGCGCGCCAGGTTGCGCA
>CALMVK010000066.1:0-13774 GCA_937873145.1 uncultured Granulicella sp. | reverse complement strand
AAAAAGTAGCTTAGGTCTTTGGAAAACACCATGGCGATGCGCGCCAGGTTGCGCAACGTAGGCACAACACGTCCTGTTTCAAGCTGAGATAAAAAGCTTGCGGAAAGCCCCGTATGCCGCCCCAGCTCGACCAGGCCCATCGATTTTTTCAAACGCAAAAATTTGATTCTTTCCCCTATCCGTTTTTCCGCGATAAACGACTCAGCGGCTTCTCCATCGATGGCGACATTCGAAAGGTCTTGCGGAACCTCCGGGAGCGGATGCGCGGGCAATGGCGTGTCCGGAATGGTAAAGGGTGCGCGGCTTGTGAGACTTTTCATACCATAAACAGATGTACCACGCCATATAAACGTTGCAGTCCTCCGCAGGATTTTGTCTTGTTCCGGGAAATTGGCCAGTGAATTGCACCGCCTGCGAGGACATCCAGGCTGCAAACCCTGAACGCCTGCCTGCCTTCGGCAGGTCGATGCTAGCCTGATCTGGATGTCCCGCTTACCGCTTCTGCCAACCCTGATGCTTGCCTTCTCGCTGGGCTGTGCCAGTCCGGGTCCGCCCCGTCCTCCCTCGTTGCACTTACCCGAGCATGCCTCCGGGCTCTCTGCCGAACGGATCGGCAACACGGTACGCATCGCGTGGACAAGCCCGCTCAACACCACCGATGGAGATCGCATCAAGGGGCCTACCACTGCGCTGCTTTGCCGGGAGCTGCCGCCCAGGGGAGCATGTGCCGTCGTGCAGAAGCTTGCTGTCGTCCCCGGTCCATCGTCGGCCACGGACCCGCTGCCGCCTGGTCTTTCCTCCGGTCCTCCTCGTCTGCTGCTCTATCGCGTTGAGCTGCAGAATGCGAAAGGCCGTTCGGCTGGGCAGTCGGACCCGGTCTCGACCGCAGCCGGAGCAGCTCCTCCTCCAGTGGGAGCGTTGACGCTCTCTGCGCGCAGAAATGCCGTGCTGGTTCGTTGGCCTCTGTCCACGGCTCCCGGCTCCGCGGTCATTGAGCTGAAGCGTACCTTGGAGCCGACCGCGAACGCATCTGCACGACCGGTTGCGCCGATCTCCACGTCTCCTGCCGCCAAAGGCCCGAGCCCGTTGCATGGCGGGAAACCAGCCTCCGGCGTAGTCACTCTCCGCAGTACGCCCCAGCCTGGCGCAGCCGGTGCGCCACCGGACGGCCTGCTCGACCCTACCGTCACCGACGCCGCCAGCTATACCTACACCGCGCAGTGGGTCATGGACGTGAAGGTCGCAGGGCATGCCGTTGCGTTGCGCAGCTTGCCGTCGCCGCCGGCCAGCATCACCTTCCGCGATGTCATCCCTCCCCATGTGCCCACGGGCCTGGTCGCCATTCCGGGAGAAGGCTTCGGCGCGCCGCTCTCGATCGATCTCTCCTGGGAGTCCAATGCCGAGACCGACCTGCTCGGCTACCAGGTCTATCGCCGCACCGGAAAAGGTGACTTCCGCCGCATCACCACCGACCCTATCTCCACGCCAGCCTATCGCGACCTGAAGATTGAGCCCGGGCAGACCTATACCTATCGCGTTACCGCAGTCGATCGACGCGGCAATGAGAGTGGCCCGAGCGCCGAGGTGCAGGAAACGCCGCGGCCGTAGCTAAAATCAAACTGAAGAAAGGCACGGTAGACGATGCGTTACGCAAAGCTTGCACTCCCGGAGGGTCCGGTGTATGTCTCGGTGGAAGAGCGCGAGGGTTTGCTTTGGGCTGCGGGCCCGCTCCGCGCACCGGAGGAAGATCGCTCGGCCTTGGCTCCAGAGGCCGTCGCGTTTCAGCCTAGACCGCTTCACAGCTTCTCGCTTCTGCCGCCAGTCGAGCCTTCAAAGATCGTGTGTGTTGGCCGCAACTACCGCGATCACGCCATCGAGCTCGGCAGCCAGATTCCCAAGGAACCGCTGATTTTCCTCAAGCCGCCGTCGTCGCTCCTGGCTCCGGAAGGCACCGTACGCATGCCCGCAAACTCTAAGCGGATCGACTTTGAAGGCGAACTGGCCATCGTCATCGGCCGGCGCTGCCGCAGGCTGGATGCCCAGGAAGACGTAAAGCCCTATATTCGCGGCTACACGCTGGTCAATGACGTAACCGCGCGCGACCTGCAGAAATCAGACGAACAGTGGACGCGCGGCAAGGGGTTCGACACCTTTTGCCCAGCCGGCCCTCTCGTGTCGGACGAGATCGATCCGGCCTACGGCGCGCCGGTCACCGTGACGACCTGCCTCAACGGCGAGCGCAGACAGACAGGCTCGACCGCAGACTTTCTCTTCAGCATCCCCGCGTTGCTCCGCTACATCACTGCCTTTATGACCTTGCTGCCCGGGGATCTCATTCCCACCGGAACCCCCGCCGGCGTAGGTCCCATGCAGGCCGGAGACCTCGTCGAAGTCGCCATCGAGGGCCTCGGTATTCTGCGCAACCGGCTCGCCGCGGAGTAGCATGACTGGGTGCGCAGCATCGAGATCTGCTGGAAACGCATCTCAAATTAGAGGAGTTTTTATGGCAACGCTTTTGGAGCAACTTCGCAATATGACCACGGTCGTCGCCGACTCAGGCGACATCAACTCCATCAAAAAATTCAAGCCGCAGGACTCCACCACCAATCCCTCCCTCATTGCCACCGCCGCGCAGATGCCGGAGTACAGCTCCATCGTCGACGATGTGTTGAAGACCGCCCGGCAGCAAGCCGGGGATCGCGCCACCGACAAAGAAGTTGCGGCCTATGCCTTCAAAACGTTAGCCGTCGCCTTCGGCCGCAAGATCCTGGACATCGTCCCGGGTCGCGTCTCGACCGAAGTGGATGCACGCTTATCCTTCGATAAACAAAAAACGATGGATCAGGCTCGAGACATCATCTCGCAGTATGACAAGGCCGGCATCTCCCGTGATCGCGTGCTGATCAAAATCGCAAGCACCTGGGAGGGCATCCAGGCTGCGGAGCAACTTGAAAAAGACGGCATTCACTGCAATCTGACGCTGCTGTTCGGCCTGCACCAGGCAATCGCTTGCGCCGAAGCCAAAGTCACATTGGTCTCGCCTTTCGTTGGCCGCATTCTCGATTGGTACAAGAAGGACACCGGCAAAGACTACAAGGGTTCTGAAGATCCGGGTGTTCAGTCTGTCACGACGATCTACAACTACTACAAGAAATTCGACTATAAAACTGTAGTCATGGGAGCCAGCTTCCGCAACATCGGCGAGATCACCGAGCTAGCCGGCTGTGACCTTTTGACCATCGCCCCCAAGCTGCTGGAAGAGTTGGATTCAACGCAGAGCGATCTGCCACGCAAGCTCGATCCAGCAAAGTCCAAGCAGATGGAGATCCAGAAGATTCCAATGGACCAGCAGACCTTCGAAAAGATGCACGCCAAAGACCGGATGGCACATGACAAGCTAAAAGAAGGAATTGAAGGCTTCTCGAAGGCTCTTGAAGAGTTGGAACAACTCCTGGAAAAGCGGCTCGCAGAGATCGGTCAACCCGCCTAAATCATTTACCAAACGAGCAAGAAAAGGGTCGCAAAAAAGCGACCCGTTCTTGCACTAAGTTATGTTTAGCCGTCATTCTGACGAAGAGTTATGTTTTGCCGTCATTCTGACGAAGTCAGAATCCCCGTATTTGCTTTTATCCCTGCAACCCAGCATCCAGCAAGTTGCAACCAGCCCTAAGCCCGTCTTCCCGTGATCAAGCGCAACAGGAACGTAAGAATCACGGCCCCGACCACCGCCACACAAATCGTATAGATCAACCCACCTTGTCCTGCAAAACCAAGATGCGACATGATAAAGCCACCGACCACCGCCCCAATAATACCGACAATGATGTCGACGAGCGCGCCGAAGCCGCTACCCTTCATAATCTTGCCGGTTAGAAAGCCTGCGATAAGTCCAACGATGATCCACCAGATGATGCCATGATCCATATTGCCTCCTATGTTGTAATCGACCTGCGTATAAGTCTTGGGACCTGGACTACAGAAAGCAGAAATGCAGTGCGAAGGAAAGTCGTTCCTTAACTCTTACTTGGATCAGCGCCGCTCCGCAGTGGTTGGCTAACCTTGTAAATCTCAGCACAAATGATGCGAAACCACGCTGACTCATCTTAGCTTCAAGCAACTGACTTACATAGAACACAGGAGTAATCCATGTCTGAATCCAAAGTCACCATAGTCTTTGTTCACGGCGCATACTGCGACGGCTCCGTCTGGACCAAGGTCCTGATGCCGCTTGCCCATGAGGGTTTTCGCATCCATACCGCGCAGCTGCCGCTCGAGTCCTTCGACAGCGATGTAGCCTCACTCACGCGTCTGCTCGATCACGCAAACGGTCCTATCTTGCTGGTCGGCCACTCTTACTCCGGCGCCGTCATTACTGCGGCCGGCAACCACGAAAAAGTCAAGGCACTGGCCTACGTCTGTGCCTTTGCGCCGGAGGAAGGAGAGGTCTTCGCCTCGCTGCTCAGCATGAACCCGACCGCTTATCCTCAGCCGTCCGACACGGATCCGAACGGATATCTTTGGCTGCAGGCGGATTGGGCCGCCGAAGCCTTAGGACAGGACCTGCATCGTGGCTACCTCAACCTCGCCGTCGCGACGCAAAAGCCCATGCAGTCGGCCAGCTTCGGCCAAAGTCTCCGCAATCCAGCGTGGAAGCATAAGCCAAGCGCCTATCTCATCACCACGGAGGATCGTGTGCTTGCGCCCGCAACACAGCAGGTGTTAGCCAAGCGGATCAACGCCCGGGTACAGGAAGTCGCCGCAAGCCACCTGGTCCTTCTCTCTCAGCCTGAAGCGGTCACTGATTTCGTACGCACAAGTGCGCTGACTCTCTCGTCCAATATGTAATCGAGAGACTCCTTACTTACAAAAAGAAAGCCTCTTCCTACAAAATATAGCGGCTTAAATCCTGATTCTTTACGATACCCGCAACCTGCTGACGCACATACTCCGGGTCGACCACAATTACTTTCTCCGTCGTGCCGTCTTCCTTGCGGCGCTCGAACACCGGCAGTGGCGCAAACGTCGTCTCGCTTGGCACACCGAGCGGCGCGGATGCTGCAACTTCGCCCACCACTCCTTCCTGCGAGGTCTCCGCACGCGACGACTTCATCAACTCCGGAGCCTGAAAGCTGATCTCGTCGAGCACCCTCTCCATAATGGTGTGCAGCCTCCGCGCACCGATATTTTCGGTCGTCTCGTTCACCTTAAAGGCAAACTCGGCCATCTCGGAGAGTGCCTCCGGGGTGAACTCCAGCTTCAAGCCTTCCGTCTCAAGCAGTGCCGTCGATTGCTTGACCAGCGACGACTTGGGCTCGGTTAGAATGCGCACGAAATCGCCGACTGTAAGCGACTGCAGCTCCACACGAATGGGAAAACGGCCTTGCAGCTCCGGAATCAGGTCCGAGGGCTTCGAGACATGGAACGCCCCGGCCGCGATGAACAGAATGTGATCCGTCGAGACCATGCCGTACTTGGTGTTCACCGTCGTACCTTCCACGATCGGCAGAATGTCGCGCTGCACGCCCTCACGCGAGACATCCGGGCCATGACTGCCCTCGCGCCCGGCAATCTTGTCGATCTCATCCAGAAAAACAATGCCAGAGTCCTCGACGCGCTCGACGGCAAGCCGCGTCACCTGGTCCATGTCGATCAGCCGGCCTTCCTCTTCCTGAATCAGGTACTCGAAAGCCTCCGCCACCTTCATTTTGCGCTTCTTGGTGCGCTGGCCGAAGAGTCCCGGCAAAACATCCTTCAGGCTCATGTCGGACTCCTCCTGCCCAGAGGTGGCGATCAGCTCAAAGCTCGGCTGGTTGCGGTCGCGCACATCCAGTTCGACCGTGCGTTCATCGAGCTTGCCGTCGCGAAACTGCACGCGCAGCTTCTCGCGTGTCCGCTCCGGGCTCGTCTCTGGCTGGCTAGCCTGCTCGGCCGCTTGGCTCTCCTGCTCCGGCGGCGCGCTCGTCGTATCCATCGAGGCCGGCAGCTGGATCACGTTGGTTCCCGGAACCTCGGTCGCCGCCGCAGCGTTTGCCGCCGTAGCCGCCGCCGGCGTAGGAGGCAGCAGCAAGTCGAGCAGGCGATCCTCGGCGTGCAACTCCGCCTTGTCCTCCACCTCCTCAAGCTTCTCTTCGCGCACCAGGTCGATCGCAATCTCGACCAGGTCGCGCACGATCGACTCCACATCCCGGCCCACATAGCCGACCTCGGTAAACTTGCTCGCTTCCACCTTCAGAAAGGGCGAGTTGGTCAGCTTCGCCAGCCGTCGCGCAATCTCCGTTTTGCCTACACCGGTCGGCCCAATCATGATGATGTTCTTGGGCATAATGTCCTCCGCCAGCTCCGGCGCGAGCTTCTGCCGGCGCATGCGGTTGCGTAACGCAATGGCCACGGCCCGCTTGGCCGCCTGTTGGCCGACGACGTACTTGTCAAGCTCCGCCACGATCTCGCGCGGGGTCAGATCGTCGAGCGCCAGGGCCTGGTCTTCGGCCGTGCCCGGTAGAAAAATCGCCATGCTTACTCCCTTACTTCGACTCCGTCGTCGCCAGCTCTTCAAACGTAATGTGGTCGTTGGTATAGATACAGATCTCGCCTGCAATCCGCATCGATCTCTCCGCGATCTCGCGCGCGGTCAGTTGCGTGTTCTCGAGCAGCGCCCGCGCCGCCGCCAGGGCATAGCTGCCTCCCGAGCCAATGGTCATAATGCCGCCATCTCCCGTCACATCGGGCTCGATCACATCGCCGGTGCCGGAAAGCATCAGCGTGGTGTTTGGGTCGGCGACGATCAGCAGCGCCTCCAACTGGCGCAGCATCTTGTCCGTCCGCCAGTCTTTGGCCAGCTCTACCGCCGCACGATTCAGGTTGCCGGCATATTGCTCGAGCTTCGACTCGAACCGGCTGAAGAGCGAGAACGCATCCGCCGTCGAGCCCGCAAACCCAGCCAACACCTTGTCGTTGTAGAGCCGGCGAATCTTCTTCGCCGACCCCTTCATCACCGTCCCGCCCAGCGAGACCTGGCCGTCGGCGGCCATCACTACGCGGTCGCCCCGGCGCACGCACAAAACCGTAGTCGAGCGGATGCGACGGCCATCGGCAAGGTCCAGCGGCTGGCCTTGCGCCTTTTGTTTGAGAGGCAAAACAGAACGTCTAAGCACTCCTCAGTATAAACCGTAGCTGTCGGCGGACGGCCTCACGTCGCGCTACGAAAGTATCTGCCAGCGTCCAACAGGAGTGGTATCGCGCTGTTCCGATCGAAATCCGATACTGTAGGTCGACCTTCAAGGAAAGGCCAGAACCCGGGTTGCAACTTATATGGTGCAAGTTTTTCCAGTAAGCTTTGAATCGATGCTTCTTTCTTCCCACGTCGCACGCCATTGGCTGCTGACCAGCACCATTGCGGCTGCGGCCACGGCCTTCACGCTCGTCTTTTTCCAGCGAACCACCCGTAAGCCGCTGACTTCGCCCGAGCAGCAGGAGGCCCAGCGCCGGCAGCATCTGACCGAGTACGGCCGCATCGTCGATGGCTCGCTCATCGGCGCTGCCCCTTCAGACGCTGATCCGCAAGCTGTGATCTACCAGTACCGCATCGGCGGCGTCACATACGAGCGCTCGCAGGACGTATCCACTCTCGCCTCGCTCATCGGCCACCTTCGCCCGGACTACCCCGTGCAGGTCCGCTACAACCGCGCCAACCCTGCAGACAGCATCGTCGTCTCCGAGACCTGGAACGGCCTATTCAGCGAACTGTGGCACGGCAGTGACTCCACCGGCGTGGAGAGCAAAGCCTAACAGCACACCGGCATGCAGAGCTGGCTGCAGCTCCGAGCACCGCTCCAAACACAGATCACACCGCTCTGGGAAGAAAGCGCCGCTGCAGCCAGCGCCGGATGGGCTTGTCGAAGTGAGATTTGGTCCGGAGTGGAGCATCGGCTTCGATGCGGGCGGGCGGGCTGGCGTGGCGCGGCGGAGGCAATCATCGGCGTGTACGAGAGTACATCGAGCAAGCTACGCCTTTCGAGAGCGGGCTGCATCCCATGGCTGGAGGGAACGCATGCCGGAGGTGCTGGATGGAGTGGTCGTGGCCGCGGAGATCAAGGCCGAGGTCGCAGAAAAGGTACGGGCGCTGGCCGCCAACGGGGTCACACCGGGGCTGGCGGTCATCCTGGTCGGCAACGTTGCCGCAAGCGAGATCTACGTGCGCAGCAAGGTAAAAACCTGCGCGGAACTCGGCATCTACAGCGAGATGCTGACGCCCGCGGAGACCGTAACGACGGACGAACTGCTGGCCATGGTAGCAGAGCTGAACCAGCGAGACGAGATCGACGGCATCCTGATCCAACTGCCGCTGCCGGCCCACGTAGAGACTCGGCGCCTGCTTAAGGCCGTGGCTCCAGAGAAGGACGTGGACGGATTCCACCCGGTCAACGTGGGGCGGCTGCAGAGCGGGCAGGCGGGCCTGCAGCCGTGTACGCCGGCCGGCGTGATGGAGATGCTGCGGCGGCGCGGGATCGACGTTGCGGGAAAGCACGCTGTAGTGCTGGGCCGCAGCGACATCGTGGGCAAACCGATGGCGATGTTGCTTGTCAATGCCTCGGCGACGGTGACCGTCTGCCACAGCCGTACGGTCGACCTTACCAGCTACACGCAGCGGGCGGAGGTGCTGGTGGCGGCGATCGGCCGGCCCGGATTTGTGACCGAGGACATGGTACGGCCTGGCGCCGTGGTGATCGACGTAGGCATCAACCGGGTGACCGACGAGCGCAAATTTGTAGAGTTCTTCGGCGACGATCCAGCCCGGCGCACGACCTTCGCCAAGCGCGGAAGCGTCGTGGTCGGCGATGTGCATCCCGAGGCGTACCGGGCATCGAGCGCGTACACTCCTGTGCCGGGAGGGGTCGGCGCGCTGACCATCGCCATGCTGATGGCGAACACCGTCAGGGCAGCCAGCCTGCGCAGGGGCTTGCCGTGACCTCGCGGCCAGGGCTGCGGGTCGGCTTGACCGGTGGGCTGGGCAGCGGAAAGTCGACCGTAGCAGCAATGTTCCACGATCTAGGCGCGCAGGTGCTCTCGGCCGATGAGATCGGCAGGGAACTCATGCAGCCGGGTGAAGCAGTCTACCGGGCGATCGTCGCGCACTTCGGGCCGCAGGTGCTCAAGGCCGACGGAGCGCTCGATCGTCCAGCGTTGGCGCGTATCGCCTTCGCAGAAGGACGCGCCGAGGAGTTGAATGCAATCGTCCACCCGGCCACGATCGCTCGCCAGGACGAGCAGGCCCAGGCCATCTTCGCGCAACAGCCGGGAGCGGTCGTCGTGGTCGAATCGGCGTTGATCTTCGAGACTAGATACGGTAACGGCTGGCGGAAGCGTTTTGACCGGCTCGTCCTGGTAACGGCGTCGGAAGCGCTGAAAATAGCCCGGTTTGTAGCCAGATCCGCAGGCGGGAACGTCGCAGACCTGGAAGCCGAAGCGCGGCGCAGGCTAGCCCAGATGATTCCGGACCAGGACAAAGCTGAGCAGGTGGATTTTCTGATCGACAACATCGGATCGCTGGCCGAGCTACAGCAGCAAGTGCAGGCAGTGTGGGCGGCGTTCCGCACCTGATGCGCGCCGCCCCTACCGCCTGCCGCGCTACTGTAGGCGAACCGGCTTGGCGTCTACCTTGAAGCGAAACAGCTGGTAAGGCCGCTGCCGCAGGTCCTGGCCGTTATGCATCGTAGGCTGGCGATGCAGCTGATTGCTCGTGACGTACAAATAGCCATCATCTGAGAGGCTCATGGTGTCTGGCCACAGCAGGTGCGAGTCGTGGATCAGGGTCTCCGTCAGCCCGGTCGCAGGACTCCAGCGATGGATCGAGTCGGTCACCGGATCGGTCATGTAGACGTTGCCGGCGCTGTCAGATTCCAGGCCATCGGAAGGCATTTTGCCGGTGACGATGCGAACCGTCGCGGCCACCTGCGAGTCGGACTTCGAGCGATCGCGCAGCATGTCCGTCGAGACAGCGTAGAGCTTGGTCCCATTGATGGGACAGTAGTAGAGCGTCTTGCCGTCAGCCGAGATCGCAATGCCGTCGGCGGCAAAGTTGACGGCCTGGGGCGGATAGCCGGGCGTGGTCTGGTAGACGGGACGGCCCTCGGCAAACATCAGGAACTGATCCTCAGATAGGACGCTCGAGTGCTGGTTCAGGCGGCGCATGCTCTTGCCAGTCGCCAGGTCGACCACGATGATGGCGTTCGGCCCCTCGCTCGAGGAGTCGGTGATGTACGCCGTACCGCGCAGAACCGCCGGGTTAGCATCCGAGCCGGGAGAGCGCTCCGCCGTGGGATGTTTCATGTCTTTCGGCGGAGCATTCGGGTTCGGCGCAGGCCGGCTACCGATCATCGTCTGCGGGTCTTGCGCGCCGGTTTCTCCTACGCTCAGGTCGAAGCGAACGTCGTTCAGGTAGGTGTTGGTGCCGGCCGTCTCAGGTGTGATCAGAATCGTTCGAATCACCCGGTTCGTCGCAAGATCGATACACACCAGCTTGGGCCCGCCAGGGACGATATTCCCCAGCTTCGGCGCCCCCGTATCGAGTACCCAGAGGTGGTCGGCCGCGTCGACGACCACAGACTGCACGCTGACGAAGTGCGTCTGGTTGGCGCGCTCATCCATAAAAGCGTTCGGGTTCGGCAAAGAGCGGCCGGGCCAGTTGTTGATCTCGACATTCGGATAGGCCACGGCCTTGCCTTGAACGATCTCCGCGACGGTAAACGGAATCTCGTCTCCCCAACGCGCGAAGTTGACGAAGATACGATTGCCGCGCGAGACCGTAACGCCCTCAGGCATGGGACCGGGAAAGGTGGCCACCGTATCCAGATGACCGATAGGCTGGTCTTGTGCAGATTGGGGTGCAGATTGGGCCGCCGGGTAGGACCCACCCTGAGAAGAGGCCGGCTGAGCCGATAAAGCGGTAGGAGCCAACAGAGCGGCAGGAGCAAGCAGAGCGGTGGCAAGCAGAATACGGCGCGAAGTCATACAGCGTAGGAGGGTACGCCCGGCAAGTGGGTTGTGTAGCGCTCTGGTACAGCTTGGCAGCACCCAGCCCAGCACACGCGTTAAGCTGGAGAGATGGACGAGCGATTGGCGATTGAGCTGGACGATGTGCTCACGGCGCGGGAACGGGTGCGCGATCGCGTCTACTACTCGCCGTGCCCGCGGTCGGAGATGTTGTCGAAACTGACCGGGCAGCAGGTCTTTCTCAAGCTCGAGAACCTGCAGATGACGGGAAGCTTCAAGGAGCGTGGCGCGCTCAACCGGCTGTCGCTCTTGACGCCGGCGGAGGCCGAGCGGGGAGTCGTCGCCGCCAGCGCCGGCAACCATGCGCAGGGTGTGGCCTACCATGCGACCCGGCTCGGCGTGCGATCGATCATCGTCATGCCGCTGGCCACGCCGCTGGTCAAGGTCACCGCAACCCGCGAGTTTGGCGCGGAGGTCGTGCTCCACGGCGCCAACTACGACGAGGCCTACGCCGAGGCGACCCGCCTCTGTGACAGCGAAGGCATGGTCTTTCTGCATCCCTTCGACGACCCGGCGGTGATGGCCGGGCAAGGCACCATCGCGCTCGAGATGCTGGAGCAGATCGCCGGGCTTGAAGCCGTCATCGTTCCCATCGGCGGAGGAGGCCTGATCGGCGGCATGGCCTGCGCCCTCAAGCAAATGGCCGCGCGGCAAGGACTGCCCGCCGTACGCGTCATCGGCGTGCAGACCTCGCGCCTGCCCAGCATGGTGCGGGCCCTCGCGCAGCGTGGGCCGCTGGCGATCGAAGCCGCCAACACCATCGCCGATGGCATCGCGGTGCGACGCGCCGGCACGCTCACCTATCCGCTCGTCGAGCGCTACGTCGACGAGATCGTGACCGTCGATGAGGACGAGATTGCCTCGGCCATCCTGGTGCTGCTTGAGCGCGAGAAGACGCTCGCCGAGGGCGCCGGCGCAGCGGCCCTCGCCGCCCTGCTGCAAGGCAAGACCTCGCTCGCCAACCGGAGCGGCGTCACCACCGGCGTGCTGGTCTGCGGAGGCAACATCGACGTCACGCTGCTCTCCCGCATCATCGAGCGCGGATTGGTGCAGGATGGCCGCATGATCCTCCTGCGCATCCATCTGCTCGACAAGCCAGGCGCACTGGCGGAGCTGACGCGGCTCATCGCCCGGCACCGGGTCAACATCGTCAATACGCTCTACAATCGGGCCTACTATGGGGTCAACCTCGGCGATACAGCGATTGATATTACGATGGAGACACGCGGACGCGAACAGGTAACAGAATTGTTGACGGCTCTCACCGAGGCAGGATTTCAGCATAGCCGCGTCCAGTAGTGCCGTTCTCCGCAGTCAGCTATCGATCTCAAAATGTTTTAGCGAAAGGATGTTCCGCATGCGATTCGAAAAAGGTGTTCTGGTCCTGGCTTCGCTGGCTGCAGTTGGTGTCCTGAATCCAGCGCTGCTCGCGCAAACCGAAGCCTCTTCCGCGCCGACGCTTGGCGGCCTGCACTGGCGCGAGGTCGGGCCGATGCGCGGCGGCAGAACCTACGGCGTAAGCGGCAACCCGGCGGAACCCGACACGTTCTACATGGGCTCAGTCGGCGGCGGCGTCTGGAAGACGCAGAACGCCGGCAGAACCTGGCTGCCGATCAGTGACACGGGCATCCCCATCGGCTCGATCGGAGCCATCGCCGTCGCACCCTCGGACCCCAGCATCGTCTACGTCGGCACAGGCGAGCCGGACATCCGCAGCCAGCACTCCTACGGCATCGGCATGTTCAAGTCGACCGACGCCGGCAAGACCTGGAAGCCGATCGGCCTTGAGGCCACGCGGCAGATCGGGCGCATCGTGGTCGATCCGCGCGACCCAAACAAGCTCTACGTGGCGGCGCTCGGCCACGTCTATCGCGGCAATGCGGAGCGTGGCGTCTATCGCTCCACCGACGGCGGCGCACATTGGACCAAGGTGCTCGCGAGTACGGACGACCCCGAGAACGTCGGCGCAGTCGATCTCGCCATGGACCCGCAGCAGCCAGAGACGCTCTACGCCTCACTGTGGGCCACGCGGCGTCCGCCATGGTCGGTCTACGCGCCCTCCAACATGCCCGGAGGCGGCTTGTATAAGTCCACCGACAGCGGCGCGCATTGGACCCGCCTCAGCAACGGACTGCCGCAAGATAACTTCGTCGGCAAGATCGGCATCGCCGTCGCGCCCAGCAACTCCAAGCGGCTCTGGGCGGTGGTGGATGACACCGGCGCAGCCATTGCGCGTCCGCTGCGGGCCGCCGAAGGTGCGCCCAAGTCCGAGCCCCCAGCCAAACCGCTGGGAGGCGTCTACCGGTCCGACGATGCCGGCGCATCCTGGACCCGCGTCAACGACGAGCAGCGGTTGTGGGGCCGCGGCTGGTACTTCGAGTCGGTCACCGTCGACCCCAAGAATCCCGACAAGCTCTTCGTCATCAACACCGGAACCTTTGAAAGCGACGACGCCGGCAAGACGTTTCTCCCCATCAAAGGCGCGCCCGGCGGCGACGACTACCACCAGATGTGGATCAATCCGACCGACAGCAACCGCATGGTGCTCAGCAGCGACCAGGGGACCGTCGTCAGCGTCGATGGCGGCAAGAGCTGGAGCACCTGGTACAACCAGCCCACGGCGCAGATCTACCACATCTCCGCGGACAACCGCTTTCCGTACACCCTTTACGGCGCACAGCAGGATTCGGGAGCCGTGGCCGCCACCACCTGGTCGCACAATGGC
>CALMVK010000065.1 GCA_937873145.1 uncultured Granulicella sp. | reverse complement strand
AAAACCCTGGTCTCCGTCCGGGCTGACGAGGGTGAGTTCGACGCCATCCGGAATCTCCTTGGCGGTCCAGTTGTGGATGTCGAAGCCTTTGGTGCCTCCATGCAGGGAGTTGGGGCCGTTGTTGATGGGCAGGTGATACTGCTGGCCGTCGAGCGTGAAGGCGCCCTTGGCGATGCGGTTGCCGTAGCGCCCGACGACCGCGCCCATGTGGGTGGAGGTGTCGGCCAGGTAGCCAGAGAGGGTGTCATAGCCAAGGACCACGTCGGCGCGGTTGCCGCTTTTGTCCGGCGCGTCGACCGAGACGATGTGCGCGCCGTAGGTGGTGACGCGGATCTGGAGGGCGGCGTCGGTGAGGGTATAGATTTCGGCTAAGGAGCCGTCGGGGAATTTGCCGAAAGGAGCTTTGGTGACGTTGGTCTGGCCGTAAATCTGGGGCGCGACGGAAAGAGCGCCGGCGAGCAGGAGGAGGGAAAGTTGGAGAGACTTCATGGATCTCCTTGAGGGGCCGTTGACCATGCTACTAGACATCCGAGGCGGTTCGTTGAGGATCGCGTACTGGACTTCGGACCTGATGGCATGAACTTGCCTAGCCCGCAATATTGGGAAGCAGGCCCGATGAACCCAGCAAGAAGACTACGCCGATGCAAAAGCTGTAAACGGCGGTAACTCCGGTGAGCAGCGGGGTCCAACCTGCCCAGGTACGTCCGGCGCGGAAGAGTCCGGCGGCCGAGGCCGTCATCAGGGTGTTCATGGCAAGCAGCCCGAGTAAAAAGACTGTGAGACCGAGCAGGCCGTGGCTGACTCCGCCCAGATTGGCGGCGAGAAGGAAGAGTGCGAGCTGGCTAGGAGTCTCCGCGCCCAGACCGTGAATTACGCCGATCCCGAAGCAGGTTCCCTGGTTCAGATCGACCGGAACGGCGAGAGGAGGAACTTCGCCGGTCCTCCAGGTATGAAAGCGGCTATGCAGCCAGCGCGCAGAGCTAAAGATCAGAACTGCGCGAGACTTTGGCAATACCGTGCCCTTGCGGCGGACGAGGGTGCTCAGGACGTAGAGCGCGAGCACGATCAAAGTAAGCCCGACCAGGCGCTCAGCCCAGCGATCCATGCCGGAGGGAAGTGCGAGCTGGAAGCCGATGACGACCGCACCCAATGCAGCTACGGTGGTAGCGTGTCCGAGGGCGTACATCAGGCCGAGGCGCATGGTTCGCGCAGGTCCCGCCTGAACGCCGGCGATGTCGGTGATCGCGGCGATGTGGTCGTAGTCGAAGCCATGACGAAACCCAAGGACCGCGCACGAAAGCAAGACGACGTTAAGAGGAGCGCTCATGGGCGAAAAGTGCTGAGACGATGCTACTGGATTCTGTCACGAGGGAAGACGGCAACGCTTTTGTCAAGGACTTGGATGCTGGAAGTTGGCGGAGGCTCAGGCCTCGCAGGAGGAAAGGAAAGGATCCGTGCAGCGGCAGGACTGGATCCGAGCGAAGGTCTCGGTTAGGGCCGGATTAGATCGGCGGTCTCGCCTCGTCGGGGAGGAATGTCCCCTGCGTACTTGCCAGTGGCCGTGCCGCCCTGCACACTTGCGATGGTGACTCGCCCGATCTCTTCGTCGCGCAGGTTGCGAAGCGTGTAAGTGGATGGGTCCTTGCTTAGGCCCCAGGCATGCACGCTGACCTGGTCACCTGTTTGCAGATGGGCACCGGAGTGCAAGCGGATCGTCACCCGGTGGCCCTCTACCTCAGAGATCACACCGGCAGTTCCCTCCACCTGCGGCGGCGGACCATTGTTCTCGAGCGGCTTGACGAGCGCGTCCAGCGCAGATTGATAGGAACGCGCAGCAGCCTGCGGATCTGCGGCCTGCGCGGGAGAGATGGTGTAGCGGGTACAGGCGCTTGCAGCCGGGGGGCCGGTCGAGCTTGCCTCCTGAGGGCCAGGATCGAGACCTCCCGGGCAGACGGCCGAGCTGAGACGCATCAGCAACTGTCCGGTGCAGGTATCCACGATCCCGGCGCGCAGTTCGTAGGCCGTAGGCAGAGCGCCCTCTTCAACTGCTCCGACTGGCTCAAACGTGCCAGCCAGGACGGCGTCGGCTCCGAGCTGGCGGCCGATGCGCGCGGCTCCGGCGAAATCTCCGCGATAAAGGCGGTTGCGGTCGCCGCGGCTGAGGGCAAAGTCTGGCAAGCCTTCCAGTCGCCCGAAGACCAGGTCGGCGACAGCGGTTCCGGAGCCTCCGCCAGTCGTTCCCTGGTCGTGCGCCTCCTCACGGTCGGTGGGATAGCGGAAATCGAGCACCGCGAGGCGAACGGGCTGGCTCGGCCAGTCGGTGCTCGAGCGGTTGCACTCCTCGCTGGGCGTGTCGCGGGCGATCGCTTTTTGGCCCGGTGCGCGGACGCGGGCGATCGCCTCTGCTTCGCCGAGCGGCACGGCGATAATCGACGCAGCCTTCGGTGGGCTTGCGCCGCCAAGATTGACAGACGTACCGGAAGACGCAGGTGGAGCCGAGGGTTGAGCATTGAGCGAGACCGCGGAAGGCTTGGAGGCAGCTGCCGGCCCACCTGAACCAGCCGCGCGGGAGACTGCGGGCGGCCCGGCAGCCGGAAGGCCATCGGTAAGCAGGAGCAGGCGATGTAGCGTGCGCTCCCCGCCCAAAGAAACGTAGATGACTTCGACAAAGTCGTTCAGGTGGACGATCTCCGCTCGCGTCTCTTTTGCGAATATATAGGCGTGCTTCGTAAACTGGCGAGTGCGAGCGTCGTAGGTTTGTAACTCGATGGTGCCCTTACCGAGGGCGACCACCTTACCAAACTCAAAGTAGGAGGAACTCTGGTCCGCCGCCTGTGCCAGTGCGAACGCTGGCAGAGCAGCCAAAAGTCCGAGGGCAAGAGCAAGCGCTCGCCTCCACCTGCTTTGTGTTCGCTTACGCTCCAACCGCCGCAACCTTTCAGACCCGATCTACCGTCCCGCCGAAAACCGAAGCAGAACGAGCATGACCTGATTCTAGCGTCTGGAGAGTGGTACGGTCTCTACCTCGATCGGGTCAGAAGCTGAGGTCCGATCTTGCCCTGCACTAGTCTGCACCGCTTCGACAACCGGGTCGGCCTCTTCCTGTGGAGGCTCCGCGCGGACCAGGACGAGAAAGGTCTGAAGATTGTAGCCGGCCTTCGCAGCGGCTCGAGCCGAGTGCTCGATCGCTTCTAGGGACGGCTGCTCAGCAAGAGCGGAAGCGAGCAGAGCCGGAAGCTGCAGCCAGAAGAGGACCTCCTCAAACTGTTCCCGGTTGAAGTAAAGTTTGCCGGAATGCTCGTGCAGCCCGGTGAGCCAGCGTACATCGGGGTCGTACCAAAACGCTTCGCTGTGCACGGCGGCCGCGGACTTATCCAGCTCATCGCACTTGAGCAGAATGCGTATGCGGGCCGCGGCTCGCCAGGCATCCTCGCCCTTTAGCCCGACGGAAGAAAAAGCCTCCGCAAGCGCCGAGCGCAGCAGCAGTGCATCGAAGTGCGCGGTGCTGAGTGTCTGCCCAAACAGTGCTTGCCCAGACAGCGCCCGCAAAGCGAGCCAAGCCAGCACGGGAGCCCATCGAGACTCGGCAGGTACGTCGTCCTGCGCGTCGGGAAACATCTTTCCGAGCGCCTGCACAAACGCGCGCGGCAGGGCAGCAACCCGCTCCGGCAGCAAGACGGCCGCAGCAGTCATGGCCGGAAGCTTGTCTGCGGAGGCCTGCTGCGGCGCGGCGGCCAAACCCAATTCGTTCGAAGCCACCGACGCGAAGGCACGCGCATGATTCAGAAAGGCTTGCAGACCCGGGTCCAGGCTAACATCTAGAGCCGGTGCGGTCTGGGAAGGTGCCACGAGCGGCGATGCGGCCTGGGCACGCCTGGAAGCACGGCGCTTTCCTTGCGGCTGTGCAGGTGCGTCCAGCAGATCCTTCGCGAACGCGGCACCTTCATGCTTGGCTGTCGTTCTGCGCGACAGCGAAGCAAAGGCATGCAGACTTTCGCTGGTCAGCGTCTGCCGAAGCGCCTCATGCAGAGGCCGCAAACGCAGCTGCGAGAGCGCCTCATCCACGCTGTACACGCCGGCGCCGCCGAGCGCGTCGCACAGGCGATCCCACGGATGCGTCGCGGAGGACTCAAGAACGCGCCAGTTCAGCAGCACAACATGCTGGTAGCCGTGCAGGTGGACGGTGAGGCCGTGATCGCGCAAATCACTGGCCCGGCGCAGGTGTTCGAGGCTGGTCACATGATCGCGATAGGCCAGGATGCTGCCATCTCCGGGCAGGTCGAGTCCATCAGCCAAACTCTTCTGCTGCAGCGCGCCGGTGGCTTTATCGAGGAAGCCGACCGACCTGTGAATCGTTCCCTGGGTGGAGCCGTAGACATTGTTATAGAAGACGATGGCGCGCTCGCCGCCGGAATGATTGGAGTACGCGAAGACGTTCTCGTCCACTGTGCCTTGCCCGGTCCAGAAATCGTAGAAGACGAAGTGCGTGCTCTCCGCGAAGATATGGCGATTTTTCAACAGAGGCGCAATAAGGGATTGATGACGCGCGACGAGGGAGTCGTTCGGCTGCTCATCGACCCGCGCCTGTTTGAAATCCATGCCGTAGCGCTCGGTAAAGCCTTCCACCTGACCGTGGCCGAACATAGGCAGACCGGGAAGCGTAGCCAGCAGCACGGAGGTGCCGAAGTACTTGTCTCCCGTGCCGAACTGGTCGGCGGCGGTGCGCTCATCGGGGTTCGACATAAAGTTGACGTAGCGCTTCAGGATGTCGGGGTCGAACTCGACTGTCTTCTTCAAGTAAGAGCGATATTTGGCGTTCTCCTCGTCCCGCAGCATGTTCATAAAGGCGCTGTTATAGACGCGATGCATGCCAAGGGTGCGGACGAAGTAGCCTTCGAGCAGCCAAAAGGCTTCGGCCAGGAGTAAGGTTCCTGGGACCTCGACGGCGACGCGATCGACGACCTCACGCCAGAACTCATGCGGCATCAGAGCATCGAAGTCCTCCTGCGAGAGGGCGTTCTCGGCGCGCGAGGGGATCGACCCTCCCGCACCCGGCAGAGGAAACCAAAGCCGCTGGACGTGGCGCTTGGCAAGGACCATGGCGGCGTCGAAGCGGATGATGGGAAAGCGGCGCGCGACGTCCAGGATGACCTGCATGACATGCTCGCGGACGCTCGCTTTTGAATAATCGAGCTGCGCGGTATCGTTCCAGGCGAAGGTGGTACCGTCGTTGCCGTGATACATGTAGCGCGTTTCGCCGTCGCGGTGATGGCGGATGCGAAAGGTGACGGCGGCATCGGTCTGGTTGTAGTAGTGGTCCTCGATCTTGATCTCGACGCGCGGATCGGTTGAGAGGTTAGGCCCTTTGAACTCATAGGACGGGAAAGGACTTTCCGAGCGGGAAAGAAACCACTCCGGGTGCTCGATGACCCACTCGGAGTCGATGCCCATGTGGTTCGGAACCATGTCGCTCGCCAGCCGCAGTCCGGTTCGCCCGGCACGCTCGCGCAGATCGCGGTAGGCCGCTTCGCCGCCCAGGTCGTCCGCGATTGCGTAATCCTGAAGCGAGTATGCGGAGGCCACCGCATCCGCATTGCCGCAGAGGCGCTTGATGGTCTTCGAGACTTTGCTGCGCTCCCACAAGCCGATCAGCCACAAGCCGTTCATGCCGCGGGAAGCGAGCAGTTGCAGTTCTTCATCCGGGATTTGATCCAGCCGATGAATGTGCCTTCCATACTTCTTTGAAAGTTGCTCGAGCCACACATACGTGTTTTTGGCCAGCAGCACCACGGTCGGCATCCAGGCCTGGTCGGCGCTGAAGGCCTCATACTCGACCAGCGGCGCCTGATAATCCGCAGCATAACGGCGGCGCCGGCGCACTCCATCGGCGCCGATCACATATTCATGGCTGTCCGAATCGAAGCCGGTGAACTCGTCGCCCTCGAATCCTTCGCTGCTCCAACTTCCATCGGCGTTGCGCTGGCGTCCTGGCACAGGCGGATGAAAACGCATCCAGAGACCGACCTGCTCTTCCTGGAGCACGTCCATGGCCAGCAGCACACGGCTTAGATCGGCCCCCAAAAGCGACGACCATGTCTCGCGGATGTACTCCAACTGGCCGGTCAAGGAGTCCGGCGAAGCCAGCATAGGGGCCCGCAGCACATCCAGCAGGCTGCCCAGGCCAGGCGCCAGCGGGGGCTGTGCGGTGAAGAACTCCGGCAGCACCGCTGTAGCCTTGTCATAGGCAGTCTCCTGCCGCAACGGATCATCTGCAAAGAGCAGCTTGAATGGCTGGAAGGCCGGATTGTGATTGGCAAGCCAAAGCAGCAGCAGCTCTTCAAGCGCGGCCTCGCGGTTCGAGAGATCCTCGCTCTTGCCGGCCAGCCATTGCGATGCCGTGACTTCGCCACGGAAGACGCCCACATTAGGAAACTGCTCTGTAAACGCAAGCAGCAAACGATCTACCTGCGCTGGCGTGAGCTGCGCAGCAAGCCAATTTAGTGCCTCGGTCAGGACTTCGGGGGCCGTTTCTTTCCGGTAGCGCGCGACCAGCGCATGGCTAAGCTCGTCGATCAAACCCATCGCGAAGAGTGCGCCGGCATGGATGGGCTCTGCTGCAGGTTGTCCGTCAGCAGTCTCGTTGGGGCTCAGCTCTTCCAGGCTTTGGGCAAGCTTGCGACTGGCAGCTACGTTCGCGAAGACCACATTGCCGGTAAAGCTGAACAGCAGATCGTCCAGGTGCAGCCGCTTCCGGATGGCGCCAGAGATGTGAAACTCCATACCAGTGCCCTTTCATGTGCGGCCGGCCAGCGATTCAAGAGGCGTACCTGCTGGAGCCGGAAACAAACAAGCAATACGATTCAGAGCAAACGCACAGGCTCTGGCTATGAGCATAACCGCAATCGACTAGAAAGCATCCATTGTGAGAGGGATGCGACAGGAAATGAGCCGGTTGCAGAGAGTTCTCGGAAGAGAGGCACGGCTGCGGTCCGGAGGACGAGAGTGGGTATACTGACCTAGTCTGCCGTTTGCCGTGGGAGTAGAGGACATGAGCCGTCGCGCCATCATCATAGGAGCTGGTCCTGCCGGCTTGACTGCCGGGCTCGAGCTTCTGCGGCGCACCGATATTCAACCCATCCTGCTGGAGGCTTCGCAGGAGATCGGCGGCATCTCCCGCACGATCCGCTATAAAGGCAACCGCATGGACATCGGCGGCCATCGCTTCTTCTCGAAGTCGGATCGCGTGATGCAGTGGTGGATGGACCTGATGCCGCCTGAGGTGTCCAGCGATCGCGAGAGTGCTCCTGTGGCGACCATCAGCTATCACGGCCAGAATCGTCCTTTGCCCACGCGCAGCCATCAGGAGCCTGTCTTGCGCGGTGCTAGTCCGCTGCATGCGGAAGCGGACACCGCCTCCAGCCTCGCCGTCGAGATCATCACCGAGACGGATGAAACCGGACCCACGGGCGATCTGCACGCAGGGCAGACCGGGCACACTGACACAATCGTCCGCACGCAGCCCGCCGACCCCGACCTCGTCATGCTGATCCGGCCGCGCCAAAGCCGCATCTACTACCTACGCAAATTCTTCGACTACCCCATCAAGCTGACCGGAACAACGCTAAGCCATCTGGGCGCCACGCGTACGGCGAAGGTTGGGGTCAGCTATTTGTACTCGCGCCTGCATCAGATTGCTCCTGAAAAAAGTCTCGAAGACTTCCTGATCAATCGCTTCGGCCGGGAGCTTTACCTCACCTTCTTCAAGAGCTACACGGAGAAGGTGTGGGGCACGCCCTGCGAGCAGATCTCCGCCGAGTGGGGCGCACAGCGCATCAAGGGTCTCAGCCTGACGACCGCGGTCAAACACTTCATCAAAAAGGCATTGCCCTCCGGAGCGAAACAGTCCGGGGACATCGCGCAGAAGGGTACCGACACCAGCCTGATCGAACGCTTCATGTACCCCAAGTTCGGCCCCGGCCAGCTCTGGGAGCATGTCGCCGATACCATCGTGCACACCGGCGGCGAGATCCACATGGGCTGGAAGGTCGAGTCTATCCACTGCGAAGGCAAAACTGTCCGGTCCGTCATTGCAGTGAATGAAACTGGCGAGCGCCAAACCTTTGCCGGCGATTACTTCTTCTCGACCATGCCGATGCGTGAGCTGATCGACGCCATGGACGCGCCCATTCCGGCCAATGTGCAGGAGGTAAGCTCTGGCTTGCAGTACCGCGACTTCATCACGGTCGGCCTGCTCGCCGACCGGCTCAAGGTCAAGGAGCCGGACGGTGGCCTGCTCAAGGACACCTGGATCTACGTGCAGGAGCCGGACGTGCTGCTGGGACGCCTGCAGATCTTCAACAACTGGAGCCCTTACCTGGTCAGCGATCCATCTAAAGTCTGGATCGGGCTTGAATATTTTTGCTACGACACCGACGACCTGTGGAAGATGAACGACGAAGACCTCAAGCGCTTCGCCATTGCGGAGGTAGCAAAGATCGGCATTCTCGAAGCCGATGCCGTAACGGATAGCCACGTCGTGCGCGTGCCCAAGACCTACCCGGCGTATTTCGGCACGTATGAGCGTTTTTCCGAGCTCAAGTCCTTCACCGACTCGTTCGAGAACCTCTTTTTGGTTGGCCGGAACGGCATGCACAAGTACAACAACCAGGACCACTCCATGCTGACCGCGATGGCCGTCGTCGATGGACTTGTCGCGGGGCATGTCGATAAATCCTCGCTGTGGGATATCAACACCGAGCAGGAGTACCACGAAGAAAAAAAGTGAGGCTGACCCGAGCCGTACGCTCCGGAGGTTAGCCCGCCCATGCCGTTGCTTTTCTCCTCCGAACCCGGCAGAGAAGACTCTGCGCGCACTTATAGTAGTGCCGCTTTAGCCTGGCTGTTCATTGCGCTTGGCTTCTTCTTTCTCCTGCGCCAGACCTTCACCTCCGCACGCATCTACAGCCCGGATTTCGCGAACATCTTTGCCGGAGCCGTCTGCCTGCTCCATGGCAATTCGCCCTACCGCTTCGTTTCGGTCCAGGCAGCGCTTGCGCAGCACGGATACTTCCTTACGACTGCGAAGACCTGGCCGGCGTCGCTTCCTCTGTATCCTCCCTTTACGCTGGCCTTGTTCCTGCCGCTCGCCGGCCTGGGCTATGCGAACGCGGCCTCTGCGTTCTACCTCCTCACGCTTGCTGGCTGTGCAGTTGTGTGCCTGCGCGTGCTCCTTACGTCTTCCGGGCTGGCCGAGATTCGACCCGTGTGGCGTGGCCTTTTGCTGTGCCTGCTGATGATCTCGCCGGAGACCCGCTGGGCGCTCGGCAACGGCAATCCTGTCGTCCTCGTGACGGCGCTGCTGTTGCTTTGCTGCTTCGACACCGACCCACGCTGGCGCTGGCTGCGCGTGCTTGCCTTTGCTTTGGCCGTGTTGTTGAAGCCGCAGATCGCGCTTCCCTTCACGCTGCCTTTGTTGGTCAAACCACAGGACGGCTGGCGCATGCTGCTGCGTGCCTTTGCCTTCGTCGCCGTGGTGACGGCGGCCGCATTCGCCTGGTGCGCGCGGCAGCCGGAAACCGCCGCCTGGACCTCGGACCTCCAGGCCAACCTGGCGCTCGGCGCGGCTGCAGGCAATACCATGAGCCTGACCGAGCACGCCTACGTCTTCGATCCGCGGCTGAACCTCGCCTACCTCTTCGGCTACTGGATCGGCAGCCCGCACCTGGACGTGCTGTTGACAGCGGGAGTTTTGCTCGTGCTCTGCGCAGCCTTGTGCTGGGCACTCACGCGCCGTACGATCCGGAGCCGCCAGCAATGGGCACTCGCCGTGGCGGCTACCGCGGCGCTCACCTTGCTTCCCGTGTATCACCGCTCCTACGATGCGCTTCTGCTGGCCATGGCTCTACCCTGGGCGCTCATGGCCACGCGCATCCGCCACCAGGCTATCTCTGCCTGGTGCACCCTGCTGCTGATTGCAGCCAGCACCGTCATCTGGGCGCGGCATCTTCCCGTGCGCTGGCGTGGCTTACACGGGGTGGAGCAGCCCGCCAGCCTGATCGGCTTTCTTTCTCATCGAACCCACGCCCTGCTGGTGCTCGCCCTGGCAGTCCTATTGCTGTTCGTGCTGCTGCGGAACGACGTTGAACGAGCCCAGTCCTGACATGAAGAAATGCGGGGCCGCAATAGCACAGAAGATCGTTCGTCCCCGTGTAGCTTTGCTCTAAACTCGTGCCTGCACGAGAGGCCAAGCTTGCTGGATAACTACACCACTCAAGACATAGCGGGGGCTCTCCGGGGCATTGCCGGTTTCTCCCTGCTGCTGTTCCTTCCAGGCTATGTGGCGGCTTGGGCGCTGGATCTGCTTCGCTTCAGAGGACGATCTCTGCCTGCACGCACGGCCTGGGCGATCACGCTCTCTTTCGCGCTGGCCCCAATCCTGCTTTCGCTTGCCAGCCATGTTGCCAGATCGAGCCTGCTTGCCGCCGCTCTGTGGAGTGTTGCGGCAGTGTGGCTTGTGATCGCGGTCGCGGAGAGGCGAAGACCGCGCGTCGAGTTCGATCGCTATCTCTATGTCGTTTTGGCGTTTCTGTTTCTTGGAGCCTTGCTGGTCGTCGTCGAACTGGTCGACCTCCAACTTGGAAGCAAACTTTATCTAAGCGTAACCGTCGTCGACCAGGCATACCGGGTAGGGTTCACAAATTCCTTGGCGTTGAGCGCCGTTCCGCCGATCAATCCCTTCTATCATCCGGGCCACGCGGAACCGCTGCGCTACTACTACTTTTGGTATGCTCTCTGCGCGATGTGTATGAAGCTTGTCCACATCACGGCACGGCAGGCGCTGATCGCAAGCAGCGTTTGGGCAGGCTGGGGACTGACGGCGCTGCTGGCGCTGCTGGTTCGGCACTTTCTAGGCGTTCAGGAAAAAGTACATCGCCGCACACTTGCGGCCGTTCTGCTGCTGTGCGTGACCGGCGCCGATTTGCTTCCCGTATTGTTTTCTACATTTGTCCAACACCGGTTCATGGGCGAGATCGAATGGTGGTCCACCGATCAGATCACCTCATGGATGGACTGCATTCTCTGGGTACCGAACCATACGGCCGCGCTCATCAGCTGCATGACTGGCTTTCTGCTGTTGTGGTGCACCCGGCAAAATCTTTCCACCCAGCAGCGCACCGCGGCCGTGTGCCTGGCCGGGGTGGCTGCGGCAAGTTCATTCGGGCTGTCGATCTATGTCGCTGCCGGGTTTGCGATGCTGATGCTGGCGTGGATGCTGCGTCTGCTGCTCTGGGAGCGCGAAACGGCCCTTGCGGCACGAACCGCACTCGCGGCAGGGCTCGCCATTGTCCTGCTCACTCCGTATTTGCACGAGCTAATCCAGGCGCAGTCCGGAACGCAGGCAGGCACACGTACCGGGCCTGCCCACCTGCTGTCGTTTGGCGTTCGCGAGTTTATACTCCCTCCGTTTTTCTTTCAATCGCCGCACTTCGCGGCCCTCCGCACGGCTCATCCCTTGCTCTTTTTGCAAGCCGTACGACTGCTCTTGTTGGTGCCGGGATACGCGATCGAACTAGGCTTTTATGGGGTCGTCCTCGTGGTTTTTTTCAAGCGTCGTCGGATGCTCGATCCTGCACGCAGGACTGCGCTCTTCTTCTGCGTTAGCGGGCTCGTCATGGTTTCATTCATCCGCTCCGGAGTCATCGAGAATAACGACTTCGGCTATCGGGCCGCGATGCTTCCGTGTCTTTTTTTGCTGCTGCTTGGCAGCGATCTTCTGCTCGAGATGCGCGCGAGCAGCAAAGCGGCTCCACGGAAGCCAGCACGAGGTGGATTGACCGTTGCTCTCAGCCGCAGGCTGCTGCTGCTGGGGGTTGCCGGAACCGCATACCAGGCCTTTGAGCTGCGCTTGTTTCTGCCGCTCCTGTCGGCCGCGCATCAACCAGCGGTAGCCGGGCTGCCGGAAGCTGCGTACGCCGCACGGAAGGCGTACGGCAAGCTGTCGTCTTTATGGGAGGCGAGCCTGCATGGCCCGATCCAGAATGGCCTCGTACAGGATGGCCCGATCCAGGATGGCCTCGTCCAGGCAAACACCACGGGAGACAACATTTACTTACACCTGATCAACATGCTCTACAGCGATCGCGCCACAATCGTCGATGCGGCAGCCGATTGCGGTGCAGTCTTCGGCGGAGATCCAGCGCCGTGCTCGCGGATCGAGCAGCAGATCCAAACCCTCTTCTCGACTCCGGGGCAAACCTCCACAAAGGCCTTGGAGACCTGCGGCGCATGGGGGGCGCACTATCTTGCTGCGTATCGCGAGGACCCGGCGTGGAGCGATCCGCGAGGTTGGGTGTGGACCTTGCCCCTGGTCGCAACCGACATTGAGCCAGGCGCCCAAACCTCCAGTCTCTACCGCGTGCTTGACTGCAGCGGAGTCAGATAGAAGAAGCGCTGTCATTCTGGCGAAAGCCAGAATTCCCGTATCTGCTTTCTCCGTACGAAGATCAAGGAGCCACTTTAGGAAAA
>CALMVK010000064.1 GCA_937873145.1 uncultured Granulicella sp. | reverse complement strand
TAGCGAGAGAGGATCAGTGCTGCGATGCCGCTCGCAAAAATCTAGTTAGTGTAGGTTGAATTAATTTTCTCAGCTGCCGGACATGGCATAAAGCTCATCCCTGAGGAGAAGAGTATTCTCTAGAAGAAGCCGAGGTGTCGGGCTTAATGGAAGTGGGGATGCATGTTGCCAGCGAAAAGCTTTGAGATTGCGGAAGCCCTGCGGGCTGAAGTTGCAGAGGCTACCGTTTTCAGCGGTTTAGATCCAAGGGTAAGTTTTGCACCATGGTCTCTTACCGTGGCGGAGTGGCCGCTCGCCCGTATCGTATGCCACAACACTGAGCAGGCTGCATCAGCCATGCGCGTCGCGAGTGAACGCAATGTTCCTGTTACGGTATGCGGCGGCCGTGAAGATGGCTGGGGACGTAACAGCCGCAGGGATGCGCTCGTGCTTGATTTGAGCCAAATGACAAAGGTACATTTCAATGAGCAGCAAGCGACTGTTGAAATTGGCAGCGGCGTTACAACTGGCATTCTACTTGAGACCCTTTCGTCGGACACTGTTCTTCCCACTACAGCCAATAAAAATGTAGGAGTTATTGGCGCCGCAATGGGTGGCGGCTATGGAATGCTTTGCGGCAGCTACGGGCTCACTTGCGATGCGCTCCTATCGGCCGACCTAGTTCTCAGCAATGGCGACTTAGTGCATGTGAGTTCTGACGAGAATGCTGATCTCCTGCGCGCTCTCCGCGGCGGAGGGTCGGGATACGGTGTTGTAACCTCCGCTCAGTTCTCGACTCACCATTGTGCTCAGGTTCTTGCTGCAAACATCACCACACCTCTTAATGCATCGTTTCCTGCGTTGCTTCTCATTCAGGAACTCTTGGACGAGCATCCGGTGCAGCTAAACCTGCTTCCCCTTTTCACCAAAATGCCGGATGAAAGTATTCAGTTGCTTATCAGCTTCGTTTGGAACGGTCCGGAGCAGGAAGGCCGGAAGGTGCTGGCGTCTTTCCGTAAATTGAAAAATACAACGTTTCAGAATGAAGGATGTGTGCCTTATAGAGAAACTTTGGATGATGGCGCGATTTGGCCCTGGGGCAAATATTGGGCGATTGACACTCGTACTCTCAGCCGGCTGACGCCGGAAATAGGCCAAGTACTAATAGAAGCTGCAGAGAAAATGCCGTTCCCTGGCAACGTCTTATTTCTGCATGATTTTCACGGCCACGCTCTCAACGAACCAAAAGCTGGAAGCGCCTTTCCGTTGCGTCAGAACCACTTTGTCCTCTTCGCTGCCGGAAGCTGGGACAGAAACGACGAACCCGCTCTTGCACATCAGCAACGAAGTTGGATTGACTTTGTTTCTTCGAAAGTGACGCCCTTTGCTTTGCCTGGTGGCTATATCAATTTCCTCGCACCCGAGGACCAAATGCGAGCCACGGAAGGTTACGGAGATGCAGCCAGTTCGTTGAAGTCCTTGAAACGCAAATACGACCCCCAAGATTTACTTCGGTATGCAACGGGGCGTCTTGTGTAGACGGAGTTCATGCCAGTCGTTGGCAGACTGCCGCTAAAGAACCGGCCTTTGTGTCAAATGTGCGATGGGCGTAAGGATACAGAAGCTTGCTCTTCCTGAGGCTTCGTACTGAACACCCTTGTTGATGCATGATGCTAAGCGCCGTCATGTTCAGCGATCGCGCAAAAATTAGATTGTGCCCACCAATTCCTCGCCCATCCAGTACACTCGCCTAGCGAGATTCGGTCCACGCGCACCCAAGACAGAAAGGGCTCCACCCACCATGCCCAACCAGCCCGGCCACCTCCCAGAACCAGACTCCCTCGTCGACATCCCCCGCCTCCTCGCCGCCTATGCCACCTTCCATCCCGACCCCGCCGTCCCCGCCCATCCTGTCAGCTTCCGG
>CALMVK010000063.1 GCA_937873145.1 uncultured Granulicella sp. | reverse complement strand
TGAATGCACAAAGGGCATCGTAGACGGCGACAACGTGATCCCGGACGTTCAGCTCACACAACACCTGCGGGTCTTTCGTAAGCTCATTCGCCAGCTCTTCCCATGAGAGTGGCTCTTGTAGACGCCACTCAATCTCGACTCGCCTGAGCTGTGAGTGCATGTGTCTGGCGGTCTCTAGTGGAATAATCGGCGTTACCGTTCCCCCAGGCCACAGATAGTCCTGCGTGGTGCTCGTGGCTTCAAATGCTGGCTGCGTTGCCGTAGAGAGAACGACTGTGCAGCCCCAGTCTCGCGTGAGTTCGCGAAGCATGCCAAGCAAAGGCGTAAGCAGTCGGCGGGGCAGCGTTTGTACTTCATCCAGAACAATGATCGATCCAGCGATATTGTGGATGCGGCGAAGATCGGACGGGTGATTTGAAAAAAGCGATTCGAAGAATCGAACGCTGGTCGTGACGATCATCGGCACGTCCCAGTTCTCTGTCTCTACAGGCCGCCGCCGCCCTCCCTGCCTGTTATCTTTTTCTTGCCGTGGAGCAAAGAACATTTCCGATTCTTTCGGATGCTGATCCAAGGTCTGCACAGCGCCGGAGTGGTGCTCTAGGAGCGCATTGTCTCCAAACACATCGCGATACACCTTGGCGTTTTGCTCAATGATAGAGAGATAGGGAATGACAACGATGACGCGGCGAACGTCGTCCGGCCTTTGATTTGCTCGTTTTAAAGCGAATCGCATCGCCGCCAATGTCTTTCCGCCGCCGGTAGGTACCGTTAAGGAGAGCAGGCGTGCATCACTTCGTGCGGCTATCGTGCAGAGCTCCTGTACTTGATCTCGAATGAGTAGAACTGCGATGCTGCCACCCTTGGCGGCAGCCCGGCTTCTAACCTTCTGCAAGTGAAGGTCCAGTTGCTGGAGACGCAGTTCCGGCTCAAGGGATACCTGCCGAGGCTGAAGGCCAGCCGTATTCAACCGGTCGGCATCGACCAGGCAGCTCAGCAACATGCGGGTAAAAAGATCTTTCGAGGTAAATGGGGGCGGGCTTTTAAAATCTCGCAGTGCCTTGGCAATCAGGGGTTGGTCTTTACACGCGGCCGCCCAGATCGATTCAGCGTCGATCCGCTCCTGTTCCGCACCGGCCGCCAAGCTTTCCGGATCGGTCATACCGTTCAGAAGGTCGTGATCCTTCAAGCCTGCATGGTGTGCCGCAATCGCAGCGACAACAGGAAACGCCCAGTCGCGACGCACTGTCCCTGCGGGCAAATATCTGACCGCAAGAGCACCATAAAGAGCATGAGGACACCCTGCTCCTTCTCCCTCCAGCATCCGTTGAAAGCACCGTCTGTACTTTCCATAATCATGCAGAATGCCCGCGATGGCAGCCATCTGCTGCAACACTGCGTTCTCTGGCCGAACCGCTTTGGCCAATCGAAAGGCTATTTTTGAAACCTCTACCAGATGCGCCTCAAGTAATTGCCATTTTGTATCGGGGTGCTCTTTCGGGAGTCCAAAAGGATCGGAGTGCGCCCAGTATGTGGGATTAGTGGTGGGTTTCACTTGTACAGGCTATCTTCAAACCCTTTGTGCTCACAGAAACGCACGTCTCCTTCAGGACGGGCGCTGGACGTTGACGCGCATCCGCTCTGAAACGTCTCTCTCTATGATTGCCCAATCAGCCAAGTAGACTGCCGACTGCCAGGAGCGGGCCAGTCAAGACGAGCGCCACACGGCTCTTTCCTTTACCGAAAGCACCCAGAACGCTCGTGACGAACATAGCCCTGCGACAAGCACTCGGCCTTTAAGGGGTTTAGTGAGAGGTCCCCACGACCATCAGAAACTAAGGGGAATGGGGCAGTCCACGAGCACACAGCGGACATCACGGCGATGACCGCCGCAATGCAGCCGATTCCGAAGGCAACTTTGCGCCACGTCTGATTCGGAGTTTTCTCGTTCATTGCTTGCCCGCTGCCGCTATGCCCTGAGCTGATGCTCAGTGTTATCACATCCAAACGCGCCCATCACCCTTTGAACCTGAACCGCAGACCATTCCCCGACGCTTCGGGGCGTGGGATCTCGCGAACGTTGAGTTCTGCCGCGATCGCGCGGAGCGAGCCTGCACCGGTGGCCTGTATAGCTGTGATAACAGGAAGGAGATCCGAACGGACCTGGCTCGCTTTCTGGCTACGCAGCTGACGCGCAGCGGCTCAAATCTCTCGGAACTGTTCAGCCGAGACGCGCCGGCCGCCAAGCTTCGTTCCCCGCGCCTTAGCGGCGGCGAGGGCTACCTTGGTTCTCTTGGAGATAGCCTCAGCCTCCTGCTCAGCGACGGCGGCTAGGATGTGAACGACAAACCGATTGGCTGGGGCATATCGACGGCCACGAACTCTACATCGGACTCCATAGGTTAGAGATGAAGGCGACGTTGCGGGCGAGACGATCAAGCTTAGCGATCACCAGGGTAGCGCGATGCTTGCGGCAGAGCTTGAGGGCGGTAGCGAGGGCAGGCCGATCCTTGCGTTTGCCGCTCTCCACCTCCAGGACCTCCTGCACCAAGGTCCAATCTCCCCCGTTCAGAAACCCGGCGACGGAGGCGCGCTGTGCTTCGAGTCCCAGGCCGCTAGTTCCCTGCCGTGCCGTTGAGACCCTCAGATAGCTCACGAACTTGCCGTTTTCCATTGCTTCGAGCCTCTTGTTACGTTTCTTCTACGTCCGTAGAAGAACGGCGCGTATACTTCAACCGAGGAAAACATGCGCACCTTGCGAACCCTCCGCCGCTTTTCCCTCATCACCGCTAGTCTCTTTCTTACCTATGGGCAAGTGATGCGGGCTCAAAACGATGGTGGCTATTCCCCTACCGACGGAGGCGGCCAAGGCGCACTCGAAAGCATCTACGTCCCTAACTTTCCGAACGCGCCCTTCACTCTCTCCCTTCATACCGAGTGGATTCAGACGCTTCGCAATGGCGGGACGTTCACGGAGGTCAACAACCGTCCCATCCTGCGTGACGGTGCGGGCAGGATCTATATGGAGCGGTGGGTCCTCACTCCCAAAGGGAGTGGCATCCGCTCTGAAATGACCGTCATCCAGATCGATGACCCCATCGCCCATAAGTTTTACAACTGCTTCGTTCGTCCGAAGGTCTGCGAACTTCAGATCTCGGTCCGGGGACTCGCCCACTATGACCCAACGAAGCTTCAATCCGGCGCGCTCAAGAGCGGAAAGGGTAACTTTCTGCACGAGGACCTTGGCAGTTCGAGTTTCGCTGGTTTACCCGTTCATAACTATCGAGACACAACCACCCTTAACACCGGCGTCCTCGGCAACGATGCTCCCATGGCCACTGTCCGTGAGTTCAGCTACAGCTTCGAACTGGGCTTCAATCTCGCATCCTCGCTCGACAGTGCCCAGGTAGGTCACCAGGTTTTTACCGTCACTGACCTGAACACCAACGAGCCCGACCCAAAATTCTTTGAGGTTCCTGAAGGTTATCGCGTCGTGGACCGTCGCAAAGCCGAACCAGCTACGCCCGCACGGTAACCGTCATGCAGCTGTGCCCGGCAAAGCTAACCTCCCCTGCAGCCCACACCCGTCTCAGCAGTCGCACGGCTCCCCTCCCTCGTACGTCCATCACAGAGTTCTGTACCGATTGGGCTGCGATCGGCGGACATTAGGGAGACCGGAACGAGAACGTGGCAGGACGACCGTCACCACTGTTTTACGCATGATAATGTCCTTTATCATGTTGAGCAGTTACACTGACATCTATGTTGCTCACGCTTGAAACCACCCACCATCCAGCAACGGATCTCGGATTCCTTCTCCACAAGAATCCCACCCGCGTGCAGACCGAGGATGTGGCCTTCGGCAAGGCTCACGTGTTCTATCCGGAGGCCAGCGAAGAACGGTGTACCGTGGCGCTTTTGGTCGAAGTCGATCCAGTGGCCCTTGTGCGTGGACGTGGAGCGGCCGGCGAGGGTGGTCAGCTGGAGCAGTATGTGAATGATGGCCCCTACGCGGCAAATTCTTTTCTGAGCGTCGCGATGGGCCGCCTGTTCACAACGGCAATGAGCGGCCGCAGCAAGGAGCGGCCGGAGCTTGCAGACACACCGATACCGCTCAAGGCGTTTCTCCCCGCGATTGCGGCCCGAGGTGGTGAAGAGCTGGTGCGGCGTTTGTTTGAGCCACTTGCCTATAGAGTCGAGATGAAGAGTTCGCTTCTGGACGAAGCCTTTCCTGAGTGGGGCGCTTCGCCCTATGTCGCCCTTACCGTTGCCGGTAAGGCCCGGCTACAGGATTTGCTGACGCATCTCTATGTTCTGATCCCCGTTCTAGACAACGAAAAGCACTACTGGGTGTCGAACGATGAGATCGAGAAGCTACTGAGGCGTGGAGAAGGATGGCTTGGGACACATCCGGAAAAGGACTTGATCGTGTCGCGGTACCTGAAGCGGCAGCGCAATCTAACGCGTGAGGCACTGGAGCGCCTGCTGATCGATGAGCCTGAAGTGGAGAGTGTGCCGGTCGCTGATCGTCAGCCCACCTTGCATGAAGCTCGCTTGCAGACTGTATTCGACAGGTTAAAAGAGACCGGGGCTACGCGCGTACTGGATCTTGGCTGCGGTGAAGGCAAGCTGCTACGGCTGCTGTTGGCCGAAAAGCAGTTCGAGACGATTCTTGGCATGGATGTTTCGTGGCGCATGCTGGAGAACGCCAGGGAACGGCTGAGACTGGACGAGCTTCCAGAACGGCAGCGTGGCCGAATTGAACTGATCCAAGGTTCACTCACCTACCGCGATCAGCGCCTAAGCGGTTACGACGCGGCGGCAGTTGTGGAAGTGATCGAGCACCTGGACGCACCGCGGCTTGCGACCTTTGAACGTAATCTGTTCGAGTTCGCGCGGCCGAAGTACGTGGTTCTCACAACCCCGAATGCCGAGTACAACGCGGTCTTTGGGTCTCTATCCGCTGGCGAGATGCGGCATGGAGATCATCGGTTTGTCTTCGTGAGCTCTTTTGGTGCCGGTAACGGCAGAGTAGGGCTTCCGGTAAGAACGC
>CALMVK010000062.1 GCA_937873145.1 uncultured Granulicella sp. | reverse complement strand
GAGGGGTACTCGCGCGAGAAGACGGTGAGGGCGTCCACGACGCGATCCCGAGACAGCAGCGAGTCCAGCACCACGTGGAGCTCGCCTTCCAAGCCCTGCAGCATGCCGGCGACCTTGGCGCGCAGGTTGCCGACGCCGCCGACGACGGAGCGCGCCTCGGCCAGCACGACCCGTCCGGCCTCCGTCAGCTGTGGTCGCCGGCTCGACGTGCGATCGAACAGGTTCAGGCCGAGCTGCGCTTCCAGGTTGGCGATGGTGTAGCTGATCACGGACAACGCGCGGTTCAGCTTCTTGGCCGCCCCGGTGAAGCTGCCGGTGTCCACGACGTGGACGAGCACCTGGAGCTGGTCGAGCGTGGGCATGCCTGGGGCGGACGACATTTCGAGAAATCCGAACGACACGGTCCACATTATGCGGGCGTTCGGAAGCCGTAAACGCCGTTAGATCGTCGGAGGCTCAGGCCTGGTGCCGGACGTCCGAGGCGGCACCCATCCGACCAGGCGGCCGGCGGCGCCGGCGTGTGTTCCGTTTCGAACCGTCACGTGGAGTATGCGCCGTGCGGACGAAGGCAATGGTGGGCATCATCAAGGCGCACACGGTTGGCTACGTCGCCACCGTGCGGCCGGACGACAGTCCTGCCGTGTCCCCGAAAGCGACTCTCCTGATCTTGGATGAGTGCACGATCGCTTTCCCGAACATCCGCTCGCACGGCACCGTAGAGAACCTTCGACCCCGGGCGGATATCGAAGTGGACTTCGTCGACGTGTTCCGACGCAAGGGATGCCGCGTTCGCGGACTTGGCAGGTGTGTTTCGATGGCTGAGGCCGGGCGGCCTGCGCAGGTGAGGTTTAAGCAGGGCTGGCCGGACCTGTATCGCCTCATGACCGGCATCGTGGTCATCGCCGTCATGGCGGCCGAGATCGTGACGTCTCCGTCCTACGATGTCGGCGCCGTGCCCGACCGGCTGACCAAGCACTGGTTGCGCCGTCACGCGGCGATGCTCGGTTTTGAGGTGACGAGGCGTTCGCGCGTCCCATGCGCACCCCTTCCCGGTTGCTGAGCAGCCGATCATGCCCGTCCATATCTGCCGGGAATGCGGCACCTCCTATCCCGAGGCGCTGTCTCCGCCGGCGTGCTGCCCGATCTGCGAGGACGAGAGGCAATATGTGCCACGGACCGGACAGGCCTGGACGACCGCGGATCAGCTCGGTGCGAACCACGTCAACACCTGGCGGATGTTGGAGCCGGACTTGTTCGAGATCCACACGACGCCCGGCTTTGCCATCGGGCAGCGGGCGCTTCTGCTCCGTACGCCCGCCGGCAACTTCCTATGGGACTGCATCGCACTGCTCGATGACGCGACGCGTGAGTTGATCCGACGCTTGGGTGGGCTTGCCGGCATCGCAATCTCCCATCCTCATTATTACACGACCTGCCAGGACTGGGCCGCGGCATTCGGTTGCCCCGTGCATCTCCATGCCGCAGACCGGCGATGGGTGATGAGACCGGACCCTTCGATCCGGTTCTGGAGCGGCGAGACGCTCGCACTCGGTCGCGACCTGAGCCTGATCAGGCTCGGAGGCCACTTCCCCGGCGCCGCCGTACTGCACTGGAAACCGAGCCCACGCCATGGGGGAGCGTTGCTGACGGGCGACACGCTCCAGGTCGTGGCAGACCCACGTCGCGTCACCTTCCTGTGGAGCTACCCCAACATGATCCCGCTCTCCGTGTCCACGGTCCGGCGGATGGCCGACCGGCTGAAGCGATGGCCCGTCGATCGCGTGTACGGGTTCTCCGTTGGGCGCCAGATCACCGAAGACGGCAGCGCCGCGATCGAGCATTCGGCGAGGCGCTACATCGAATTGCTGTCCGAGGATCACTGACATGGGACCCGCTACGGGCAGGTCTGCTGCCGAGCTTCGGCCGGGAACAGCGCTGCTGCTGTTCGCCACGATCATCCTGGCCTGGGGTGTCAACTGGACGGTCACGAAAGTCCTCGTGGTCCATGTCGCCCCCCTCTGGACCGCCGCCATACGCACGTCGGTCGCCGCCGCCGGCCTGCTGGCATTGCTTGCCTGCCTCGGGACGCTCGTCCTGCCGAAACGGGTAGATCTGCCCGTGGTGGCGGCAATCGGCATCTTTCACATGGTGGCCTTCTCGGCCCTGATGACGGCAGGGCTGAAATACGTGCCGGCGGGACGATCGATCGTCCTTGGATACACGACACCGCTCTGGGTCGCGCCCGGGGCCTGGCTTCTGCTGAAGGAGGCGATGCCGAAGATGCGCGTGCTTGGCGTCCTGACCGGGCTTGCTGGGCTGGCCCTGATGTTCAACCCGCTGACCTTCGATTGGGGCAATACCGCCGCGATCTACGGCAACGTTCTCCTGCTGCTGTCGGCGCTCGCCTGGTCGGTCAGCATCCTCTACGTGCGCGCGCACAGGTGGATCTCTACGCCATTCCAGCTGGTGTTCTGGGAGGCGCTTTTGGCAGCTACGATCTTACTGGCGCTGGCCTTCTGGTTCGAAGGGCCGCCACGGATCGTCTGGACGAGGCAGATTATCTTGGGTTTCGGCTACAGCGGCCTCGTCGGCACCGCACTCGGCTTCTGGGCGATGGCGGTGGTGAATCGGAGTCTGCCTGCTACCACGACATCGCTTGGCATCCTGGCCACGCCGGTCGTCGGCATCGCGAGTTCAGCCTTCTTCCTGAATGAGCCAATCGATCTTCCCCTGATTGTCGCAACCACCATCATTCTGTTCGGCATCGCGCTCGGTTCCGTACCTTGGGCAAGTTGGACACGCTCAGGGTAGAAGTGGGTGCTGGAAGTCGCCCAAGGCATGATTGAAACGAGGCCCTTAACGAACTCGGTTTGGAGTATCGCCGGTGTCGAACAACACCCAAGCGATGATCGGTCCGGCTGGATCATACGCGCTTCATTGCCGGCCCCGCTTCAGCCAAAGCGACGCCAAGCTCGTCAGTCCCGGTTAGGGCGAGATTTTCGAAACGCTTGCGATAGTTGCTGCTCGATGTAGTAACGTTCAAACTTCTCACGCAGAACCTTTGCCTCCGGTTAAGCGTGATCACTGGATCGATTGCGGGCTCTCCTCGTTACGGTGACGCCCACTTTCGGTTCCAGTCGCTCGGCCGCTGCTCGTAGTTGCCGGTAGACATTACGCGACGTCCACTATTGGGAAGCTGTCCGGGCTACCTCAATGTCCGAGATGAGGCGCTAAGCCGACCCGGCTTCCGAATACCAAGTCAGCCAGTCACAAGAGTCTGATGTCCGGGGACAAGGCAGGGGGAGCCGGGAGGAAGGGCTCCCGCATGCCCGCGCCAGGCCGCAACGGTCCGGCCCTCGCGAGCCGCTTTGCTGGTCTCACTCCGTCCCGCGCCGGGCGGCGCGCCGTTGCCCCCCGTCCCGGGATGCGGGGCACGGGCGATGTTCCAAGGAGGGACATCGCAATGACCACCAACAAGAAAACCCCCGAACTTCCCCCGCATTCGCCATTCACCACCGTGCTGCTGCACGGCGCCCGGTTCCGGGCGGTGCCGGCGCGGCCCGACCAAGCCTACACGCATGACATCCTAGTCGACCTGCCGGGTGGCGGCCACGTCGCCAGCGTGTCGAGCTTCAAGGCCTATGGTGAGAGCTGCGCACAGACGGAGGAGCATGTCGCCGTGCTCACCGCGTCGGCGCAGATGCTGACGGCCCTGGTCGACATGCTGAATGCACGGTCGCGCGGCCATCAACTGCCATGGGAGGCGGTCGAGCACGCCGTGTTCGCCGGCTTCGGCACGCCCGCGACCGGTGCTCGCTTCACCCTGGTCTTGGGTGGCCAGTTCATCACCACGTCGGGCCCCCGGCATGCCGGCACTGCGGGCACGACCTGGCACGTCACCGGGCACGGCTACGACCCATCACGCCGCGTCGTCATGCTGCTGACCAGCGAGACCAAGGTTGAGGTCGCCATCAGCCTGGACGAGCTGAGGCTGTCGTTCCGACCGGTGACGGAGAGGGAGGATTAGAGGGAGGAGGAGAGCGCCTACCGCACGCCCGGTCCGGGCGGACAACGGTGAAGGGCGACGCGAGCCGCTGCGCTGGTCTCGCTCTGCCCCGCGCCCAAGGGCGCGCCGTTGCCTCCCGGTCCGGGGATGCGGGGCGGAAAGGGTGTTCAGGAGGACACCCCGATGAGATTGCACTTCGACCAGGCGCTGGTGCGGCAGCTGCTCGACCACAGCAAGGCTGCCACCGAGCGCAGCCCGTCCTACGACCAGCTGTACG
>CALMVK010000061.1 GCA_937873145.1 uncultured Granulicella sp. | reverse complement strand
TACATCGGGTCCTCGCCCGCCTCTAGCATGCGCGCCAGCCAGTAGAGCGCCGCATCCGCATCGCTGTTGCGCACGCTTTTGTGCAGCGCGGAGATGATGTCGTAGTGCTGCTCGCCGCGCTTGTCGTAGAGCAGCATGCGCCGCTGCATCGCCTCGGCCGCAAGCTCCTGCGTGATCTTCGCCTCGGCTCGCCCTTGCGCCAACTGCGCCGCTACTTCGAGCGCATTCAAGGCCGTGCGCGCATCGCCGCTTGCATAGGCGGCAATCGCCCGCAGAGCGTCCTCGTCGGCCTGCACGCCACTCGCTCCCAGCCCGCGCTCCGCATCCGCAAGCGACCGCCGCAGCAGCGCAACCACCTCGTCCTCGCCCAACGCGACCAGCGTATACACCCGGCAGCGGCTCAGCAGCGCGGCGTTGATCTCAAACGAAGGATTTTCGGTCGTCGCGCCGATCAGCCGAATGGTTCCGCGCTCCACGTACGGCAGAAACGCGTCCTGCTGCGCCTTGTTGAAGCGATGAATCTCGTCCACAAACAGGATTGTGCGCGACCCGAACTGCGCCGCCTTCTCCGCCTCGACCATCACCTGCTTGATCTCTTTGATCCCGCTCAGCACGGCGGAAAACTCGATGAAGCTCGCCTCCGTGCGTTGCGCGACGATCTTGGCCAGCGTCGTCTTGCCCACACCCGGCGGCCCCCAAAAGATCATCGACGAGGGATCATCGTTTTCGATCGCCAGCCGCAGCGGCTTGCCCGCGCCCAAGAGATGCGCCTGGCCTGCGTACTCCTCGAGCGTCCGCGGCCGCATCCTCTCCGCCAAGGGCGTCTGCCGTTTCCCCGCGCGGCCCGGCGCCGCATCGCCCGGTAAAGTCGTGTCGAACAGGCTCACCGCGCACGCTCCGCAGGGGAGGCCCGCCTCTGCCGGGAGGCCTCGTACAACAGCAGGCTCCCCGCCACCGCCGCGTTCAGGCTTTCTACCCAGCCGGGGCAGGGAATCGTCACCCGCTCGTCGGCCATCGCCACCCAGCCCTCCGCCAGTCCCGCACCTTCGTTGCCGACCAGAAACGCACACGGCCCGCGCAGGTCTACCTCATCCACCGCGGTCGCGTCCTCCTTCATCGCCGCCAGCAGCTTCACCCCGGCCTGCTCCAGCCGCTCCATCGCCTGCGGGGTCGCCGTTGCCACCGGCACCCGAAACACGCTTCCCGCCGAAGCCCGCACCGCCTTGCCGTTCCACACGCTCACCGTTCCCAGTGTCGTCAGTACCCCCGTCGCGCCAAACGCCTCCGTCGAGCGCACCAGCGTCCCCAGATTGCCCGGATCCTGCAGTCCCACCGCAATCAGGATCAGCGGCGTTCCTAACAGCATCTCCTCCACCGAACCCATCGGAGGCACCAGCAGCGCGGCCACCCCTTGCGGACTCTGCGTCTCCACGCAGCTCGCGAACACCTCCTCCGCCAGCCGCACCACCTCCACCACCCGCGGCACAAATACCGGCACTGCGCGCCCCTCGCTCACAAACACTGTCTTCAGCGCCTGCCCGCTCTTGAGCGCCTCCTCCAGCAGATGTTCGCCCTCGATCGCAATCAGCCCGCTCGCCAGCCGCGTCTGCCCGGCAAACGCCGCACGCAACTGCTTCACCCGCGCATTCGCCCGGCTCGTCACGACCTCCAAACCCTGACTCATCCCCAAAAGTTTACGCCTGCCCTCCGTCTCCTCCATTCTTATCTGCGCCCATCCGCCTGGTTCGCGGTACGTTATCCTAAGCACACCCGAAGGAGTCCATTTACGTTGACGGCAGAGATCCTCCGCATCCATCCCCTTGAGCCTGAGCCAGCCCTGGTCGAGTTCGTCGCCCGTTCGCTCGACAGCGGCAACGTCGTCGCCCTGCCCACCGACACCTTCTACGGGCTCGCCGTCGACCCCGTCAATCTCGCCGCCGTCGACCGCATCTACGACATCAAGAACCGTGCCCGGCACAAGCCGCTCTCGCTGCTGATTGCCGACGTCGCCCAGGCCTACGGGCTCGCCCGCTCCTGCGACCAGGCCTTTGACCGCCTTGCCGAGCGCTTCTGGCCTGGTCCGCTCACCATCATCGTCAAGGCCGGATCGCGCCTGCCGCTGCGCGTCACAGCCAACACCGGAAACGTCGCCCTGCGCGTGCCGGACGCCGCCATCGCCCGCGCCGTCATCGCCCGGCTTGGCCTGCCGATCACCGCCACCAGCGCCAACCTGCACGGCTTCCCCGAGTGCACCGACGCGCAATCGGTCCGCGACCAGCTCGGCGACCAGATCCCCTTGATCGTCGATGGCGGCCCCACCGCTCGCACCGTGGCCACCACCATCGTCGATCTCACCGCCGGAGGCAATGCGTGGTCCATCCTACGCGAAGGAGCTATCCCCACCCACGAGATCGCGCTCTGCCTGCAGCGTTAGAGGCATCGCCTGTAGCCTAAGTCCGGGCCATACTAGAAGCATGGCTTCCGCTTCCCGAGTCCGAGGCGTCCCTCCCCGCCGCCAGCAGCAGGCGTACTCGCGGACGATGCAGCCCAGGCCCACGCGCCCCGCGCGCAGACTCCTCCTGCTGCTGCTCGCGCTCGTCCTTCTACTAGCCGCTGGATGGACCACCTGGGTCGTCCATCGCATCCACCAGGTTGGCGCGGAAGACCAGGCCCAACCCGCCGATGCCATCGCCGTCTTCGGTGCGGCCGAGTACGCCGGCCGGCCCTCGCCCGTCTACCACGCCCGTCTCGATCACGCCCTCACCCTCTACGACCGGCAGATTGCCCCTGTGGTCGTCACCCTCGGCGGAGGAGCGGACAAGGACGCCGGCCTTACCGAGGGAGGCGTCGGCCGCGACTACCTTCTGGCCCACGGCGTCCCTTACGCTGCCATCATCGCCGAGACCGACTCCTTCTCCACCCAACAGCAGGCCCGCCGTCTGGCCGTTATCGCCCGCGACCATAACTTCCAGCACATTGTCGTCGTCAGCGACCCCACCCACCTTCTGCGCGTGCAGCAGCTTTGCTGGAACGCCGGCCTCGACATCTATACCTCGCCCCGCCCACCGCTCGGCCGCATCGACCGCCTCGATCTCCTCCTGCGTTATACCCACGAGGTGCTGAGCTACACCGCCCTCCGCCTGCATTTCACCGACGGCGTCTTCCACCGCTGGCTCGAAGGCCACGCCGACGACTAGAGTTTCTGGCAACTTCACCCGGTCGTCATTCTGGCGAAGCCAGATCCTCGTATTTGCTTTTCGTAACAGCATCGCCGGCCCAACTTAACGACCCGCCACGAGCACCAGCCCCACCGAGCACGCAGCCGCAAACAACGTTGACGCAAAGTTGACCCAGTCGTTTCCCAGCCATCCTCGCCGTTCTACCGTGGCCCCCAGCAGGCTATCGAAGAGCAGCCCCGCAACCCCGGCCAGCCACGCAACTTCCGCCAGCGCAGGCACAAGCCTCAGCGATCTCATTCCCACTGCAGCCACCAGCCCTGCGGCCAGCACGCCGGCGATCGTCCCACCCAGGCTGATTGCCCCATCCGTCCCTGCCTCCACCCTCCGCAGGCTGGTCAGCAGCCACGGCCTGCCGCCGAAGGCCTGCCCGATCTCGGACGATACTGTATCTGCCGTCGCCTCCGCTAGTGCCGCCAGCATCGGGATCGCCCAAAGCGTCCCTGCCTGTCGAAAGAACAAGCCTACAGCGGCCGCCAGCCCCGCTGCCCCCAGATTGGCAATTACCTGCGCCGCATTCCGGCCCGAGCGGCTCTCCGCCAGCCCGGCATGCGCTTTCCGTGCGCGTCCCGCCCGGGTCGCCGCAAACGTCAGCACAAACAGCGCCACCAGTGGAGGCAAGCCTGTATGCAAGAGCGACCCTCCTGCATCCAGCCCTCCCGCAAACGTAATTACAAAGCAGATCGCCGCTCCCACAAGCGCCGCTGCCGGCGTCCCCGCGCGCAACAGCCGTACGATCGCCGCAAAGACCAGGCTGATCCCCAGCGCCTCCACAAAAAGCACACGTGCTGCAAGCCCCGCGCCTACGGCAATCGTCAAACAGACAGTCATTGCCAGCCCTAGCAACGGGACGACCAGCCCCACCAGCGCCCGGCTCTGCCAGCGGTCGCGAGCCTTCGGAATCGTCTTTGTCCCCCTCAACCCCAACCTTCACCTCCAGCCGCATTGATTTACAATCGAGCCTTGGAAAACACCAGCAACCGCAATGGTCAGGCCGACTCGGTGCCGATGCGCGTCCCAGGCCTTGAGCATTTCACACAAGCTTTGCCGCAGGAGCAGTTTTGTCTCTAGATCGCACACCAGCCGTTGAATCCCTCCGGGGCCGCTCGTTCCGCGCCGCCTTCAAGTCAGTTTCCATGCTCGCCTTACTGGCGCTTGCAGGCTGCGGAGCCAACTACCGGCCGGTCGTCAGTGCCATCAGCCCCGTGGGCCCAGCCGCCCAGCCCAACAAGTATGCCTTGGCCGTCTCCACCAATCCCAATGCCAATGGCCTGGTTACCTTCGTCGACTTCGCCGGAGACACCGTCGTCAACACCACCGCGCTCGGCTTCAATCCTTACTATTTCCTCATCGATGTCAGTGGCTCCTTCGGCTATACCCTCAACTGTGACGGCACCTTGACCACCTTTACCGTCAGTTCCAGCTTGATCCAAAGCCAGGTCCTTGAGACCACGCTGCTGCCTAACATTCCAGGCACCCTGCCCGCTAACCAGCCCTGCCCAACCGCGCCCACCAACTCCATCTACTCGCAGGGCAGCTCCATCTACGTCACCGAGCTTGGCCGCGATGCGCTCGCCCAACTGCAAGGCCAGCCCGCCGCCATCAAGCAGGAGATTCCCAGCGGGGCCAATACTATCTATACCGTCGGGGCCGCTCAATCGCCGCGCGCGTACGCCATCGTGCAGGGAGCCTCGACCACAGCACCAGGCCACGTCGCCGCAATTGAGACGACCACCCAGACCGTCTCAGCCACGCTACCCGTCGGCAACAATCCGATCTACGGCGTTATGACCGCCGACTCGCGCCGCGCCTTCATCATGAATCAGGGCTCGAACTCTGTTTCCGTTATCAACTCCCAGACCAACGCGCTCGACACCTTCAATCTCGGCAATACCGTTAACAGCACTATCCCCGTGGGTATCGCGCCCGTCTGGGCCGACTTCGCCCCCACCCTCGCCGAGATGGTCGTCGTCAACCAGGGCAATGGAATCACGCCTGGTACTGTCTCTATCATCAGCATTCCTTTGTGTAGTGTATTCACCGTGACTTCCAACCCAAACTGTGACACTGCCAATCCCGTCGACGCCGCAGGATTTGGCACGGTGCTGGCCACGGTTCCGGTTGGCATCAACCCTGTCCAGGTTGCTGTGCTGGCCGATGGCAGCCGCGCCTACGTGGCCAACGCCGGCAACGCTGCCGCCGGCATTCCTGGCTCCGTCAGTGTCGTCAACCTGACCTCGAACACCGTTACCGCCACCCTCGCCGGCGCCAACAGCACCGTTCCCGGCGATCTCTTCGTGCATGGTCACCCCAACTGGATCGCGGTCACCAACGGAACCCCCACCGGTAAGGTCTACGTCACAGCCGGAGATTCCACCGATCTCACCGTTATCCGCACCGACACGGACGCTGTCACCACCCACGTCGCGTTGCAGGGCCTGGGCGTCAGTGTGCGCGTCACGGCGCCCTAACCGCGCGTAAGTGCCGAACCGCTCCAACAAACATCGAGCTAGTTCCAAAGCAAACGCCAAATAAATCCGCCGTCATTCTGGCGCAGCCAGAATCCCCGTATTGGGCGTTGCCTTTTGCCTGTTTTTAGCGGGCATACGAGCCGCACACTGCTTTATCCAACGAGAACCATGAAGGGCCACCTCACTAGAGGTGGCCCTTCATGCATCAGCAAACATTACGCTTACGCCGCATTGCCTTTCAGCAGAATCGGCATCGTCGGCGTCGGCGAGCCTTCCCCGTCCTCCACCGTTACCCCGAATGCCGCAGCCTCTACGCCCTTCGGCAGCGCCGGCAAAATCACGCTTGCGTTGCCGCGCTCATCCGGCCGGAAGATACCGGCGGCAATCGGGCTTTTACCATCCTTCGGGATGATCCACAGCTCATACGTTTTATAGGCCTGCAGCTTCTCGAGATTGCTGGCAGTAAACAAGAGCGAGCCCTTGTCCGGCACATACACCGCGCGTCCCTCGGGCGGCGGTGCCGCACCCGTGCTGGTCAACGCGACCCGCACCGCGGTCGGATCCTGCTCGGCCTGCATCAGCGCCACGGCCTGCTCGGTTGAGCTTTGCTGCTCCTGCATCTGCCGGCTTTGCCCTGCAACCGTGTCCCGCAGCCTCTCGCGCTGCTGGTAGAAGTTCACCACCGGAAGCACCATGCCGGCCGCCAGCGCCCAGCCTACCCACGGCAACACCCGTGCCGCCACGCTCCGCTTCGCAGGCTCCTCAAACAGGTGCGCTGAATCCCGCGGAGCATACGCGCCCGCCTGCAGCGCATCGATCGGAATCGCCTTTTTCTCGCGGGCCACACCTTTCATCAGGCGCTGCTGGGCATGCTCTGCCGGCGCGTGTTGCTCCGCGGAATGCGACAAAATCGACAGGTCGCCGTAAATCTCCGACAACACGCGGCGTGCCTCTGCGCTGTGCTGCAGGTGCAGGCTCATCTCTTCCATCTCTTCGGGAGTTAATAACTGCATGGCGTATAACGCCAAATCATCAGGATCGATATGTTTGACCGGGATCATGATTGGAAGGCCTTTCTCAACGTCAACAACGCGCTGCGGATTCTTGTTTTTACTGTTCCCAGCGGATCGCCCGTCATCTCGGCAATCTCCGAGTGCGTAAGGCCATCGAAGAATGCCATCTCGAGCGTCTTTCTTTGCTCACTCGGCAGTAGAAGAATGACCTCCCGTGCCCTTTCGACCATCACCGTGCGTTCTGACTCTTCGGCCAGATTGAAAGGTGACGCTAGTGAAATCTCGTCTACCAGCTCGGTCGGCCGCTTGCGTCGCAAGGCGTCGATCGAGCGATTTCGGCTCACTACCGCGAGCCAGCCGCCAAGGCTGCCGCGCGTAGCAATGAAACCGTCTGGACTGCGCCAGATCTGCATAAACACTTCCTGCAACACATCCTCCGCCGACGCCGGATCGCGCAAAACGCGTAAGGCGACCGAATACACTACTTTCGAGTAGCGATCAAAGAGCGATGCCATGGCCCGTTCATCTCCGCGCCGCACCAAACCCAACAGGGTGGCGTCATCCTCTTGCGAGGGCGGTGGCATGTTCATTACTCCTGTTTCTCTGTACATTCAACGCACCTGTAGGTAGAGCAGATTGCCGAGAACCACAGCATTCCAGCGTTTCGAAGGCAATATCGCCCCGAGCCGTCAAACTGAACTCTATCCGGTTTATCCAATTTGCGGAAGGATGGCTAGCCTAACGACATAGATGAAGATACGCCCAAGGAATATACGCCCCATGAAGATATGTCCAATGAAGATACGCTCATGAAGATACGTTTAGACAAACTTCTCGTCGACCGCGGACACGCCCAGTCCCGCGAGCGCGCCCAGGCCCTCATCCTCGCCGGACGCGTCCTCGTCGGAGCCACGGAAGAAGCCGTCCAGCGCGTCGACAAGCCCGGAACCTCCGTCGCCCTCGACGCCACCCTCCGCCTGCTCGGAGACGACCTCCGTTACGTCAGCCGCGGAGGCCTGAAGCTCGAACGCGCCCTCGCCCACTGGAGCCTCAACGTCCAGGACCTCGCCTGCTGCGACGTCGGAGCCTCGACCGGAGGCTTCACCGATTGCCTTCTCCAGCACGGCGCCGCCAGCGTCCTTGCCATTGACACCGGTTACGGCCAGATCGCCGACTCGCTCCGCCGCGATCCCCGCGTCACCCTCATGGAGCGCACCAACGCCCGCCTGCTCGAGCCTCACTCGCTCAGTGCCCAACCCATCCAACTCATCGCCATGGATGTCTCCTTTATTTCCGCCACGCTCGTCCTGCCCGCCGTTCTGGCGGCGCTCGCAACGCCCGCAGCGCCCTGGCAGGGAGAGCTCGTCCTGCTCATCAAGCCCCAGTTCGAGGCCGGCCGCGAGCACGTCGGCAAAGGCGGCATCGTCCGCACCGAAGCCGCCCGCCAGCTCGCCATCGACCGCGTCACCTCCGCCGCCCGCGAACTCGGCGCCCAGGACCTCGACCGCATCGACTCCCCCATTCGCGGCATGGAAGGCAATCACGAGTATCTCCTCAACGCCCGCTTCGGTTCCACCCGCCGCGCCGCGCCGCCCGCCTTGTAAACTACCTACAGTGTTCAAGGCCGCCATCATCTCGAAGCCGCAAAAGCCGGAGGTCGCCGACCTGCTGCCGGAGCTCATCGCCTGGCTCGCCCGGCATGACTACGAAGCGCTCCTCGACAGCGACTCGGCGGCCTACCTCAACCAGCCCGGCATCCTCCGCTCCCTGCTCCCCGACCACGAGATCGAGCTCGTCATCGTGCTCGGCGGCGATGGCACCCTGCTCTCCGCCGCCCGCGCCTTCGCCCGCATCGGCACCCCCATCCTTTCGGTCAATCTAGGCTCGCTTGGCTTCCTCACCGAGATTCCGCTCTCGGACCTCTACATCACCCTAGAAGCCTGGATCGGCGGAGTCGCCGACCTCGACTGCCGCGCCATGATGAACGCGCGTCTCATCCGCAACGGCCGCGCCATCCTCGAGTGGGACGCGCTCAACGACGTCGTCCTCGCCAAAGGCACCATCGCCCGCATGGGCGATTACACCATCCACATCGACGACCAGCTCGTCGCCACCTTCCGCGCCGACGGCGTCATCGTCTCCACCCCCACCGGCTCCACCGGCTACAACCTAGCCGCCAACGGCCCCATCGTCATGGCCAATGTCAACTGCATGGTCGTCGCGCCCATCTGCCCGCACCTGCTCACCATCCGCCCCATGGTCATGCCCGGCGAGTCCAAAAT
>CALMVK010000060.1 GCA_937873145.1 uncultured Granulicella sp. | reverse complement strand
GTGGGTGGGCTCGATGGCGTCGGGGTTGTCGATGGCGATGAGGCCGGCGACGCCTTCCTGCTCGAGGGCGGCGATGCGGCTGCCGGGATAGCTGGCGCGCTGCGCGGGAGTGAGCCCGGCGGGGAGGTTGTTGAAGTAGACGGCGATTTTTCCGTGCAGATCCGGACTGGGGTGGCCGGAGGTGGGGAGGCCGTAGCCGACGAAGACCAATGGGCCTTGGGTGAGCGGGTTGAGGTTGGCGCGGGGAGCGACGGTGGTCTCGTAGAGCAGCTTGAGGGGCTCCGGTTTGCCCTCCGGGCCGAGGAGATCGACTGAGGAGTGGGCTACGTCGAGGTCGACCTGGTGCAGGGGGACCCGCTGGAAGTACGTGCCGTTGTCTCCGGCGGGTCTGAGATGGTCGGCCTGGAACTGGCTGGCGACGAAGCGGGCGGCGCGCTCGTAGGCGTCGGTGCCGGTGTCGCGGCCTTCCATCCTGTCGTTCGAGAGAGCTGTGGTGAGTCGCCACCACTCGGCCGCTGCGGGAGTGGGCGTTTGCTGAGCTTGCAGGCCGTGGACAAGAATGAAAATAAAGATAAGGGCGAGGGCTGCGCGGCGGTGTCGAGGAGTGATTTCCGCGTGGCTTGCCGCGTGTTTTGGACTTGTATGCATGACCCTCCCCGCCCTTGTATGTAATCGCCTAAAGTATTCAAATGATTGCAGTTAGGTCTGGACCTCGGATATGAAGTCCAGGGATTAAAGTTGTAGGTCCGGTACGAGACCGGACCTCTTGACTCCATTCTTTATTTTATCGTGCGTGTCAATGGATAAAGGGGTTTTGCCGGCGCACGGGCTGCAGCTTGCCGGGGACGCAGCCCCCCGAAGTCTGGTTAGGGAAGCCGGACCCAGGTCTGGGTGCGGCCCAGGAGGGAGAAGCCGAGGAAGCCGCGTACCACCAGCTTTTGGCCGCCGTCCTCCAGCCGGAACTTGCACCGGTAAACCTTGCCGGTGTCGGGGTCGAGAATGTCTCCCCCTTCGTACTCTCCATTGGCCGGGGTCATGTTGCGGACGATGGTCAGCCCGGTGATGGGGAGGTTCTTGCGTTCGTCCCGGCAGTCATCGCAGCGGCTTTGTGCGTCTTTGCTGTCGTAGACGCGGGTGATCTGAGCAAACCAGCGGCCGTTCTGCTCATAGACCCGGACTTCTCCCTTGGGTTGACCGGTTTTGTCATCGGTCGTTCTCCAGAGGCCAGCCGGCGTTTGTGCCGTGCCTGTCGTCTGGCGGAGGGCCGTGCAGGTCAGGGTTACCGCGAACAGGAGCCAGGCTCCGACCGCTGCTCGTAGAAGCTTTCTTTTCATGGTTCTTTTAGGATGCGGCTCTTTCCTTTAGCGTGTCTCCGAGGCGAGGAGAAGACCGTGCCCTTGAAGAACAGGAAGCCGGGTGCAGGGGCCGGGTAGCCGTTTGCCTGCGTTAGCTCGATACGCGAAACCGGCTCCCCGCATCCAACCCGTTCGGTGCCAAGCGTTCGCGTACTTGCCGTATAGGAGAGGGATACATGTCTACTGATCGAAGTCTGTCTCGCCGGCAGATAGTCACCGCGCTGGGTGCAGGTCTTATGGTTGCGGCAGTGCCTGGCGTGGGCGTGCAGGCTCAGGTTTTAGCACAATCCGCGGTGCAGCCGGGGATCCGTCCTGCTACCGATTCTCAAAATTCTACTGACTCTAAAGGAGCACCGATGCAAGTCAAGAAGTTCAACGTTACGGTTCATCGCTTCCATCCATCCAACAGTGGTTCTGTGGAAGAGTTCGTCTTGCCGGTCGATTGTCCGGACGAAGAACATGCTGCCTCGGCCGTGCTGTCGAATTTGATTGCCTGGACGCCGAAGCTCGAAGGCGGAAAAGTTTTGCCGATCGCCTTTCGTTGTATTGCGGTGACGGAACGGGCCGGGTAGGCTGGGAATGTTTTGCAGCAGCTACAGGGGATTAGGCAGGTTTGAAACTGATCTACAAACAGATGCGGGTGCATGGCAGGGGCGAGGAAAAGCCCTGCTAGACTTATATATTGATGGCTCAAGATAAATTACGTATCGTCCCCCTGGGCGGGCTCGGCGAGTTCGGCATGAACTGTATGGCGATTCGCTGGCAGGACGACATTATTGTCGTCGACGCTGGCTTGATGTTCCCTGAGGAAGAACTCCTCGGCGTGGACATTGTGGTTCCCGACATCTCTTACCTGACCGAGAATCGCGGCAAGGTCAAAGCGATTTTGTTGACGCACGGACATGAGGACCACATCGGCGGGCTGCCGTGGATTTTGTCTGAGCTGAACGTTCCGGTGTACGGGACGGAGTTTACGCTGGCGCTGGCGGAAGGAAAACTGGACGAGCATCGGCTGCTCGACGATGCCGACCTGATTGAGATGATTCCGGGCCGCCGTTTTACGCTGGGGCCGTTCTCGGTTATGCCGATCCGGGTTACGCACTCGCTGGTGGATTGCGTGGCGCTTGCCATCCATACGCCGGTCGGTGTGCTGCTGCATACGGGCGATTTCAAGATCGATCTCTCGCCTCCGGACGGAAAGCCGTTCGACCTGCAGGCTTTCGCCGACCTGGGCAAGAACGGAGGCGTTCTGGCCTTGCTGCAGGACTCGACCAACGTCGACCGGCGCGGCTGGACACCGAGCGAGCGGGCGGTGCGTCCGCGGCTGGATGAGATCTTTGCGCAAACGAAGAAGAAGCTGTTTTTTTCCTGCTTCTCTTCCTCGATTACTCGTTTGGGCCTGGCGTTTGAGTTGGCCCAGAAGCATGGGCGGAAGGTGGCCGTGGTTGGTCGCTCGATGGACAATGCTACGGAGATTGCGCAGGATCTGGGTTATCTCAAGATTCCGCAGGGCTTGCTGATTCATCCTGGCCAGATGCGCGATTTTCCTGCGGAAAAGCTGCTGATCCTCATCTCCGGTACGCAGGGTGAGCCGATGTCCGCGCTGAGCCGGGCCGCGGTGAACAATCATAAGTTTGCCAAAATCGACGCGGGCGATACGGTGCTGCTGAGCTCTCGGGTGATTCCCGGCAACGAGAAGCCGATCTATCGGGTGATCGACCACCTGGAGCGCCGCGATGCCAACGTGCTGCACGACGATGGCACGAACGGCCTGATCCATGTCTCGGGGCATGGATCGCAGGAAGAGCTGAAGATGATGATCAACCTGGTACAGCCCAAGTTTTTCATCCCGGTGCACGGCGACTACCGTCATTTGAAACGGCACGTGGAGTTGGCGCTCTCGACCGGTGTGCCGCAGAAGGCCATTTTGCTGGAGGATGGTGAGATTCTGGAGCTAACCCCGGATTCTGCCGTGAAGAACGGCAAGGTGACGACGGGCCGGGTGTGCATCGATTCGGGCGGCAGCATCGATGTGGTCGAGGACGTGATCATCCGTGACCGCCAGCACCTCTCGGAGGACGGTATCGTGCTTCCGATTATTGCGCTCAACAAGCGTACCGGCCGCGTGGAAGGACCGATCGAGATTGTGATGCGCGGCTTTGCGATGGACGATGCGGAGATCGTCGCTGAGGCGCGTGCCAGTGTGCAGCGGACGGTTGAGGGTTCATCGACCGAGGAGCGGCAGGATTACGGCGTGATCAAGGAGAAGATTCGCAACGACTTGAAGCGGTATATCCAGAAGGCGACTAGCCGGCGGCCATTGATTATGCCGGTGATTATGGAGATTTAGGCGGATTACAGAGGATTGTGCAGCAGTAAGGCGAAGGCAGATACGGGGGATTCTGGCTTCGCCAGATGACGACCTGTCTCTTATTTGAGGCCTAGGTTGGCGAGAATTTGTTGCAGACGGCTGTGTGTGGTTGTGGTAACGGGGACCATGGGGAGACGCAGGGTGTCGGGACCCAGGCCGAGGATGGCCATGACGGCTTTGACGGGGGCGGGTGAGGGCTCCCAGAAGTGAGCTTGAAGGAGTGGGAAGAAGCGGCGGTTGAGACGGCGGGCTGTCTCCCAGTCGTTGGCTAAAGCGGCTCGGACCATCTCGGCCATTTGGGCGGGGATGACGTTCGACGCGACGGAGATGAGACCGGCACCGCCGAGAGCGAGGATGGGCAGCGCGAGAGCGTCGTCGCCAGCGAAGACGCGGAAGGTGCGGGGGACGAGGTGGAGGAGTTCGGTGATCTGGACGATGTTTCCGGAGGACTCCTTGATGCCGACGATATTTTCGAGCTCGGTAAGGCGGAGGACGGTGGCCGGCTCGAGGTTGGCTCCGGTGCGGGCGGGAATGTTGTAGAGCAGGATGGGCAGCGAGGAAGCTTCGGCGATGGCGCGGAAGTGCTGGTACTGGCCCTCTTGTCCGGGGCGGTTGTAGTAGGGGTTGGCGGTGAGGATGCCGGTGAGGCCGGGGATCTGGGCGAGGCGTCTGGCGCGTTCGACGGCGAGGGCGGTGGAGTTATGGGTGCAGCCGGCGAAGACGGGGACACGGCCAGCAGCGGCGGCGCAGGTGAGTTCGATGACGCGGAGGGACTCGGGGTCGGACAGGGTTGCCGCTTCGCCGGTGGTGCCGCAGGGGATGAGCAACTGGATGCCGTGCTCGATTTGGGCGTTGACCTGGGTCTCAAGGGCGGGTTCGTCGAGCGTGCCGTCGGGGCGAAAAGGGGTGACGAGGGCGGTGCCGCAGCCGGTGAGTTCCATACGAGTTTGAGTTTATCGGAAAGTGAGGGTGTGGGGTTGGGG
>CALMVK010000059.1 GCA_937873145.1 uncultured Granulicella sp. | reverse complement strand
GAACAAGGATACCAAGATGGTCGTGAGATTGATCATCGGCAGGACTGGCTGCCCGATCGTCAGGGTCGAACGCTTCAAGATGCTCGCAAGCGGCACGCGGCTAGTGGCGATCGGCGTCTTCGCCGCCGCAATCGTCGCGCCCTCCTTCAACCCCTCGCTGCATCCCACACACGCTGCTGTAGTGACGGGCGGCCTGGTCGCTGCCTTAATCGAACTAGTGGCCCTGCGTCTCATGGGGTGCATCTCCCCCGCGGAGACGAGAAAGGAGGATGAAGATGCTTGAGCTTGTCGAACGCCTGATTCTGGCAGGCGTGCCCTTCATCACCATCGTCTGGCTCGGCCTCTACATCGAGCGACGTTGGATCGGCCTACCCAAGCAGAACTAACGGCAGCCCGCCATGGTGCGGGCTGCATCGCTTAACCCCACGGGGTAAGCGTATTTCCCGGTAATCGACTGATCCGGGGTTAGGCGTCCGGCAGAAGCGGCGCCTCGACCACCCATCCCTCTCGTGAGCCCGCCCGGCACCCGCATGGCGGGCCGCATTGATTCCGGAGCTACGACATGGACATGATGCAGCGCCTTTCGCAGGTCGGCGTCAGTGACGCCGTACGCCAATGGCGCAACGAGGCAGGTCACCTTCGCACTGCTGCCAGTGCCGCCCATCTCCGCCCACCTCAGAAAGTCATGCTGCTTCGTGAGGCCGACGCTGCCGATCGGCAAGCAGACTGGTGGTCAGACTGTCTCGCGCAGGAGTTCGCGACTACCGCTGGTTAGGGTGGTGAGCGGTCATAGCTCTCGCGTGGGCGAGGGCCGCACCATTGCCTGAACTGTTTCCTGTTTCTCCAACTCGGCCGAGCAATTTCGGGAAAGACAATTTGGGAACAGATTTCGGGAAAGCAGCGCCTGCTCCTGCTGTTCTGCCCCGCGTGGGATGCTCGCTTCCCGTTCTACGTTCCTTTGCGGGAACCGGAGATCATAAGCAGGCGCAATAATTGCGATCAGCGCGGTGAGATTAGATCGAGCAACAGCGTGGTGCCAGCAAGAACGTTGGAGAAGCCCTTCTCCTGGCGCATCCGGCCACCGGCCCGCAAATCGAGCAGGCCGTGAACCGCCGCATAGATCAGGCCGGTTAGCGCAGCGGTCGGGAGGTTTGGAAGCTGTCCCGCCGTTTGGCCGCCTGCGATCAGAGCCGAGAATTTGGCGAAAGTCTCCATCGCGGCCGTTTCAAGCGATCCACCTCGTGAAGCGATATCCGGATCGCTAAACAGCAGACGATACCGTGCCGGATGCTTCTCCCCATAGGTGATGAACGACTCCAATGCGGCTTTCACCTTGCCGATTGGGGTCCGGTCCGACTGACTGATTTCGTCAAAGGTCGCCGAGAAGGTTCGGAAGTCGCGTTCCGCGACACTGCCAAGCAGCGAAGCGCGGTCTACGAAATGACGATAAGGAGCGTTGTGCGACACGCTTACCGCCTGGGCTACGGCGCGCAGGGTCACCGCCGCATCACCGCCCGCATCCAGCAACGCGGCCGCGGCGTCGACCAGCTTCTCGCCCGTACTCATCGCTGTCATCCGCCCTCCCCAATGTCGTTGCGGCCACCAGCCCTACAGGCTGGCATCTTGCGCCAGCAGGTGCAGCCGCTCCGCCGGCTACAGACGAACCAACGTCGCGGAATCCTGCCACAGCGTCGCAGCTTTGCTCTCATCGTACGAGATCGCGGACGAGCGCTGCGCGATCAGCCGGCCGCCGTTGGACTGGAAGTATCTGCCGCCGCCGTTGGCGAAGGCGGGATCGATCGCCATCCGGGCGAGCGCGTCGCCCGAGAAGGGGATACTGCCCATCGTAACCCCCAGCGTCTCGAAGAGCCATTTGGCGACGCGCGTCCGCGTAAGCCACTGCACTATTGCCGGTGCCGATCGGCTCAACCCTGTTTCCACGATCAGGCCAGGGTCAAACGCAATCGTTTGGACCGACGATCCCTGCGCCCGGCAACGACGATCCAGCTCATAGGCATAAAGGATGGTGCATAGTTTGGATGTCGAATAGCGCACGCCCCATGGTAGCGGCTTGCCGTGCTTGCCATCGGTAGCGAGCTGGCCGGCATCCGGCTCCGCCGCCTTGCCGACCATCTTGCCATCCATCATCCTAGGATCATGCGTGCCGCTGGCGGTGAACACGATACGTCCGTCTTTTTGCACATCATCTAACAACAGGTTTAGCAGCAGAAAGTGGCCGACAGTTGGTTGCGAAAGTCTTTTCGTATCCATCCACGCTGTATTGGGGCGGACCCATGAACTGTGCGCCAGCGTTTAGTATCAGCACCTGTAACGGTGCGATGACTTCTTCGCGGAGCAGAGCCTGAACCGCGCTCGCTGCCGTGCGGACCGAGTATAGCGATGTGACATCGAGCACGACGGTCCGGATATTTGCGCGGTGTCGGACAGCGAGATTACGTGCAACGGCGTCCACCTCCGCTTGGTCGCGCCCGGCCATGATGAGGTCGCATCCGCCTTGCTCCAGAATTCTGGTAGTGGCGGCCAAGCCCAGTCCTTTGTGGCCGCCGGTAATCAGGACGGTTCCCATGGTTTGTACTCCTTGTTGACAGCGTCAACGTAAGCTTTACGTTGACGTTGTCAACATTTTGTGGAGATACAAACATGAACCTTAATCTGAAAAAATGGGCCGAGGCAGAGCGGATGATCCCGAGCGCACCGGTCGAAGCATCGCGCTCGATTGTGATCTCTGCATTGCCCGATGTCGTCTGGCGGTTGCTGACCGACGTAGCCGATTGGTCTCGGTGGTACGGCTATTTGAAAAATGCGGGGCTTGATGGACCATTCGTCGCCGGAACAGGCCTGACGTATGGCGGCCTCTTCAAACACCGGCTGCGGGTGGCAAAAGTGAGGCCGGGTCTGCTCGCGATGCTTTACGGTACGATGGCGGGGTACACCGGCATCACGCGCTGGGACGTGAAGAGCGTGGAAGGCGCAAAGACCAAAGTCACGTTCAGCGAGTCGTCGGACGGACCCCTGATCGGTCTCCTTTATGGTAGCGTTAGTCTCGGCAAACACCTTGAACGATGGCTTTCGGCATTAAAAATCGAAGCTGAACGGGATCCGCATTGAAGAACACGCGTGACTGTGTTGCACGGAGCGGCTATGTTGCATGGATCAACCAACGTAGCCACGAAGGCTTGTCATCTTCCTCAC
>CALMVK010000058.1 GCA_937873145.1 uncultured Granulicella sp. | reverse complement strand
GGGCGGTGAGGGCTTGGCGGGGTTAGAATGAGCGCGTGGAGATTGAGTACGACCCTGCGAAGAACGAGCGGAACGTTCGAGAGCGTGGGCTGAGCTTCGAGCGTGCCCGGGATTTTGAGTTCGCGACCGCTCAAATCAACCGGGTATTTCGTAACGGCGAGTTTCGGCTGTTTGGAGCGGGCTACCTCGATGATCGTTTCCACGTGATCTCTTACAAACAAACAGACGCGGGCATTCGCGTCATCAGCTTTCGGAAAGGCAATGAACGGGAGGCAGCGAAGAATGGATTCCAACTACGTCGATGACCTGATTGATGATGATGAGGTTCCCGAGTTGACCGAAGAGTTTTCACGAAATGCTGTCTCGTTTGAGGATCTTCCCGCGGATTTGAGGCACATTCTTTCGGAGATTAACCGAGGCAACGTGACCTTCCGGCCGGATCCTCGGCCTGGTGAGGAAGAGGTGACTTTGAAGCTGTCGCGTCCGGTATTGGAGCGGTTTCGCGCGAGTGGGGTGGGGTGGGAAGGCCGGGTGGATGAGGCGCTGCGGCAGTGGATGGAAGAGCATCAGGCGAGTTGAGGAGAAGACTGAGTTGGAACTTGGTCTGAGGTCTGCCATTAGTAGAAGCTAAGATCTTCACTTTTCTCGCCTAGGCTTCTCTTTTGTGCGTTCCGAAAGCACTAGATATCTTTCTGCGCATGACCTCGTAGGCAACGAAACATTTACTTGAGATTCTTTCTGAGCTCACTTATATCGTCGTCCAGGGCGTTTAGAGTCTTTTTCGCGCAGGCAGCTGTTGCGGACTGACCACACGTTTGAATTACTTGATCTAGAAATGTGCTATCGATGAGGAAGACGACCGAAATAGCTGTTGAGGATGAAGCTCCTTGCGAATCGTCATCAATCGCAACAGAAACGATGGCAAGGCGTAATGAATTCTTTCTCGCTTCTTTACTGTCGGTGATTTCTCGATAGCGGGGGCTGGTGGCAATCTCGTCCCGTAGCGACCTTGCATAACCCTTGCCTACACTGTCTGAACATGTGCAGTCGACGATAACATCAACGGTCTGCGCAGCCTTCTGAGGCCTAGCAATCGGTGTGGCGAATAAGAACAGCAGTAAACAGCCTTACTGATTTTCATTTCTCTTCGTTCCCTCTGGTGCCGAAAGATTACCCTGTGGAGCGAAGAAGGCTTCTACGTCTTCGATGGACTGGGTGACTCGGTAGGGTGGGAGCGAGTCGAGGAAGATGCGGCCGTAGCGCTGGCGTTGGATGCGGGGGTCGAGCAGGACGAGGACTCCGCGGTCGGAGAGGGAGCGGATGAGGCGGCCGAAGCCTTGTTTGAGGGCGATGACGGCGGCGGGGACCTGGAGGTCGAAGAAGGGTTTGCCTCCGGAGGCTTCGATGGCCTGCATGCGGGCTTTGACGACGGGGTCGGTGGGGACGGCGAAGGGGAGGCGGTCGATGATGACGCAGGAGAGCTGCTCGCCCTGGACGTCGACTCCGTGCCAGAAGGAGGAGGTGCCGAAGAGGACGGCGTTGGGGGTGTCGCGGAACTGTTGGAGGAGGACGTGGCGGGGAGCGGTCCCGTGGAGCAGGAGTGGGTAGGGGAGCTCCTGCAGCATGCGGTCGTGCAGGGTGCGCATGGCGGCGGAGGAGGTGAAGAGGCAGAAGGCGCGGCCCTGGGTGAGGG
>CALMVK010000057.1:3809-13585 GCA_937873145.1 uncultured Granulicella sp. | reverse complement strand
CCATGCCCGACCTCCTCCCCCTGCTCCGCTCCACCTTTGGCCATCCCGCCTTCCGGGCCAACCAGGAAGCTGTTTGCCAGGCCGCCACCGACGGCCGCGACGTGCTGCTTGTGATGCCCACCGGCGCCGGCAAGAGCCTGTGCTACCAGCTCCCTGCGCTTGCCCGCGGAGGCACCGCTTTGGTTGTTTCGCCGCTCATCGCGTTGATGGACGATCAGGCGCACAAGCTTACCGCCGCCGGCCTGCGCGTCGCGCGCATCCACTCCGGGCTCTCGCGCGACGACAGCCGCCAGGCCTGCCGCGACTACCTCAACGGCACGCTCCAGTTTCTCTTCATCGCTCCCGAGCGTATGCGGGTGCCCGGCTTTCCGGAGATGCTCGCCCGCCGCAAACCGTCGCTCGTGGCCATCGACGAAGCCCATTGCATCTCCGCCTGGGGACATGATTTTCGCCCCGACTACCGCACCTTGGGCGACTTTCTTCCCGCGCTGCGTCCCGCGCCGGTTATCGCACTCACCGCCACGGCCACGCCTACCGTCCAGCGCGACATCGCCACGCAGCTCCACCTGCAGCAGCCTTCCCTCTTCATCCATGGCTTCCGCCGCGAAAACCTCGCTATCGAAGTCCTCGAGCTTTCGAAGCCGCAACGCACCGAGTTCGCCGTCGACTTCCTCCGCGACCCTGCGCGCCGTCCCGCCATCGTCTATGCGCCGTCGCGTAAGGCCGCCGAAGAGTTGGCCGGCGAGCTGACCCGTGCGCTGGGCAAAAAGACCAGTCCAGGTCTCGCCTCGGGAACCCGCGTTCATGCTTACCATGCCGGGCTCGACCCCGGAACCCGCGAGCGCGTCCAGCGCGAGTTTCTCGCCGGCTCGATTGAGGTGGTCGTCGCGACCATTGCGTTCGGCATGGGCATCGATAAGGCCAACGTCCGCACCGTCCTGCACATCGCCCTGCCCGCCTCGGTTGAGGCCTTCTACCAGGAGATTGGCCGCGCCGGCCGCGACGGCCTGCCCTCCCGCACCGTTCTGCTGTGGAGCTACGCCGACCGCAAGACGCACGAGTTCTTCCTCGAGCGCGACTACCCCATCCTGACCGATCTGAACCGCGTTGCCGCCTCGCTCACCGAGAACTTCGAGTCACCCGGCAATCTCATGCCTCGCCTGAAGATGGCTCCCGACACCTTCGCCCGGGCCGTTGAAAAACTGGCCGCGCAGGGGGTCGCGCAGCTCGACGTAGCCGGCAATCTTCGTCGCGCCGCCGCCGCCGGAAGCAACTGGCAGGCCGGCTACACGCAGCAGGTCGACTTTCGCCGCAGCCAGATCGACCGCATGATGGCCTTCGCGCAAGGCCAGCAGTGCCGCATGTCCGCGCTCATCCGGCACTTTGGCGATACCTCCGACGCCCACCGGCCGTGCGGTCACTGCGACTTCTGCGCGCCTGCTTCCGCCATGGCGCAAACGCTTGCCGAGCCCAGCGCCGGCCAGGATAGCCATCTCCGCGCCATCCTCCGCGCGCTCGACGGCCAGTCTCGCGCTACCGGCAAGCTCTTCACCGACCTTGCACTGACCAAGGACCGCAAGATCTTCGACAGCTATCTCGACGGCCTGGCACGCGCCGGCCTGATCGCGCTCAGCTCCGAAAACTTCACCAATCCCGAAGGCAGCGTTATCCCGTACCGCAAAGCATCGCTTACCCATGAAGGACGTGAGCTCGCGCCGGGAGCCCCGCTGGGTGTTCTGCTTAGCGCTTCGTCAGGTGCTTCTTCGACCAAGAAATCAGTACAAAAGCTCATCGCAAACGGAACGACAGCCCAGAGTACTCCCGATGAAGAAGCCAAGCTCCTAAAGAGAGAAGCACAGAAGAAACGTATTGCCTCCCGTGAGGAACTCGCTGCAACCTTCACTGCTGAGCAGCAGCTTTTAAGCAACCGTCTAAAGGAATGGCGCAAGGAAGAAGCCGCCTCGAATGGAAGGCCGGCTTTCTTTGTACTTACGGACGCCTTGCTGCTGGAGGTTGTGTTTGCGCGCCCGCAGTCTCTCTCGCAACTCGGGGCGGTAAAGGGAATGGGGCAGGCAAAAGTGGACTTGTATGGTGCGGCAATCATCGCCCTTTGCCGGGATGCGTCTGCGCCCGCGCGGTTCGGAGATATTGCGGGTAAGCTTCGTCATCCACGACCTCAAAGCGAGGTTTCGACGGCCGATGATGGTTATCCTGCAGAGCCGGACCGACAGCAAGCTCCTACGGCTTTCCGGAGAGAGCACTCCCACGGAGCGACTTCTGCCGATACGCTTACCCCCAGCCAACAGGCCCTTGAAGACAGCCTGCGTGCCTGGCGCAAGTCTGAGTCCGAGCGCATGGGCCTGCCGCAGTTCTTCGTCCTTGGCACCTCTGCCCTTCGCAGCATTGTGCTTGCGCGTCCCCGCACGCTCGCGGAGCTCGCAAGGATCGCAGGCGTTGGCCCTGACAAGCTGGATCGCTTCGGGGCCGCGATCCTTGCGCTCACCAACGCCTGAGCGATTGCCGGTTCGACGTCTATCCTGATGATTTGAGTCGATTGAGTTACGCTACGGAACGCTCGGTACGAGGCGGGACGGGAGAGAGACCGCCGGTCGCCGACTGAGACCGGACGAGCAACGTAATCGCCAAACCGACCAGCACGCTTCCGAGCGCCGCCACCTGCGCGTTGCTGAAGTGATGGCCGAAGTACAACTTTGGGTTGATGCGGTAGAACTCGATCCCGAAGCGAGCGACGCCGCTGAGGACCAGATACGCGCCGGTAAGCCATCCCAGCGGACGCATGCGCCTGCCCAACTGCCAGAGAATCCACGCGATCAGAAATGCCAGCGCACACTCGAAGAAGGGCGTTGGCAGCACCTTCGCGCCGTGATGCAGCGTTGGCACCAGCGCGTCGTCGCGCAGATGCACGCCGATCCAACTGGCTGTTTCGCGTCCGTAGTCGCCGTCGCCTGAGGTCATGCAACCGATGCGGCCAATGCCGTAGCCGATGGGTGCGGCCGGCGCCGCGAGATCCAGCATGCGGACCCCGGCCCGTGCTCCACTGAGCCCGTTCGGCCGCGCGATCACACCTTGCCAAAACAGGATCGCAATGCCGGCCAGCAGACCGCCAAACCAGGCGATCCCACTACGCATCCACTCCAGCAGCTCGGCCAATGCGTGTCCGGAGTGGAAGATCTGGCGCATGGTCAAGGCGAGTTCAGCCGGGTTCTGCAGTTCGTGCCAGGTCTTCGCCCCCAGCACACCGCCCAGTACGACTAGGCAGACGATGTTCAACGCATCCGCATCCACGCCGCTGCGGCTGAAGTTCAGGTGCAGCACCACACCTGCCAGCACGGCCGCCAGCCACAAAAACAGGCCAAAGGTGCCGAGGTGGAAGGAGCCGATGGTGAGAAACGGGTACATAGTCGCTAAGGCAAGTATAGCGGCTCTCCATCAGTCCGCACTCCACGAACAGGCGTGAAACACGCTAACCTAACACCATGTTCAAGACCGTCGCGCCAAGTATCCCGTTTCCTCCCGCCGCCTCCATGGAGGTGCTCTTTACCCAGAACCAGATCGCCGAGCGCGTGCGGGAGATCGGCAGGCAGATCTCGGAGGAGTATGCGGGCGAGTCGATCGTTCTGATCGGCGTGCTGAAGGGCGCGGCCATCTTCCTTGCCGACCTGGCCCGCGCGATCAGCGTCGACAACACCTTCGACTTTGTGGCGGTATCGAGCTACGGGCGCGCGCGCGTCTCCTCCGGCGCCGTCAAGCTGATCAAGGACATCGATAATCCAATTGAAGGCAAGCACGTGATTCTGGTGGAGGACATTCTCGACACCGGGCTTACGCTCAGTTATCTGCGCGGATTGATGCTGCAGCATAAGCCCGCCTCGCTCAAGATCGCGAGCTGTCTGGATAAACCAGAGCGGCGCCTGGTGCCGATCGAGGCCGACTACGTAGCCTTCGCCATCCCGAATCGCTTTGTAATCGGCTACGGCATGGACTATGCGGAGGTGTATCGCAACCTGGCCGATATCCGGCTGTTTCCGGAGGAGCTGGCGGTTGGACATTAGGCCGAACTCTTCGCTCTCCCTTCGCTATACTGAGACTCGGCATCTTACTTCGGCAGAGCGATGAACATCCAGGAAAAACTCGAGATTCTTGCCGACGCGGCCAAGTACGACGCCTCCTGCGCCTCAAGCGGAGCCAAGCGCGGCGGCAATGGCGAAGGCATCGGGCACTCGGATGGCATGGGCATTTGCCACTCGTATACGCCGGACGGCCGCTGCGTCTCGCTGCTAAAGATCCTGCTGACGAATATGTGCACGTACGACTGCGTATTCTGCGTCAACCGCGTCTCGTCGGACATTCGCCGCGCGCGCTTTACGCCGGAAGAGGTGGCGAACCTGACCATCGACTTTTACAAGCGCAACTATATTGAGGGTCTGTTTCTTTCGTCCGGGATCATCCAGTCGCCGGACTACACCATGGAGCAGTTGATTGCGGTAGCCAAGCAGTTGCGGCAGGTGCACAAGTTTGGCGGCTATATTCACCTGAAGGCGATTCCCGGCGCGTCGCAGCTCTTGATGGAAGAAGCAGGCCTGTTTGCCGACCGGCTTTCGGCCAACATCGAGTTGCCGACGCAGGGCGACCTGGTGCAGCTTGCACCGGAGAAGAAGTCTGCGGTGATCGAGTCCACCATGGCGCAGATCGCCGTCCGTAAGGATGAGGCGGATGAAGAGCGCAAGCGGTCTTCGCTCGCGCCGAAGTTTGCGGCGGCCGGGCAGTCGACGCAGATGATTGTGGGAGCGACGCCGGCCAACGACCGCCAGATTCTTTCCACTGCGACCCACCTTTATGGGCAGTACAAGCTGCGGCGCATCTACTACACCGGCTTCTCGCCCTACCCGGAGGCGGATGCGCGGCTGCCCTTGCAGGCGGCGCCGATGATGCGCGAGCATCGGCTGTACCAGAGCGACTGGCTGATGCGTTTTTATGGCTTTGAGGCGAGCGAACTGACGAGTGAAGAGCAGCCTTCGCTGTCCTTGGCCGAAGACCCGAAGACGACCTGGGCGCGCACGCATCCGGAGTTTTTTCCGGTAGATGTGAACCAGGCGCCGCGGGAGTCGCTGCTGCGGGTGCCAGGCGTGGGCTATCGCAATGTGGAGCGCATTCTCAACATTCGCAAATATCATGCGCTGCTGGTCGAGGACCTGCGCAAGCTGCACGTGCGCGTGAAGCTGGCACTTCCCTATCTAATCGCGGTCGATCATCTGCCGGGTCCGGAGCTTCCGGCGCTACTTCCGGCCGCGTCACAAATGGATTTGTTTGCGCCTGTCAGTGCGCTTACGGGAAGCGTCTAAACCGCGCATGAAGCATGTTCTCCTGGAACCCGACTTTGAGGCCTGGCGTGCGGCGGCGCGGGATGCTTTGCGCTCCGGTTATCGGCCCGACGAGCTGGATTTGGAAGATGGGACGGCGCCGGCAACGTTGTCCTTGATGCTTGAACCTGAAGACGGTGCAACCGGCACAGCGTACCCGAAGCCGCATACGTCGAAAGCATTTTTAGAAGCCGCACAGGTCGTGTCCGTTCATCGCGATTCGCAGCGCTGGAATCTGCTGTATCGCATTTTGTACCGGCTGCAGACGGAGCGCGATCTGCTCAAGCTTGAGACCGACGACGATGTCGCGCAGCTCCTACGCTTTGAGGCTCAGGTGCGGCGCGACCTGCACAAGATGCATGCGTTTGTGCGCTTCCGCAAGGTGCTCGAGCCTGGAAACCCGGCGGAGCGTCCGGTGGTGGTCGATGAGCCGGTGGCAGTTGCGGTCGAGGCTGAGGCGCACCACCTGATGCTCGAAACGCCGACTCCGTTTGGAAATCTTCGTACGGAGATCGAGTCGTGCGCGCCGGCCGAGGCCCCTGCCGAGCCGGAGTGCGAGCACTTCATTGCGTGGTATCAGCCGGACCACCGCATCCTGCCCATGGCTGCGCCCTTCTTTGCAGAACGATTCGCGATCATGCGCTGGACGATCCTGACCCCGGACGCCAGCGTGTCGTGGGATCCGGTGGCCAAGCAGCTCAGCTTTGCTCCGGGTTTGCCTCGTGAGTCCGCGCCTGCCGAAGACGAGCTTGAAACCCTGTGGCGCAGCTACTATGCCAGCATCTACAACCCGGCGCGGCTGAACGTAAGTACCATGCGCTCCGAGATGCCGGTACGCTACTGGAAGAATCTTCCCGAGGTTCAGCTGCTGCCGACGCTGATTACTCAATCGAAGACACGCGTGGAGTCTATGGTCAGCCGACAGCAAGCGCAACCGAACGCTCAGCCCTTTGTTCCGGACGAGCACACGATCCAGGCACTGACCGCTTCCCTGCCCGCCTGCAAGGGTTGCGAGCTCTACTGTCACGCAACGCAGGTGGTTCCAGGGCGCGGCGATCGCCAAGCTGCCATGATGCTGGTGGGCGAACAGCCCGGCGATCAGGAAGACCGCCGGGGTGAGCCGTTCGTCGGGCCGGCCGGCGCGGTGCTGGACCGGGTGCTCGAGGAGATCGGGATTCCACGTGCTCAGCTTTACGTTACCAACGCGGTCAAACATTTCAAGTTCATCCAGCGCGGCAAGCTGCGGCTGCATCAGAATCCGCGGATGAGCGAGATCATGGCCTGCCGTCCATGGCTCCTGGCGGAGCTTGACGCGGTCAAGCCAAAAGTTGTGCTTTGTCTGGGGGCAAGCGCCTCGAAGTCGTTGCTGGGAGGAACCTTTGCGCTGATGAAAGATCACGGCAAGCAGCTTTCGACGCCGTTCGCCGACCGCGTGTTCGCGACCATCCATCCGAGCGCGGTGCTGCGGGCGCGCGACGAGCCGAACCGCATACAACTACAAACCTTTCTGGCGGACGATTTGGCGCGCGCCTGGCAAGCCAGCCAGGCGTAACGTGGCTGTGGTACAAAGCCTGAGGCGAAGGCGGCCCGGCAGGAGCAACATGCAGACGGAACTCTCGACTCTCGGACCAGCGCACTTTGCGGAACAGACGCTCTCCTCTGCCGCAAGCCTGGCGGCAGTGCTGGACCATACGCTCTTAAAACCGGAGGCCACGCGAAGCCAGGTCATCCAGCTCTGCCAGGAGGCGGCGCAGCACCACTTTGCCTGCGCCATGGTGAATCCAACCTGGGTGGCTACAGCGGCGGAGGTGCTGGCCGGGACAGGTGTGCCGGTCGGCGTGGTCATCGGCTTTCCGCTGGGCGCGACGCTCTCCGCCTCCAAGCGCGATGAGACGGCTCGCGTGCTGCGGCATGGCGCCCACGATGTGGACATGGTGCTGAATGTCGGTCTGCTGAAGTCCGCCACCAGAGAGGACTTCGAGGCGGTGCGGCAGGACATCCGCGGCGTGGTAGAGCTAGCCCACGGAGCCGGAGCGATCGTCAAAGTGATCCTCGAAACCTGTCTGCTCAGCTTCGAGGAGAAGTTACGAGCCTCTGAGATCGCTCTGAGCGCGGGTGCCGACTTCCTCAAGACTTCAACTGGCTTCTCATCCGGAGGCGCGACGGTGGATGACATTGCGCTGCTACGCGGAGTGGCCGGTAGCCGCGCAGGAGTAAAGGCGTCGGGCGGCATCCGCTCGCTGGCAGATGCAAGCGCCATGCTGTCCGCGGGAGCGACGCGGATCGGGGCGAGTGCCAGTGTGCGCATCGTCGCGGAACTTTCAGGCGGCAGCAGCCATGCTCCAAGCTCCAATGGATACTAAGATTGGCGGGAGGATCGTCCGAACCAATGCAGTCCCTTTCCAAGCCGGAAAGTGAGAGCGAGGCTTCCGGCCTCGGCGCTCTTGCCCTGACGGAAGAGGATCGTGCGCCGTCCCGAGAGCGCGTGGTCCGTCCGCTGCTTCACCAACATGCGGCTGAGCCAAATATTCGTGTTGAACCGATGCAACTGGACTTTCTGATCCGGCTTGCGGACGCTCTGAACACGACGCTCGACCTGAATACCCTGCTGCATCGTGTGGCGGACCTGGTGCGAGCGGTGATCGACTATCGCATCTTTGCCATCCTGCTGATCAACGACCGCACGCACGAGTTGTGGATGCGCTTTCAAACCGGGCACACGATCGATACGGAGCGGATTCGCATCAAGCTGGGGCGCGGCATCTCCGGGCAGGCGGCGCTGCAGCGCAAGTCGATTCTGGTCGAAGATGTACGGCAGGTAGAGAACTACATCAACGCCAATGACGCGGTGCGGTCGGAGCTGGCGGTGCCGCTGATTGTGAAGAATAAGGTAATCGGCGTACTCGATCTGCAGTCGGAGTTGCCGGCCTTCTTCACGCCGGACCATGAGCGATTGCTGGAGCTGACGGCGTCGCGGGTGGCGATTGCGGTTGAGAATGCGCGGCTTTACACGCGGGTGACGCGGCAGGCGCAGACGCTGACGGTGCTGCATGAGATCTCGCGGGAGATCACCTCGATCCTCGATCCGGACGATCTGCTGGAGCGGATCGGCAGCCTGCTGAAGCGCGTGATCGACTTCCAGATGTTCACGATTTTGCTTTGGAATGGGCGGACGGATCGGTTTGAGCATCGGTTTTCGACGCGGTACGGAGAGCGGGTGACCAGGCGGCGCAGCGTCGCGCTGGGCGAGGGGCTGATCGGCTCCGCGGCGCTCGAGCGTGCGCCGATTCTGGCTGCGGATGTGCGCCGGGAGCCGCGCTACCTGGTTGAGAACGCGGAGACGCGCTCCGAGCTGGCGGCTCCGCTGATCTATAAGGGCAAGGTGATCGGCGTCATCGACCTGGAACACACGCGGGTGAACTACTACAACGAGGATCACCAGCGCACGCTGACCACGCTGGCCTCGCAGGTCGCCATCTCGATTGCGAATGCCAATCTGTACCAGCGCATCCACGAGGAAGAGCAGCGGATGGAGCGCGATCTGGAGATGGCAAGGCAGGTGCAGCTGCGGCTGTTGCCGCCTATGCCTCCGACGCCGGCGAATGCCGAGATCGCGTGCAGCTTTCGGCCGGCGCGCTCGATCGGCGGCGACCTGTACGACTTTCTGGACTATGGTCCGGCTCCGATCGAAGGTCTGGACGGAGACCTGCCGGGAGCTGCGGGGACCGACGCACCGGCTCCGCTCGCCGAACGGTCGTCCGAGGTGCTGCAGGCGCGGGTTCCGCCGACGCGCACTCTGATCGTGATGGGCGATGTTTCCGGCAAGGCGGCTCCGGCGGCGCTCTATGGAGCGCTGGTTTCGGGCATTTTGCGGTCGCTGGCTCCGCAGCATCTCTCTCCGGCTGCGCTCCTGGCAGCGCTGAACGATCAGTTGCAGGAGCGCCGGCTGGACTCGCAGTACGTCACGATGCTGATTGCGTTGTGGGACGATGCGACGCGGATGCTGCATGTGGCGAATGCGGGATCGGCACAGCCGATTTTGCTGACGCGCCGGCCCGTATCGGAGGGTGAGAAAGCGTTGACCAACGCGCTCGAATCGCAGACGATTCACGTCGTCGGCTTCCCGTTGGGGATGTTTCCGGATGTGCGCTACGACGAAGTGTCCGTGCCGCTGACCTCAGCGGATCTAGTGGTCTTCTTCTCCGATGGCATCACGGATGCGGCGAACTCGCGTGGAGAGCAGTTCGGCAGCGAGCGCTTATGCGCGTTGCTGCAGCAACATCCCTTTGCGGCCAGCAGTTCCGCAGCGGCTGTCAGTGCGATCGGAGAGGCTGTGGCGACGTTTCAGTCGGGTACGGAGCACTTCGACGATGAGACCGTAATCGTGTTGCGGGT
>CALMVK010000057.1:0-3709 GCA_937873145.1 uncultured Granulicella sp. | reverse complement strand
CGGTGAGCTTAGCGGAAGATGGCCCAGGTGGTGGCGAGCAGCAGGGTTCCGACGATGGTGATGGCTGTGTCGACCACCCTGATCGATTCGCTGCGGCCTTCCTTCATCTGAACGTATCCTGAAAGGCCTGTGATGATTGCGTACATGGGAGAGTCTCCTGGATCGAGGTCCTATTGCGCTCAGGATTTGGTGTCGCCTGAGATTGAACCGCGATGAATCAAGCATGCAGGTTGGTGCGGGTACTTTGAAATCCCCCGCGCGGAGCAACGCGGTGCAACTCGTGCAGGGCGTGATCTGCTACCTGGCGAGTTTTGGATCACCCGACGAGCGAGTGAGGATGCGACGTATGCATTGAAGGCCGGCGCGCCGTCTTTATGGGGATTCCGTGGGACTCGCGAGAGGATTACAGAATGGGTACTCACCCCCCCCCCGCGGGAAAGTATGTAAGTCTATTGTTTGCCTCACATACGCAACATACTCTTTGCAAAGTATTCATTCTAAAAGAGTTATTTGTAAAGTATTCTAGGCAAAGGACTTAGCGCTGGTTTGCTGACGGTATAGAGACAAACAACAGCAAGTACAGCCGCAGATTCCCTTCGGGAATGACAAGCAAAAGCTGCCTCTACGCCACATCAAAAGTAGCTTTAGAGCTGGTGATCGCGATGCTGTGTGAAGGCTGTACGAACGAATACGGGGATTCTGGCTGCGCCAGAATGACGGCTTGCGGAGGTGCGGCTCTAGCTGCGCCAGAATGACGCTTGCGGACGTGGCTTTCTGTTCAGACTAAGGCTCGACGCTCTTGCTGAATAAGCTGCTGTTTCTATTGTAGCGAAGGCGCGGGGGTGGTTGTGCCAAGTTTCTTGGAGCTATAACTTGCTTGGAATGAACTGTTTAGATTGATTTGATGAGCTGTCAGGGGTTGACAGCTTGCTGGAGCGCTTGGGTGGCGCTGGTGACGGGGGAAGATTACTCGCTGAGACGGCGTTCACGGGAGGGTGCCTGGGGAGCACGCCGGAGGCCAACGCGGAAGAGGACTTCGAGGATGCGGACGGCGGCTTTGAGCGAGGCCCGCCAGTCTCCGGAGACCTTGCTGACACCGCCGATGCGGCAGCGGTAGTCGACTGTGATCTCGCGGATGCGGAGGCCGTGCTGGGCGGCCTTGATCTGCATTTCGAGGTTCCAGCCGTAGGTGAGCTCGGACATGCGGAGTTGCTCGAGCGAGGAGCGACGGATGGCGCGGAAGGGTCCCATGTCGGTGTAACGCACGCCTTGAAAGAGGCGCAGGAGGAAGCCGACGAGGTGGCCGGCGAAGACCTGGCTGGGGAGCATGGAGCCGGGCTCGCGGCGGCCGCGGATGCGTGAGCCCAGGACAAAGTCAGCCTGATTGGCGGCGATGGGCTCGACGAGCGCGGGGAGGCCGGCGATGAGGTCGGAGCCGTCGCCGTCCATGTAGACGAGGATGTCGGAGGCGGGGTCGGCGGCGAGCGAACCGGCGAGGCAGGCGGCTCCGTAGCCGCGGGGCGACTGGATGACGCGGGCCCCGGCGGCCTGGGCGATCTGGGCGGTGCGGTCGGTTGAGCCGTTGTCGACGACGAGGCACTCGTGGATGAGCGGCCAGGGCATCTCGCGGACGACCTGGCCGATGGATTCGGCTTCGTTGAGCGCGGGGATGATGATGGAGATTTGCGGCACAGCGTCATTGTCTCCCATGTGGAATGTCCGGCGTTGAAAGTATGACAACTTCCCTGCTTACACCTATTACGATTTCCTTTGACACTTTGCATTGCAAAGCTTAGCTTTAGAGTAGCAACCCGGAGAAGTTTGAATGACTGATCTCAAGCGAGCACTGAGCGACATTCGGAACATTCGCCGTCATGTTGCTCAGACGACTGAGTTCCGTGGCTACGGTCCACTTACTCTATCAGCGACTGCTCTTTGTGCTCTGCTCGCGGGTGCTGCTCAAGTACGCTGGCTACCTGAGCCTGCTGAACATCCAGGACAGTATGTCGCCCTCTGGCTCACTACAGGATTTGTCGCTTCTGCTCTCATTCTTACGCAGACAATAATGCGCGCAAAGCGTCTGCATCATGAAATGGCGGACGAAATGGTGCGCATGGCCGTGGAGCAGTTTTTGCCGACGGGTATAGCTGGAGTTATTTTGCCGCTCATCCTGTTGCGCTGTGCGGGGAATTCGCTTTGGATGTTGCCGGGACTGTGGCAGGTCATCTTTGGCCTGGGTGTCTTTGCGTCTTGCCGCTGCCTGCCGCGACCTATGCTCCTAGTAGGAGTCTGGTTTCTCCTGACTGGGTTTCTATGCATAAGTCTCGGCGATGCGCATGCTCTAGCGCCAGTGACGATGTCTGGACCCTACAGTCTCGGGATGGGTCTGGTTGCCGGAGTGCATTTCTATTTTGGCGAGAGGACGACAGCGGATGAAGAGTAGGAGTTCACAATCTGTTGCGCCCTTTGCTTATGAGGGCTTGGATCGCGTTATCCACGAACGCGCTCGGCTAAGCGTTCTTACCTCGCTTATTACTCACCCAAGCGGATTGAGCTTTGCGGAACTGAAGCAGCTTTGTGCGCTGACTGATGGCAACCTAGCCCGACACCTGCAAGTGCTTGAAGAAAACAAAATGGTTCGCATTACAAAAGAAGGAGATTCCGGTCGTCCCCAGACAACCGTGTGTGTCACCACATCCGGCCGTAAGCGATATCTTGACTATCTCACCATTCTTGAGAAGGTTGTCCGCGATGCGGCTTCGGTTCCAATTGAAAAGGATGAAGAAGCAATGTTGAGCATGCTCACCACAGCAAGGCAATAATGCTTTCCTTGTTCTATGTAAATGCACGTTTATAAGCTTTGTAATGCAAAGTAACAACGGAGAAAATGATATGAATACTCTTGTACAACCCCAGACTTCTTTTTCGATTTTTCAACCGCGTGCGTTTGGAACAAAGTTCTTCATCGTTCTTTTCCTGGCTTTAGTCATGAGCATTTCTGGATTCTTTGTCGAAGGACTCACCTCGGAACGAGCAAATCAACATGGGGTTCTTGCCGCTTCTTCAGATTTTCCATCTGAACAGCCCAGAACCGTACTTGGTATCCATCTTGCGGACTCCTATCGCTCGACCCGGCGATCCCTGCACTACATCACGCTGTTTCTTGGTTTGGTATTTCTTACTTACTTCTTATTTGAAGTGCTGACTGGGAAAAGTGTGCACCCTGCTCAATACGCCTTGGTCGGTATTGCGCAAACAATCTTCTACCTTCTTCTGCTCTCGCTTGCGGAACATTTGGGCTTTGACCTAAGTTTTCTCTTTGCTGGCGCTTGTACCATTGGTTTGCTCTCCGTCAATACAGAGTGGGTATTTCGAAGCCGTAGCTTTGCGCTTCGAGCGCTTGGGGTGTTCACGCTGCTGTATACGTTTATCTATGTACTTTTACGTGTAGAAGCTTATGCGCTTCTTGTTGGCGCTTTTGCTAGCTTTGCGGCAGTTACAGCGGCGATGTACCTTACGCGGAATGTTGATTGGTACAGTGGTGGTGTACCGGCAGGTAGTGTTGCACCTCCGCCAGTTGTTGCGGGAGCAACGGAGAGAGTCATTTAGCCGATACGACTACCTATTAAACAATCGTCATAAACTCCAGCGCAGGCCGCAGTTGGCGCAGGCGGGGGGTGGGGCGCTGGTGAGGAGGCCTTCGCGGAAG
>CALMVK010000056.1:4722-45256 GCA_937873145.1 uncultured Granulicella sp. | reverse complement strand
CTCTGGCGGGTAGGGTTAGAAGCTGTAGCGGGCTCCGGCTTCGATGCGGCGGCCGTTGTCTGCGGAGAAGGGGACGCCGAAGAGAGGGGAGCCGAGGACGCCGCCGACTCCGGTTACGTTGAGGTGGTTGAGGACGTTTGAGGAGCGGACGTTGAGCGTGAGGACCTGCTGGTGGTCGGCTTTGGGGTTGCGGGTGAGCGTGAAGGCACGCTGCAGGTTGGTGTCGACGTGGAAGGTCCAGGGCAGGACGCCCTTGTTGCGGGGGAAGATGCTGGTGCCGGGGGCGCCTATCGGTGCGGCGACGAGGAGGCCGTAGGGGGTCTGGATGGCGTTGGGTGTGCCGGGGGTGGCGTATTGGGGGCGATCGTTGAAGTTGCCGTCGCCGTTGTTGTCTGCGCCGGTGGTGAGGTTGTAGTGGGCGTCGCCGCCGGCGTCGAAGTCGGTGGAGAGCTGGATTTTTCTGGGCAAGGTCAAGGTTCCGTTGCCGAAGACATTCCAGACGGGCTGGTTGGTGCGGTGGGCGAACTCGCCGATGTTGGTGTAGGAGCTTTGCGGTGAGGCGAGGGGGCTGTCGTCGGTGTCGTCGACGATCTGGACGCGGACGCCGCCGAAGAAGAACTGGACGCGCTTAAGGGTGTGCTGATCAATGCCAATGAAGGTGGCGTTGACGTTTCCCTGGCCGCTGTTCTGAGTTTGGAAGATGTCGAGGTTGGGAGCGATGGGGCGCGGGCCGATGGGAACGCCGTTGAGGGGCGAGTTGATGTTGAGGGTGCGGGCGTCGTTCCAGAAGCGGCCGAAGTAGAAGTCGGCAGAGAGGTTCCAACCGTGAGCGAAGGCGTGAGTGCCGCCTACGTTCTCCGCTGTCCACAGGGTTTCAGCAATGTGCGGCGAGTAGACGCGCTGGCTATCGATAGGGGTAACGTTCAGGGCGGGGTTCCCGTAGATGGGGTTATAGACGGTGCTGGTGATGCGGGCATGGCCGTCTTCGCGCAGGATCTCGGCGGTATTGCCGGTGGGGAACTGGCCGGTAAAGATGCCGGCATGGGCGTGGAGGGTCCAGGAGCCCTTTTTGTCGGGCGACCAGAGAATGCCGGCGCGGGGAGTGACGCCGTCAAGGACCGTGGGGTTGATCTGGTAGTAGTAGCGGACCCCGTAGGCGAGGTGGACGCGGTGGCCGACATTCCAGTCGTCCTGGAAGAAGAACGCGTTCTTCTGGGTGGTGAAGTCGACGGTTGGGGTTCCGGTGACGCTCGAGAAGACGGTGGGTGTGCCTCCGGGAAGTCCGGCGAGGGCGCGGCGGTATTGTTCGAGGCCGCTGATGATGGCTGTTTGGCCGGTGGGCTGGTTGGCGACGTTGAGGACGGGCGCTGTGCCTCCGCCGAAGACGTAGGAGCCGTTGAAGTCGGTGGGGATCTGGCGGTGGTCGATGTAGGACTGAAGCTCTGCGCCGAACTTGAAGGTGTGGGCCTTGGTGGTGAGGATGGCGTCGTCGTCGAACTCGATGTTGAGCTCGTGGGTCTGGGCGTTGCCGCCGAGGGCGCCTCCTCCGGTGAAGGCTCCGGCGACCTGGAGTTGGGGAGCGGTCGAGAGTGAGGTGTCGGTTTCGCCGTCGAAACGGAGGCTGAGGCGAGCTTCGTGCATCAGGTGGGCGGAGGCGGTGGTGATGTCGCTGACGCGAAAGATGTGCTCGTACGTGCCGGCGTTGTAGCCGGTCTCGGCGAGCGAGGTACCGCCGACGCCGAGGTTGAGCAGGCTGTTGACGTTGGCGCTGTAGCTGGCGATGAGGGTGTTTTTCTGGCCGAGCTGCCAGTCGACGCGGGCGGTGCCGATCCAAAGGCGCTGCGGGGTGGCGACGTTGGCGGAGGTTTGGAGCTGGTTGCCGGTGGGGTCGAGGACGACGGCGTCGACGACGGCGAAGTTGTCGATGCTGCGATGTTCGAGGGCGAGCGCGAAGTCGCTGCCTTCTCCCTGGCGGACGTGGGGGCGGACGGGGCCGCTGAGCTCGAAGCCGTAGCGCTGCTTGCCGATGGCGGCTTTTGAGGTGGAGAAGGGGTCTTTGGCGTTCTCGAAGGGGCTGCCATTGGTGGTGAAGAGGGCGCCGTGGAAGACCTTTTGTCCGGGCCTGGTGTAGACCTCGACGCGGCCTCCTTCGAACGGCGGCTCGCGGTACTCGGCGGAGTATTGGTCGGGATTGATCTTGATGTAGGCGATGGAGGCTTTGGGCGGCAGAGTGCTCGAGCCCTGGAAGCCGTCAACGGAGATGGTGGTGTTGGCGGGGCTGCCTCCGGCGGCGCTGGCGAGCTGCTGGAGCTCACGGAGGAGGTCGTCGGGGTCGTCGGCGAGCTGCTGGAGCTGCTTGCCGGAGAGGGTTTGTGAGGGTCCGGCGGAGGTCGCGGAGGGTGGTGCTTCGGCGTCGGCGCTGACGTTGATGTCGGTCTGGACGACTTCCGGTTGGAGGGTGAGGTCGAGCGGGGCGATGCGGCCCTTGGGGAGTTGCAGGGTGAGCGTGGCGAAGCCGGGGGCGGCGACAGAGAGCTGGTGCGGGCCGTCCAGGAGGCAGGCAAAGCGAAAGCGGCCGTCGGGGCCGGTGGAGGCGGTTTCCGTGTCGACGGTGAGGAGGGCGCCGGGGATCAGGGCCTGGGTGCTGTCGTGCACGATGCCGGTGAGAGCGGTGCCTTGGCAAGGCGTGGTTTGTGCAGACGCGAGAGTACCGACCGCGCAGAGGGCCGCGCCGGTGAAGAGCTTGTGCATGGTGATGGGCCTCGGTACGAGTTCTGACGTGCCGTGTTTCTGGGCATACGCGAGGCAGGTGTAGGAAGTTCCGTCAAGGATGAGTTTCTGCGTAAAAGTCGCAGATAGCAGCCACAACCGTGTCTTGTTCGTCATCGCGGAGCTCGGGGTAGATGGGCAGGGCGAGGACCTCGGCGGCGGCGCGTTCGGACTCGGGGAAGTCTCCGTGGCGGTAGCCGAGATGGGCGAGAGCGGCCTGGAGGTGGAGAGGCAGGGGATAGTAGATCTCGGAGCCGATGCCGAGGGCGGTGAGGTGGGCGCGAAGCTGGTCGCGGCGCGGGGTGCGGACGACGTACTGGTGGAAGACGGGCAGGGCGCGCGGGTCGGTGTAGGGCAGGATGACGCCGTCGGCGATGGTGCGCGGGTGCTCGGGGCTGGTGAGGACGGCGATGCCGGCGGCGAGAAAGAGCTGATGGTAGCGCGCGGCGAGCTCGCGGCGGCGGGCGTTGCCTTGGGGCAGGTACTTGAGCTTGATCTCGAGAACGACGGCCTGGAGGGTGTCGAGGCGCGAGTTCCAGCCGACCTCGTCATGGAAGTAACGGCGGGTCATGCCGTGGGCGCGGAGGGATTGGGCGCGGGCGGCCAGGTCGGCGCTGTGCGTGGTGACCAGGCCGGCATCGCCCATGGCCGCGAGATTCTTGGTGGGGTAAAAGCTGAAGGCGGCGGCGGTGCCGAGCGAGCCGACGGGGCGGAGGGTGCCGTCGGGCGAAGTCCAGGCTGCGCCGAAGGCCTGGGCGGCGTCCTCGATGAGGACGAGGCCGGGGATGTCCTGGGCGAGGCTTTCAAAGGCATCCCAATCGGCGGACTGGCCGTAGAGGTGGACGGGCAGGATGGCCTGGAAGGTCGGGCTGGACGGCGTGTGGGTGAGTTCGCGGACGGCGTCGGGCGAGAGATTAAAGGTGAAGGGATCGATGTCGGCGAAGAGGGGTCGGGCTCCCACGCGCAGGATGGCGCTGGCTGAAGCGAAGAAGCTGAAGGGCGAGGTGACGACTGCGCAGCCGGGCCCAGCCTGGCCGGAGGGGTCGCCGATGCCGGCGGCGGCAAGCGCGAGCCAGAGGGCGTCTGTGCCGCTGGCGCAGCCGATGGCGTGGGGAACGTGGCAGGCGTGGGCGGCGGCGGCTTCAAACGAGGCGACCTGGGGGCCGAGGATGAAGCGCTGCGAGGCGCAGACGGCCTCGATGGCGGGCATCAGTTCGTCGCGCAGAAGGGCGAACTGCCGGGAGAAATCCAGCATGGGCACAGGTTGCAGGGAGGCTACGGGAGAGACGGCAGACACCTTTTCATGGTACATCGGCGCCTGCAGGCGACCGGCGAAGAGGATCGTACAGGATGAACTTGAATTTGGTACGCCAAGCCCGTATTGTGGAGTGGTTTGGGTTGATACTACATTTGCGGTATTGACGGTTTAGAAACGATCGAAGCCTGCAGACTTTCACGCTTGTTGTAGCACATAATCCGGGGCGTTCCCGTAACAAAATCAGGAGATCGGCACTATGGATTCGAAGCCGGCACAGAATATTCAGGACACCTTCCTGAACACGGTTCGCAAAGACAAGAGCCCCATTACGATTTATCTGGTCAGCGGCGTGAAGTTGACAGGCAAGATCCGATCCTTTGACAAGTACTCCGTTCTGCTTGAAAACAATAGCCAAGAACAACTGATCTTCAAGCACGCTATCTCGACGGTGGTCAGCGGGCGTCCTGGGGGTACGGCGCATGGAGAGGTTCGCAGCGATGCGCGTCCACACACGCTGGCAAGTGCGCATACACCGGCGGAGAGCTCTGCGGGTGAGTAGTTTAGCGGTGCGGGTGCGCTGCTGAGCCGGAAGCGGCCGGCCAGGGCAGAGGGTAGTCCGGTGGCCAAGACCAGCGCGGAGATCAGCCAAGAGACCCATCCGGAGGTCAAAGGTGGAAGTGCGGCTTCCACGCTTGTGCGTGCCGAGCGCGCCTTGCTGGTTGCGGTCGAGTTCAGCGGCGATCGCCGGCAACTGAGCACGGCGGCGCGCCAGGCGAGGAGTGCGGCCGCCGTGCGCGAAGCGGCTTTGGACGATGGGGCGAATGCCGACGCTGCTGAGCACTCGCTTTCTAGAGAATCCAGCGAGGTTTCGGCTTTTGGCGTTCGTACCGGGCCTAGAGGCGACTTCCAGGAATCGCTGGCGGAGTTTGAAGAGCTGGCTCGCAGCGCGGGTGCCGAGGTCATCACGACGATCGTGCAGCGACGCCTGCGTCCGGATGCGGCAACGCTGGTGGGTACGGGCAAGATCGAGGAGATCGAGGGCCTGGCCTTGTCGTCGGGCGCGGACCTGGTGCTGTTCGACCATGATCTAACGCCCTCGCAGCTGCGGAACCTGGAGGATCGACTGCCTTGCCGGGTGATCGACCGGACACAGTTGATTCTGGACATCTTTGCGCGGCATGCACGAACGCGCGAAGGCCAGCTACAGGTAGAGTTGGCGCAGCTTGAGTACCAGTTGCCGCGGCTGGCCGGCAAGGGCAAGGCGATGAGCCAGTTGGGCGGCGGCATCGGGACGCGCGGGCCGGGTGAGACCAAGCTTGAGACGGACCGGCGCAAGATCAATCGGCGTATCGACCATGTGAAGAGACAGCTGGAATCCGTGCGCACGATTCGCCGTCAGCAGCGGCAGCGGAGAGAGGCGGTCCCGGTTCCGGTGGTCGCGCTGGTGGGCTACACCAATGCCGGCAAAAGCACGTTGTTCAATGCGCTGACGGCCTCGGGAGTGCTTGAGAGCGCGCGCATGTTTGCGACGCTCGACCCGAAGCTGGCGCAGATCCAGCTTCCATCGCGGCGCAAGGTTCTGCTTTCAGACACGGTAGGGTTTATCCGCGACCTGCCGCATACGCTGGTGACGAGCTTCCGCGCGACGCTTGAGGAGGTGGAACGAGCGGAGGTTCTGCTGCATGTGCGCGACGCCTCGAGCACGCAGATGGAGGAGCAGAAGGAGCAGGTGGAGCAGGTGCTGGGCGAGCTGGAGGTGGCGGACAAACCGATGATTGAAGTCCTGAACAAGGTCGATCTGCTACCGGAGAGTGAACAGCGTCTGCTGCCTGCGAGTGCGGACCGGGTGGCGGTGTCGGGTCTGAGCGGCTTTGGGCTGGACGCGCTGCTGGCGGCGATCGATGAGGCACTGACGCGCGATCCGCTGGTCGAGGCGGTGTTTCGGATTCCGCAGAGCGAAGGCGGGGTGGTGGCGGCGCTCGAGGCGGGCGGGGTGGTGAGCGAGCGCCGGTTTGAGGGGAATCTGGCGTATCTCCGGGTCGTTGGGCCAGCTTCGTTGCTGGGGCGGTACCGGCGGTTTCGGTATCGGGAGGAGGCAGAGCCGATCGTTCGATAATCGATCTTCCCGCCCGTTTACCGCGCATTGTGGTTGACACTGCGGATAACGCTTAGCTATAAAGCAGAAGGACTCGCATTCTTTTGAAATTAATTCCAGGCGCCAGGAGATGTACTTCCGGCCTGATGAATGAGGCTTAAGGCAGCTGCTTTGCTGCTCCATTTGCATGGGCGATATTTTGAATCAAGTAGGCGGACTCATTCTCGGCTCTGTGCCGACGATGGTGTTCTTCATTCTGCTGGTGGTGGCGTACGGATTTTTGGTGCGGCGACCGCTCGATAAGGTCCTGGCCGAGCGACGCGCGCGGACGACGGGCGCGGTTGAACAGGCGCAGGGAGCGCTTTCTGCGGCGGAGGCCGAGACGGCCGTCTTTGAAGACAAGATGAGGGCGGCGCGGCGTGAGATCTTCGAGATGCGCGAACGCAAGCTGAAGCAGTGGGCGGCGGAGCGAGATCAGGCGCTCGATCAGGCGCGCGCGGCGACTACGGAGAAGGTCTTGGTGGCTCGGCAGAGGCTGGATGCAAATGCACAGGCTACGCGGCAGCTGATTGAGGGGTTCAGTGGCGAGTTGAGTGCGCAGATTGTGCGCGCCGTGCTTCCGGCCGGTGCGTCCAGTGCGGAGGCCGCGCAATGATCGCGAAGAGTAGACTTTTCCGGTTTTTCGGAGTGGCGTGGTTTGCAATCTTGCTGGCAGGTCCGTTAGGTGCGGCGCATGCGCAGCATCGGTCTGAGACAAGTGCAGGAGGCGAGCAGGCCACCCCGGCCGGTCGTTCCGCGCAGGCCAACCAAGAAGAGCGCGATGAAAACGATGTCTACCGGCACTCCGCCATGGTGGGCAAGATGGGTCGTTTGTTCGGCATGAGTCCGAATGCTGCTTCGACGGTCTTTGAGGTGGGGAACTTCGCGCTCCTGGCCATTGGGGTAGGTTTTCTGATGGCAAAGATTCTGCCGAAGACGTTTCGCGACCGCAGTTCTGCGATCCAAAAACATTTGCTTGAAGCACGCGTAGCGACCGAGCAGGCCAGTGTGCGACTTAACAGTGTGGAAGAGCGGCTTTCGAAGCTGGACGAGCAAATTGCCGGGATGAAGGCCCAGGCGGAAAAAGACGCGGCTGCGGACGAGGCGCGGATGCGGGCTTCGGTTGAGGAAGAGAAACGCAAGATTCTTGCGGCAGCGGAGAGTGAGATTGCTGCGGCCACACAGCTCGCACAACGACAACTGCAGCAGTATGCGGCGGAGTTGGCGATCGATCAGGCTGCGAAGAAGCTGGTCATTACGGCCGAGACGGATCGCCTGTTGGTGCAGAGTTTTGCGCGGCGGCTCGGCATGGACGATGGCAAGGATGGGCAGAACTGATGGCCGGTGAATCCGTCTTCGCTCCCAAATATGCGCATGCGTTGGCGTCGGTTGTCGCTTCGGCTGGGCTCGATGCTGCTCTGGCGCAAGCACAGCTCAAGGATTTTGCGGCCACGTTTGCGGGGAGTCGCGAGTTGCGTGAGGTCTTCGAGGATCCTTCGATTCCTCCGGATCAAAAGCTGAGCGTGCTGGATGTGCTGGCCGAGCGGCTGGGGATGATGCGCGAGGTGCGGAACTTTATCGCGGTCATGATGGATCATCAGCGTCTTGGCGGGCTGCACGAGATTTTGGCCGCGTATGATCAGGTAGCAGAGACAAACAGAGGCGTGGTGGAGGCTGAGGTAACCAGCGCGCGAGAGCTGAATAGCGAGGATCGCGTCGAGCTGGAGACGCAGGTGGCCAAGCTGGCAGGCAGTGCGGTTCGGATTACGTATGGTTTAGACCGAGATTTGCTGGGCGGGGCCATTGTGAAGATTGGGTCGACGGTCTACGACGGCTCGGTGCGAGCGCAGCTGATGCAGATGAAGCGAAGTTTGATGACTGCTTCCTAATGCGGCTTGTTTGGGTCAAGTGACTCGTTTTGAAACACATTTGCGGATTACGCAGGATTGGACGATAAGGTAAATGGCAACCATGAGAGCTGACGAGATTACCGCGCTGCTAAGCCAGAAGATCGCGAACTATGAGCAGCGCGTGCAGGTGGATGAAGTGGGGACAATCATGTCGCTGGGCGACGGGATTGCGCGTGTGCATGGCCTGGATAAGGTGATGGCGGGCGAGCTGATCGAGTTCCCGCACAATGTAGCCGGGCTGGCGATGAATCTCGACGAAGACCAGGTAGGCGCGGTGCTGCTGGGCGACTTTGCGGAGCTGCGGGAAGGCGAGCAAGTGCGGCGTACGGGCAAGATCATGTCCGTGCCGGTGGGCGATGCCATGATTGGCCGCGTGGTCAACGCGCTTGGTGAGCCGATCGACGACAAGGGACCGATCATTACCGATCAGTCGCTGCCGGTTGAGAGATTGGCTCCCGGAGTCATTGACCGCCAGAGTGTGCGCGAGCCGATGGCGACGGGCATCAAGGCGATCGACACGATGATTCCGATCGGCCGTGGCCAGCGCGAACTCTTGATTGGCGACCGGCAGACGGGCAAGACGGCCATTGCGCTCGACACCATTATCAACTCGGCCAAAAACGATTTGATCTGCATCTACTGTGCGATCGGTCAGAAGCGGTCGTCGGTAGCGCAGGTGGTGCAGACGCTTGAAGCCTATGGCGCGATGGCTTACACCATCGTAGTTGCTGCGACTGCGTCTGAGCCGGCGCCTATGCAGTATCTGGCTCCGTTTTCTGCGACGGCGATGGGCGAGTTCTTCCGCGACAGCGGCCGTCATGCGTTGATTATTTACGATGACCTTTCGAAGCACGCTGCGAGCTATCGTGAGATTTCCTTGCTGCTGCGTCGTCCTCCGGGGCGCGAGGCGTATCCGGGCGATGTATTTTATCTGCACTCACGACTGCTGGAGCGTTCTGCCAAGGTTTCGGACAAGCTGGGTGGTGGCTCCCTGACTGCGTTGCCGATCATCGAGACGCAGGCCGGCGACGTATCCGCCTACATCCCGACCAATGTGATTTCGATTACGGATGGTCAGATCTTCGTAGAGACAGATCTGTTCAATTCCGGCGTGCGTCCTGCGGTCAACGTAGGGCTTTCGGTCTCGCGTGTCGGCTTTGCGGCGGCCATCAAGGCGGTCAAACAGGTGGGTTCGACGCTGAAGCTTGATCTTGCACAGTACCGTGAGTTGGCGGCCTTCTCGCAGTTCGGCTCAGATCTGGATAAGGTGACGCAGAACCAGTTGAACAAAGGATCACGTCTTGTAGAGCTGTTGAAGCAGCCGCAGTTTCAGCCGCTTTCTCCGGAGAAGCAGGTTGCGATTCTTTATGCTGGAGTCAACAGTTTGTTGGATGATGTCGAGGTGAAGGATCTACGCGCCTTTGAAGACGGCTACTATCCGTATCTTGAGTCGGCGCATCCGGAGATCCTCAAGGAGATTGCGACCAAGAAGGCACTCGATGATGGTTTGCGCACGCGGCTGAAGGATGCCATTAACGAATACAAGGGCAGCTTCCTGGCGCAGTTGAAGGACAAAGACAGTGCGAGCGCGAAGGAGTTAGTCGGTGCGGAGAGCACCAATGCCGCGGCGATGGTGGGCAACAAGTAACTATGGCAAATGTACTCGATCTTCGACGTCGCATCCGTAGTGTGAAGAACACACGGCAGATCACCAAAGCCATGAAGATGGTTTCGGCAGCCAAGTTGCGCCGCGCCCAGGAGCGGGCGATGCAGGCTCGGCCTTATGCGCAGATGTTGGTGAACGTGCTCGAGTCTCTGGTGCGGCGGGCTGATCTTTATAACGAGCAAACGGGTGAGATTCTCAATCCACTGCTGGTTCAGCGCGAAGAAAAGAACGTGCTGGTCATTGTCATCGCCGGAGACAAGGGCTTTGCGGGCGGCTTCAACTCGAACGTGGGCAAGGCGGCACAGAGGTTCATCGACCAGCGTGTTGGCAAAGGACAGAACATCGATCTTGAGCCGATCGGAAAAAAAGCGATTGGGTTTTACAAGCGCCGGTTTGAGCCGGCGCAGTACGAGAAGACGGAAGAGCACTACGACAACGATTTATCGGTTCACTACGACTCGATTCGTCATCGCGCGCAGCAGATTGAGGTAGCGGCCGAGCATCCGGATCTGCTGCTGCGATCGAACTACGAGGATGTTGCGGAGATGGCACGGTCGATTGTCGGGCGCTATGAACGGGCAGAGATCGACTCGGTCTATCTTGTTTATAACGAGTTCAAGTCTGTCTTGCAGCAGCGCATTGTGGTCGAGAAACTGCTTCCGATCGTTGAGTTAGGCTCGCACACCATCGAGGCCGCGCAGGAGATGACCGAAGAAGAGCGCGAGGCGGCCGTGCGCGCGGCTGAGTCTGAGGGCATCAGCGTACATGCGCCGGACAAGAGTGCGTTTGAGCAGGAGGCAAAGAAGTTTGGGACAGCCGATGTGGATTATCTCTACGACCAGTCGCCTGAGGAGCTGTTTCGTCATCTTCTGCCGCGGTATGTGACGACGCAGATCTTTCACGCGCTGCTCGAGTCGACGGCGGCCGAGCATGCCGCGCGCATGACGGCTACCGATGCAGCGACCAAAAATGCAGGGGATTTGATTGATTCGCTCTCGTTGACGATGAACCGTGTGCGGCAGGCAGCGATTACCAAGGAGATTATCGAAATTGTGAGCGGAGCGGCGGCTCTGTAGGCGCATTGGAATGAAGGTTCGTGATGTACTTAAGTTGATTGAGCAGGACGGTTGGTATCTAGTCAGGACAGCAGGAAGCCATCGGCACTACAAACATCCGAGTAAGTCCGGGATTGTAACTGTTCCAGGACAGTTTGGAAAAGATATGCCGGAGGGAACACGCAAGAGTGTCATGAAACAAGCGGGGCTGAAATGAGCGAAGCATTTCGATATGCGGTTGTATTTGAACGGTCAGAAGACGGATATGGAGCGTACGTCCCGGATCTTCCTGGATGCGTTACGGTTGGAGACACTCTTGCTGAGACGGAAGTAAATATCCGCGAGGCGATTACGGGACATATTGCTGTCATGCAGGAATATGGAGAGACTATTCCGCGGCCTACGACGTTGACTGAGTACATCGAGATTCCAGCGGCAGTTGAGCAATAAAACGAAAGAGACTATGGCAGAGACGATTGGCAAGGTAATTTCGATCAGCGGACCGGCCGTTGACGTTCAGTTTGAAGAGAAGGCGATGCCGCCGATCTATCAGGCGCTGCGGATTACGAGTGAAGGCTTCGATGTACCGACGCCGCTCGATGTCGTGGTTGAGGTGCAGCAGCATTTAGGCGAAGGACGCGTACGCTGCATCGCGATGGTGGCGACCGAGGGCATGGTGCGCGGCATGAGCGCGCATGACACCGGCAATGGCATTTTGGTGCCGGTGGGCCGCGAGACCCTGGGTCGTGTGCTGAATGTGCTGGGCCAGCCTGTGGATGAGCTTGGTCCGGTTGAGGCGAAGGTGCATATGCCGATCCATCGGCAGGCTCCGGCGTTCGACGAGCAGTCGACCTCAGAGGAGATGTTCGAGACGGGTATCAAGGTCATCGACCTGATTCAACCCTTCTTGAAGGGCGGCAAGATCGGGCTGTTTGGTGGCGCGGGCGTGGGTAAGACGGTCGTCATTCAAGAGTTGATCAACAACGTAGCCTCGCAGCACGGTGGCTTCTCGGTGTTTGCCGGCGTGGGTGAGCGGACCCGTGAAGGCAATGATCTGTGGCACGAGTTCCAGGAGTCGGGTGTTATCGATATCCATGACTTCAACAAAAGTAAAGCTGCGTTGATCTATGGACAGATGACCGAGCCTCCAGGGGCACGTCTGCGCGTGGCGCTGACCGGGCTGACGGTTGCCGAGTACTTCCGCGACGAGGAGGGTGCGGACACGCTGCTGTTCATCGACAATATCTTCCGGTTTACGCAGGCGGGATCTGAGGTCTCGACGCTGTTGGGGCGTATGCCCTCTGCGGTCGGATACCAGCCGAACCTAGCCACGGAGATGGGCGAGTTGCAGGAGCGGATTACCTCGACTAAGAAAGGCTCGATTACGTCGGTGCAGGCTGTGTATGTGCCGGCAGACGACTTAACCGATCCTGCGCCGGCGACGACGTTTGCCCACCTGGATGCGACGACGGTGCTGTCGCGTCCTCTGTCGGAGCTTGGGATTTATCCTGCGGTCGATCCTTTGGCTTCGACCTCGCGCATTCTTTCGCCGCGCGTGGTTGGGCAGGAGCACTATGATGTAGCGCAAGGCGTGAAGCGTATCTTGCAGCGCTACAAGGATTTGCAGGACATTATTGCCATTTTGGGAATCGATGAGCTGTCGGAGGATGACAAGATTACGGTTGCTAGAGCGAGAAAGGTGCAGCGTTTTCTCTCGCAGCCCTTCCATGTAGCCGAGATCTTTACCGGTATTCCGGGTGCCTATGTGAAGGTGGAAGATACGGTGCGCAGCTTCAAGGAGATTATCGAAGGCAAGCACGACGATATTCCGGAGCAGGCGTTTTATCTCAAGGGCGGCATTGAAGACGTGAAGGCAGCGGCTGAGAAGATGAAGCAGACGGCATAATGGCAGATCAAGGACAGGACGGGAAGTTGGCGGTTCGGCTGGTGACGCCGGATCGCATGCTGGTGGATGCGACGGTGGATGCGGTTGAGCTGCCGTCGGCTTCAGGTTCTCTTGAGGCGCTCTACGGGCATGCGCCGTTGCTTGCCGAGTTGGGGGCGGGCGAGGTCCGTCTGCACGGCGGCTCAGCGGGCGAGCAGAAGTTTTTTGTGGCCTGGGGTTTTGTGGAGATCCTGCCGGAGCGGGTCACGATTCTGGCCGAGACGGCTCTGCCGCCGAGTGAAATCGACCGCGGCAAAGCCGAGCAGGAGTTGCAGGACGCGCAGAAGCGATGGGCGGACGCGGGGGACGATGCCGGTAAGTACGAGGACGCCAACGAACGGACGCGTAAGGCGGAGGCTGAGCTTGCGGCTGCTGAGGGCAAGGTCTAGGCCAATCTTTGTCAGCGAATGAGCGTCCTAACCACGTATGGTCACTGCGTCTGTCATCGGTTCCGGTCCCAACGGCTTGTCGGCAGCCATTGTGTTGGCACAGGCTGGGCTGAAGACGATTGTTTTTGAACGCAATCCACAGATTGGTGGGGGATGCTCGACGGCAGAGGTCACGCTGCCGGGCTTCCATCACGATCTTGGATCGTCCGTGTACCCGATGGGGTGTGCGAGTCCGTTCTTCCGTTCGCTGCAGCTCGATGTGGGATGGATCGAGCCTTCAGCCTGTTGCGCGCATCCGCTCGACGATGGGTCTGCGGTTATGCTGGAGCACTCGGTTGAGGCGACGGCGCAGGGGTTGGATGCGGAGGATCGCGCCGCCTACCGTTCGCTTCTCGGTCCGATTGTGGAGGATATGCCGAAGTTGATTGGCGAGCTACTCGGACCGGTCGTGCATTTGCCCCACGCTCCGTTCGCGATGGCGCGGTTTGGGCTGTCGGCGTTGCTGCCGGCGACGACCTTGGCGAAGCTGCGCTTCAAGGGTGTTCGGGCGCGGGCGCTGTTTGCCGGCATGGCGGCCCACTCGGTCCAGCCTTTGGAAGAGCCTACCTCGGCGGCTGTGGGTCTGGTGCTGATGGCGATCGGGCATGCAAGCGGCTGGCCGATTGTGCGGGGCGGGGCTCAAAGGCTGACGGAGGCGCTTGCGGGAAAGCTAAAAGCGCTGGGCGGAGAGATCCGGACCGGGCAGGAGATCTCCGCACTGGGCGGGGAAGAGATTACGCTGGCCGACGTGACGCCACGGCAGCTGCTGCGGATCGCTGGAACACGGCTGCCAGAGCGCTATCGCCGCCAGTTGGATCGTTTCCGGTACGGGGCGGGGTCGTTCAAGGTCGATTATGCGCTGAGTGAGCCGATTCCGTGGACGGCGCGGGAGTGTGGACGTGCGGCAACGGTGCATCTGGGGGGCACGCTCGAGGAGGTTGCGCGGTCCGAGCGGACGCTCAAGCCAGACCGGCCCTTTGTGTTGCTGGTGCAGCCTTCGCTGTTCGACCCAAGCCGTGCGCCGGCAGGCACGCATACGGCGTGGGCCTACTGCCATGTTCCGAACGGGAGCACGACGGATTACCTGGAGGCGCTCGAGGATCAGATGGAGCGCTTTGCTCCGGGATTTCGCGAGTGCGTGCTGGCGCGGGCGATCTCGCCGCCAGCATTGCTGGAGGCCTGGAATCCCAACCTGGTCGGCGGGGATTTGTCGGCGGGAGCGATGAGTCCGAAGCAGTTGGTGTTTCGACCGACTCCGTCGCTTTATCGGACACCGGGGAAGGGTTTGTACTTTTGCGGAGCATCGACTCCTCCCGGCGGCGGAGTGCACGGGATGGCGGGCTTTCATGCGGCGACGGTGGCGCTTGAAGACCTTGGATTCGCGGAGCAGGGAGGGACGCGATGAGCCTGCTTTTGCGATTGCCGGCGACCTCTGCGAATCTTGGTCCGGGCTTCGATGCTCTGGGTCTGGCGATGACGCTGTATTTGACGGTAGAGGCAGAAGCCTCTGCGGCGTTTGGGATCGAGGCCGTGGGGATGGACGCAGCTCTCGTAAGAGGGTTAGAAGGAAACCTGATGCTGGACACGTATCGGGCGCTTGCCCCTGCTGGGCCGGCCCTTCAGCTACGGGTTGAAAACGGGATTCCGCTGGGGATGGGATGCGGATCGAGTGCTGCGGCTTTGCTGGCGGGGGTGATGCTTGCCAACCACTTTGGTGAGTTGAGGATGACCCCTGAGGCGGTGCTGGGCGAGGCGTGCCGGCGTGAAGGGCATCCGGATAATGTGGCGGCGTGTTTTTTTGGGGGCATGACGGCCTCGGCCGTGGTGGATGGGCGCGTGGAGGCTGCGAGCGTCGGGCGTAGGTTGGCTTGGAGGCTGCTGCTGGCCGTTCCCGGGCAAAGCCTGGCGACCTGCGAGGCGCGGGCTTTGCTTCCGGCGAGCTATGCGCGTCGGGATGCAGTGGCTAACGTGCAGGCGACGGCGCTGCTGGTAGCCGCATTTGCCCTGGGCCGTCCGGAGCTGTTGCGTGCCGCGACCCGGGACTGGATGCATCAGCCGTATCGGCGTGCGGCCTGTCCGCTTCTGCCTTTGCTGGAGTCGCTGGTGGACGCGAGCGGAATCTATTCAGTGACGTTGAGCGGGGCAGGGCCATCCGTGCTGTTGATTGCGGATCCGCTCGCGGATCTGGAGTTGCAGATGAGCATGATTCGCAGGACTGCGGGAGACGCGGAGCTACGCGTTATGGAGGCTCGGATTGCGGGTGGGGCGGAGCTTCGGTAACCATTACTATTGAGTGCAAAAGGTACTCTTTACAGAGCTTTCTCACACCGGTATGTTCTGGCTGTGGGCAGTTCTGGGGAGGGCTGCATCACCGCCCGTCGACCTTGCGGATGCGAGGTCCGGGCGTTCCTTATAAGGAGTGAATCTCGCCCAAATAACTAGCATCTACTATAAGGACCGGCGCAGTCCGGTAGGAGGATTATCGAGATGGCGGGTCAATTTGTAAGTGAAGTAAGTGACGCGAACTTCGAGCAAAACGTGTTAAAGAGCGACCAGCCAGTGCTAGTAGATTTTTGGGCTGCCTGGTGCGGGCCTTGCCGTGCGCTGGCGCCGGTCGTCGACGAGGTAGCGACGCAGTACAACGGCAAACTTCGGGTGATGAAGATGGATGTGGACAAGAACAGTTCTACGCCGTCGCGCTATGGAATCCGCGGGATTCCGGCACTCTTGATCTTCAAGGATGGCAAAGTGGCGGAGCAGATTGTCGGCTTTGTGCCTAAAGAGCAGATCGACCAGTCGATCAGTAAAGTTCTGAGCGCACCCGTAGCTGTATAAGTCGTTTGACTTGAAGAAAAGCCTCCTGCTTGCAGGAGGCTTTTCTCTTTGGTGGCGACCATCGTACGCTTCCGGGAAGAATGATCTAGCATGGATCTATGTTGGAGTGGACGTTGATCCGTGCGGTCATGGTGGCCTTCTTCATCCTGGCGAACAGTTTTTTTGTGGCTGCGGAGTTTGCGCTGGTAAGCATTCGTGAGACGCGCGTGCTGCAGCTGATTGCGCATGGGCGTCCTGGGGCGCAAACCGTTCTGCAGTTGAAGCGGTCTCTGGACGATTTCCTTCCGGCGGTACAGTTTGGCGTCACGCTGGCCGCACTGGCTCTGGGTGGTTTGGGAGAGCCTGCTCTCGCGGAGGTGATTACAAAACTTGCAAGCCACTTCCTGGTGCATCTACCGCCGCACTTTACGGCTTACAGCGATGGATTGGCGGTAGCGCTTTCATTTGCGTTTATCACTTATTTTGAAGTGCTGCTGGGAGAGCTGGTGCCAAAGTCACTGGCACTACAGCGGACAGAGAGGATTGCTCTCGCGGTGGCTGGGCCAATGGATGTGTTTATGCGCATGACGCGTCCTGCGGTGCGGCTGATGAACGGTTCGGCGACGCTGGTGCTGAAGATTTTTCGAGCTCCGCTGCAAGGGGAAGGTACGGTTCATAATCCCGAAGAGCTGAAGCTGATTGCTACGACGGCCCGGAAGATGGGTTTGCTGGCAGGCTTTCAGGAAGAGTTGATCCATGGGGCGATCGAGTTGAGCCACGTGGTGGTGCGCGAGATTATGACGCCCAGGGGTAAGATCTTCGCTTTGCCGGCAAATTTAGGGGTTGAGCGGGCGAGTGCGCGGATTGTGGATGAGCAACATACCCGGGTGCCGGTCTACGATCCGGAGCAGGGGACGGAGCACATCTTGGGGATGGTGCACTCCAAGGACGTGTCGCGGCTAATGCACTTTCGCGCGACGACGCTGGGGCTTGGAGCGACGGGTGAGAGCGGGTTGACGCTGCGCGACGTGATGCGCGAGGTGATGTTTGTGCCGGAGACCAAGCTTGCCGGAGACCTGCTGCAGGAGTTCCAGCAGCGGAGGCAGCAGATGGCGATCGTGGTGGACGAGTACGGTTCGACGGTGGGCCTGGTGACGGCGGAGGATGCGCTGGAGCAGATCGTCGGGGAGCTGGAAGACGAGTTCGACGTGGGTACGCAGGCTGCGCTGCCGTCCTCTTCGGGAACGGTGACGATCGACGGCAGCACAACGTTGCGGGACTTGAGCACCCAGTTAGGCTGGCCGTTTCCGAAGAAGCCGGGGGTAGAGACGCTGGCCGGATTCTTGTTGGGAGAGCTGGGCCACCTGCCGGAGCCGGGAGAAAAAGTCGTCCATGCAGGGCGGTCCTTTGCGGTTGCGGAGCGGAGCGGACTAAGGATCAGCCGTGTGCGGGTAGAGACGCTTGCTTCTGAAGAAGGTACGGTCGTTGCAGGCGATAAAGAGATGCAGGACAAGGTGTTGGAGCTTTCGGCGTGAGCTCCGGATGGGCCGCCGCCGGAGCTCTTGTGCGTACCGGCAGCCGGCGTCTGCTGCTGACCCTCCCCGTGCTATGGCTGGTGCTCTCGGTGGTATTTCTGCTGATTCACCTGGTGCCGGGGGACCCGATTGTGCAGATGCTCGGGGAAGGCGCGACGGCCTCCGATGTAACGGCACTGCGCCACGCGTATGGCCTGGACGCACCGCTGACGACGCAGTACGGGCGCTACTTGACGGGCGTGCTGCATGCGGATCTGGGCCAGTCGCTGCGCTTGCGGGATTCGGTGACGCACTTGGTACTCGAGCGCTATCCGTATACGCTGGCCTTGGCGCTGGCGGCTTTGGGGTTGGGATTGGCGACAGCAGTGCCGGCGGGGGTCTGGGCGGCAACTCACCGGAACGGCTGGCAGGACAGGGTAGCCGGGGTAGTTTCGTTAGTCGGGCTTTCGTTTCCGAACTTTGCGTTGGGGCCGATTCTGATTTTACTGTTTTCGATCCGGCTGGGATGGCTTCCGGTCTCGGGCGCCGGCAGCGGTTGGGGGTTCTTCGCGCATCTGTTGCTTCCCGCGGTCACGCTGGGGAGCGGTTTGGCGGCGATTCTGACGCGCATGGTGCGGACCGCGATGCTTGAGGAGCTTGGCCAGGAGTACATCCGGACGGCGCGGGCGAAGGGCTTGAGTGAGGCGACTGTGCTCTATCGGCATGCCTTGCGCAATGCGCTCTTACCGGTGCTGACCGTGGTGGGTCTGCAGTTTGGCAGCTTGCTGGCCGGGGCGATCGTCACGGAGACGATCTTTAGCCTGCCAGGGCTAGGGCGGCTTACGTTGTCGGCGATCTCGAATCGGGATTATGCGCTGGTGCAAGGATGTATTTTGGCGATTGGGCTGACGTATGTGGCGGTGAATCTTATGACCGATTTGTTGTATTCCCTTGCCAATCCGCGGATGAGAAGCTAGCTGGGTGAAAGTAGAGAAGTAGAGATGATCTGGGGACGACAGCTCAGAATCGCGGCGGTAGCAGGGCTGACGTTAGCTTTGCTGCACGATCGTGCACCGGCCCAAGAGAGTGAACCTCGGAAAGCGGTGCCGCTGCCACGTCCGGTGCCTCCGCTGCCGGGTGTGCGCGGACCTGTGCCGGATCCGGTCAGTCCACCGGCGCAGACGGTGATGGAAGATCGCGGCCACCTGCAGTTCCATCTGCCGCCGGGATGGAACCTGGCCAGGAAAGATGGCGAGGTGAGCACGTTCCATCTGGACGCCAGAACGGCGCCACATCATGCGGAGATGTTGGCCGTGGCTACGCTGGCCTTCAATCCCTACCCTGCCTCCACCTTTAGCGGAGCGTTATTTTATGTAAGCCAGACTCCACACAGTTCGCTGTCGTCCTGCGCGGCGCAAACGACGTTTCATCCGGAGAAGCCGTTGCAGCCGGCGGTGGTCGGAGATGTGTCATTTTCACGCGGCAAAGACGAACATGGACATATTTGTACCGAGGCCCGGGATGTGACGTATACAGCCTTGCGCCGGGGAAGCTGTGTACGTTTCGACCTGACGGTAAATACGTTCTGCGGAGGAGAGGATAGCGGCGCGCAGGACATGACGGAGGCGCAGCTTGGGGCTGTGTTCAAGCGGATGGAAGGCATTCTGGAGAGTGTGGAATGGACACAGTAGCGCAAGTGAAAGGCGCTGACCTTTGCCTACCTGGGCAGCAGATCCAGGATCTCAGGCCGGAGCGTGCCGGAGTCGATGTGGAGAAGCGCAAGCGTTACAGGCAGATGAAAGCGGCGTGGCCCAGCACTGCCTGGGTTGAGCAGGAGTACCCCATCGCGGGTCTCGACCGAGGCTTTGTGGGAGTGGCCGCTGACCACCACGGAGACCTGAGCGGCCCGTGGATCGATCTCGAGATCTTTGAGGGAATGAACCAGATAGAAGAGGTGTCCGTCGAGTTCAATGGCGTCGGTCGCGGGCAGCGCTGCGCAGGAACCACGAGTGTCGATGTTGCCGCGAATAGCAGTAAGGGGAGCGAGGGTGCGAAGGTGCTCCAGTATAGTGGGGTCGCCTACGTCGCCGGCGTGCAGGATGTGGTCCGATCCAGCCAAGGCAGCTACTGCCTCGGGACGAAGCAGGCCGTGAGTATCGGAGAGGATGCCGATCAGCATGGAATGAGAGTCAACCTGGACTTGCTTTGTTTCATGCCAGCCCAGGTGAGAGCCGGGTACGTGGGTCAAGCTGGTCGCGAAGGGCATCCCCGATGAAGTTGAAGGAGAGAACAGCGAGCATGACGGCGACTGCTGGAAAGAAGACGAGGTGCGGAGCGTCGAAGAGGTGGGAGCGGCCATCGTTGAGCATGGAGCCCCAACTGGCGGCGGGAGGTGGCACTCCAAGCCCCAGGAAGCTGAGTGTAGCTTCGGCAAGCACAGCGCCGGCCATGCCCACAGCGGTCTGCACGGTGAGTGGTTGCAGGATGTTCGGGAGAATATGCCGGGTAAGGAGGTGCAGGTCGGAGGCGCCGAGCGCGCGCGCGGCCTCGACGAACTCGCGTTCACGCACAGCGAGGACCTGGGCGCGGACCAGGCGTGCGTACCCTACCCAGCCAGAAAGAGAGAGGGCTAGGACAAGATTGAGGAGACCGGGGCCGAGAAAGGCAACGAAGGCGATGGCCAGCAGAATGCCGGGCAGAGCCAGAAAAGCGTTGGTGAGATACACGTTGATGACGGTATCAGCAACTCCACCATAAAAGCCGGCGAGACATCCTGCGAGGAGACCGACACTGAGAGAGATGGACACAACGGAGACGGCAACGAGCAGGGAGATACGCGCGCCGAATAGAACGCGGGAGAGGATGTCTCGGCCGAGTTCGTCCGTTCCAAAGAGATGAGTTGAGTCGGGGAGGAGCATACGGGCGTTCAGATTGAGCCGAGCAGGGTCAAAGGGTGCGAGTTCCGGTGCAAGCACGGCGGCGAGAAAAAAGAGCGTGAGTAGAAAGAGACCGGCAGCAGCAAGCGATTGCCGGCCAGTGAAACGGAGGATCCATCCGGGATGACGAAGTTTTCGTAGAAGCAAAGAGGAAGAGACCGGAGATGCTTTCGCAGGCTGGGGATGATCGTTCATGTGTATTCAACAGATTTCATTGACAGTTAACTTCTTCATCGTACAGCGTTACAGAATGCGGATGGCCGCTGCCCAAGCACTTCAAGACAGGCAGTCTGCTTCCTTGACATAGACCAGCGGGGTGGGGAGACTGCATGTAATACCCATCCCGGTATTTCACACCTAACTTGTAGCATAGGAGCCGTTGTTCATGAGTCTTAAAGGGGAGAAAGCTGTTGTTTGTGGTGCCGGTGGATTTATCGGCGGTCATCTGGTCAAGCACCTGATTGAGAGCGGTGTTGAGGTGGTTCGTGCAGTTGATATCAAGCCAGTGGACGAGTGGTATCAGGTGACGGAAGGTGTTGAAAGCCTTTCGCTCGACTTGAAGGACAAAGCCTGCTGTCTTCGGGCGGCGGATGGCGTAAGTGCCGTATTTCAACTGGCCGCAGATATGGGAGGCATGGGCTTTATTGAGAACAATAAAGCCCTTTGTATGCTCTCGGTGCTGACAAACACTCACATGCTCATGGCCGCGCGGGATAAAGGCGTCGAACGTTTCTTCTTTTCTTCTTCGGCCTGTGTGTATAACGCGGACAAACAGACCAGCCCGGATGTGGTGGCGCTCAAAGAAGCGGATGCCTATCCTGCGATGCCGGAGGATGGGTATGGATGGGAGAAACTGTTCTCCGAGCGGATGTGCCGTCACTTCCGGGAGGATTACGGCATCCAAACTCGGGTAGCACGTTATCACAACGTGTACGGTCCTCTAGGAACCTGGACCGGCGGCCGGGAGAAAGCTCCGGCAGCGGTGTGCCGTAAGGTGATCCAAGCCAAGATGGATGGCACGCATGAGATCGAGATTTGGGGTGACGGCAAGCAGACTCGTTCTTTCATGTACATCGATGATTGCACCAAGGGTTCGCAGTTGATTTTAGAAAGCGACATACTCCAACCCATCAATCTTGGATCTGATGAGTTAGTGACTATTAATCAGCTTGTGGATGTTGCGGAAGAGATTGGTGGCGTCCGGCTAAAGCGGAACTACAACCTGAGTGCGCCGAAGGGCGTAAACGGGCGTAACAGCGACAATACGATGATCCTGGACGATTTAGGGTGGGAACCCTCGATTCGTTTGAAGGATGGACTTGCGCGTACGTACGCATGGATTTATGACGAAATGCAGGCGGGAACCACAAGGCACTAATGGCTACTTTGACGTACGGGTCCACCATCCCCTCGGCAAGTGTCCGGAAGATTCTGGGCATTGATTTTTTCTTTGGTACAGCCGAAGAAGCGATTGACCGGATGCATTCCGGGGGGTTGCTTGTGGTCCCGGCGGCACCGGCGCTCAAGGATCTGGTCAAGAATCCCGGTTATCGCGATTCTTTGATCCATGCGGATCTTGCCATCACAGATTCCAGCTTAATGGTGCTGCTTTGGAATCTGTTGGCCAGCGACCGTATCACGCGTTTGTCTGGTTTAGAGTACCTTCGTGCTTTGCTTGGTCGTGAGGATGTTCGCACCCCTGGCAACACTCTTTGGGTGATGGCCAGTGAAAAAAGTGTTGCCATGAACACTGCCTGGCTACGAGAGCAGGCGATCCGTGTCCATAGTGAATGCATCTATGTGGCGCCGCTTTATGGTGCTGGCATCGAAGATCCCGAGCTTGCTGACCGACTCAACAGGCTACGTCCTAAACACGTCATTATCACCTTAGGTGGCGGTGTGCAGGAGCGTTTGGGATTGTGGCTAAAACGCCGACTGGACTACTCACCAGCCATCCATTGTGTCGGTGCGGCCATTGCGTTCATCAGCGGGGATCAGGTCATCATTCCTGAGTGGGCAGACTATCTTTACCTCGGCTGGCTTTACCGCTGCTGCTCTGATCCGAAAAGATATGGTCCTCGCTACTGGGATGCTCGCAAATTAGTGCGCATGATGGTGCGCTATCGAAGCGAATTGCCTCCGCTCGACACTTGATTTTATCTTGACCGCAACCCCGAGCCGCATCTCGGGGTTAGGAGCGGGAGAGGGAAGCGATGGTTCGACCAAACTCTGTGTATGCCGTTAGGGCTGTTGTGCTCAGCCTTTTGCTGGGGATTGCTTCTTTGTTGCAAGCGCAAAATATCTCTGAACAGTATCTTTTTGCGGCGGCGAACCAGGAGAGATCGGCACGTGGGTTGGAGCCGCTTCAATACGAGCAACATTTACTGTTTGCGGCAAGTAAACATGCGTTTGAAATGGCACGGCGTCGTGAGATCTCGCACCAGTTTCCGGGTGAGACCGGCTTGGCAGAACGCGCTGGAGAAGCGGGCGCTCATTTTTCTCTTGTCACAGAGAATGTGGCGGAGGCTTCGAATGCCGCTCTGATTCACGATCTCTGGATGAACTCCGCAGGCCATCGAGCAAACCTACTTGATCCGCAGGTGAACGCGGTGGGTATCGCTGTGGTTGTAAGTCGTGGGCAGTTGTATGCGGTGGAAGATTTCGCTCGCACCGTTGCGCAGAGTTCTTTAGTAGAACAGGAGTCGACGGTAGTGGAGATGCTGTCCAGGCCGGGTTTACGCGTCTCGGCCGGGAGCGAAGTTTCCCGCCAGACGTGTGCATTGGCAAGTGGTTTTGCGGGGACGCATCGTCCTTGGTTCGTGATGCGCTATACGACTGCCGATCTTCGCGTCCTTCCGGATGAGTTGACGACGCGGTTGCAGACAGGGAAGTACCATCAGGCGGAAGTCGGAGCCTGCGTTGCTGAAAAGCAGGGACCGTTTAGTGCGTATAGCCTGGCGGTGATGCTGTATCCGTGATCTCTTTCTAAGATCAGCATGGAGACTGTACTGTGACTGAGCTCCGGCACCTAACGTACTTTGACCAAGTTTCGCGCTTTTGTTATTCTTGAATTGCCTGAAAGCTCCTTCATGGCAATCGAAATGTGTTCCTGAGTAGCTCAATGGCAGAGCATTCGGCTGTTAACCGAAGGGTTGTAGGTTCGAGTCCTACCTCAGGAGCCAAGTTCAATTTGATTACACTATGCCGTCGTAGTGGTTAGGCTTTGTTGCTGCTTATTCTTAAGTGACTTAGGTAGTTTTAGCCGGGTTGGAAGGCTAGTGATCTTTCTTTTTGACTTTTTAGGCTGAGCGTCGTTCGTTAGACAGGGATTTACCTTAAGTTACACCTGTGAGGAAGCGGCTCAGCGTCCTTGTAGGCTACCCGCACAGACGTGATTACAAGATCGACGGTGTGTGCGTTCGGGTCTGCGGATGCCTTGTACCCCGCGGAGTACCTGCCAACGCTTGCAACGTCGTATTCTGCTTCAGCAAGCTCGTTATATATTTTGGCCGCCGCATCGAGTCCCTGGCAGTCACCTTGTGAATACGGTACTGAGCGGAATTTTAGTTTGGATCGCCGCCTCTAGCTCGTCCCGTGTCAGCCAGACAAAATTGTCGTATTGGACTGGCAGCAGGTGCGCCAGATCCGGGAGCTTTGTGTCGAACTTGCGTCGCGGGTGAGATCTTACCCTCGATCGTTGCGCCCCACGTCATTTGAAATCCTCAAGCTGCTACTGGGTGAACGTTCCCAACTGGCTGAACTGAACCTTCTGCGCTGTAAAACTTTGCGTCTGCCCGGAGCGCCCCAAACGAGTGCCATCATCAGCAAGCATTCATGCAGCCCAGCGTAGCACGCTCTGCAACCCCGTTCCCATAGCACTTTCGAGGAAGGGAAGGGGTACTTTCTCATCCCCCTCCCCCAAACCTCTTAGCCCAACTCTTGCATTGAGTTTGCTCCGTACTTCAACGACCAGGGGGTTGCAGCTTCAATTGCCTTGTTCACATTCTTAATATTTTCAACGCCAGTCGTCTCCAACCAATCCTTGAACGCGTCTGGACCCTTGGTCGCATACACAACGATGCCGTCCTTCCAGGTCGCCCGGCCGCACAGCACGCCATTGAACTTGGTGCCCGCCTCGGCGGCCAACTCCAAAGTTTCAATGAAGACTGCATTGGTAACGCCCGCGGAGAGATAGATGAAGGGTTTGTGGGTCATCGACTCCGCATCCCGGAAGTGCTGTAGAGCCTCTCCGCGTGAGTACGCGGCTACTCCCTTGTAGGTTCTACTGCCGGTCATGTAGCTGATTTCAATCGGGACTTCAACCTTCAGTACATCGACGTTGTAGCGCGCTTTACCAAACTCGGCCATCGAACCCGATACGATCTTCGGCTTCAACTTCGCGTATTCCAGCGATTTTTCGTCGCCGCCTTCCACGTCGTACCCGACAAACTCCAGGAAAAACGGAATGTCGTGTGCGATGCACTCGTCGCCGATCCGCTCGATCCAGGCGTGCTTCAGGTCGTTGATGCCGGACTTTTCAAAGGGAGTGTAGTAGAGCAGAACCTTGATGCAATCCGCACCCGCTTCTTTGAGCCGCCGCACGCTCCACAGATCCAGTAAATCCGGCAAACGCCCGGTCATGCTTGCGTCGTAGCCGGTTTTTTCGTAGGCCAGCAGCAGACCGGCCTTGCCCCGGTGCTTGGAAGCGTCGAGGCCATACTCCGGGTCCAATAGAATTGCCGACGCGTGGCGCGTCAGGACCTCGGTGACCAGCGTTTTGAACTCGCCCAAGTGGTCCGAGTTGATGATGCCGCCCTTCTCCTTGGCCAGCGACTTCTGCAGCGATCCACGTTGATCCATCGCGGCCGCGGCAATTACCCCGCGTTCGTTCGACACTGCTTTCAACCCTGCAAGCTTCCCGGCGGTCAGTTTCATTGGCGTCTTCGTCTCCTGGTTTATGGTTGGATGCGCGCGGCTTAGAAGGCGATTTTCGCACACCGGTCCCGATCGCACAGCAAGGACGGCATGTAGAGAAGGATCTGAACCATTGACGCCCCTGGATAAGACTTTTACGCGCCGTGGGCGAACAACTCTGTCCAATGTGAAGCTTAGGTGAAAGATCACGGCAGAATTTGTGGTCAAGGCGTTATTCTAAAGTTATGTCAGTCAACTCGCTCGAAAATCCAGTCGCCCCTGTCCTAACCGGACAGACCGCTCAGAGCCCGGTTCAGCCGTTGACTGACCTGCTCATGGTGAGCTGTCCTCCACAGTTTGCCGAGGGCGCCCGCAATGCCGTTCGCACCTGCCTCAAGGTGCAGCCGGAGGAGCGCGTGACCCTGATCACCGACCGCGCTTGCCTCACCATCGCCGCTTCCATGGCTGTCGAGCTCGAAGCCTTGGGCTGCACCTGGCATGGCTTCGTGCTCGAAGAGCTTGCCCCGCGTCCGCTCGACGGCATGCCCCAGATCATCCTCGAAGACATGGAGTCCGCGCAGGTCAGCATCTTCGCCGTCGAGGTCCAGCCGAACGAACTCCGCAGCCGCATGCAGATGACCGACGTCGTCAATCGCCGCCGCATGCGCCACGCCCACATGGTCAACATCACGCCCGAGATCATGACCGGCGGCATGCGCGCCGACTTCAACGCCGTCGACCAGCTCAGCCAGCTGGTCCTCGACAAGGTGCGCAAGGCCAGCTACATCCGCGCCACCACCGCCGCCGGCACCGACATCCACGCCCAGATGAACCCCGACTATCGCTGGTTCAAGACCTCCGGCATCATCAGCCAGGAAAAATGGGGCAATCTTCCGGGCGGCGAGTGTTTCACCGCGCCCGGCGAGGTCAACGGCGTCTTCGTGGTCGATGGCGTCGTCGGCGACTTCCTCTGTAAGACCTACGGCCTCATCACCGCACACCCCCTCACCATTTCGATCGAGGGCAACCGCATCGTTCGCGCCACTTCACCCAACAAGCAGCTCGAGCAGGACTTCTGGGCCTACACCCACACCGACGAAAACTCCAACCGCGTCGGCGAGTTCGCCATCGGCACCAACATTGGCGTCGAGCGCGTCATCGGCAACATCCTCCAGGATGAAAAGTTTCCCGGCGTCCACATCGCCTTCGGCGACCCCTACGGAGCCCACACCGGTGCCAAGTGGAAGTCCTCGACGCACATCGACGTCGTCGGCCTGGGCTTCAACATCTGGCTCGGCACGGCCGCTGGAGAAGAGCAGATTATGCGTGATGGCGAGTTTCTGATCGGCGCTTAAAGAGGACTTAGCTCTTGAACGTCGACGATCGAGATGCCTATATGCAGGCCGGCATTATCGTTCGTGAGCACGACGGGATGACGGTAAGTTTGGCGTTGCTGCTCGGGAACTCAATCGTGATGGTTATTGCGGAATTCATTCGGCTCGAAGATACTCTCCTTATCAAGGGAGCTCAGGTCGAAGGTCGAGGGTTAACCAGAACTCTGATCCGAACTTTTGCGAACGTAGTCGGTCAAATAGAGAATGTCTCACGAGTGATCGTTCAGGGCGGGAAGCGTACTTCTGGTGGACGTGCAGGAAGTGTCCCAAGTCCGATTCAGGTGGAGGTGCAACGATGATGACCGTACAGCTTTCTGGCTGGAACGTAGGCTTCAACAAGGTGAAGTTCACCAAGCTGCTCCAGGAAAGCCTTGGCTACTCCCTTATGCGGGCAAAACGAGTCACCGACACCATCCTCGATGACGAGGAAGTAACGATTGAAGTTCCGGAGACGCAAGCAGAGATCCTCACGTCCTCTATGCGTGAGCTCGGGGCGAGATGCGCAGTCGTCGCGCCTGTCTACTAACCATGCTTGAGCCCTACCGCCAAATCTTCAACCAGCGCCAGTTCTCCCCCGCCCGCTACGCCGAGCTCCTCAGCAACCTCAATCGCCTTACGCGCACCGAAATCCAGTTCCGCATCGCCGAAACTCCCGGCTTCTTTCCCCGCGCCCTGCTCGAGCAGATGGCCGAGATCGGCCGCCAGCTTACCCATCAGCTCATCGACGATCCGGGCTACCTCGTCCGCGCCGACGCCGCTATTCCCGCTGCCTTCCGCGTCCCCAACGATACCGCCCGCCCGCACTTCATGACCGCCGACTTCGGCCTCGTCCGCGACGAAGCCGGAGACCTCCAGCCCAAACTCGTCGAGCTCCAGGCCTTTCCCTCCATCTTCGGCTACCAGGAGGTCGCCTGCGAGCAGTACCGCAGTGTCTTCGGGTTGGATTCCACCCTCGCCTGGCGCCCCGGCGGCCTTTCGAGCGACGCCTACTGGTCTCTTCTCAGCCGCACCATCCTCGCCGATCACGACCCCGAAAACGTCGTCCTGATGGAGATCGAGCCTGAATCCCAGAAGACCCTGCCCGACTTTCACATTCACCAGGACCGCCTCGGCATCCCCATCGTCGATGTTGCGCGCATCAAGCGGGAAGGGAATCGACTGTTCTATAGCCGCCGCGGCACCTGGGTTCCGATCGAGCGCATCTACAATCGCGCCATCGTCGATGAGTGGAAGCGCAAAGACATCCATGCCGCCTTCGACCTCCGCGACGACCTTGCCGTTGAGTGGGCCGGCCAGCCCAATTGGTACTTCCGCATCAGCAAGTTCTCGCTGCCTTTCCTGCGCCACGCCTCCGTTCCTGCCGCCGTCTTCCTCGACCAGTGGTTTGCCGGAGAGCGCGAAACCCTCCCGCGGGACCGTGAGCAGCTGATTCTCAAGCCGCTTTACTCCTTCGCTGGACGCGGAATCCAGTTCGCGCCTACGGATCGTGATCTTGCCTCCATTCCGCACGCCGAACGCGCGGCCTATCTGCTCCAGGAGCGTGTGCGTTTCGAGCCGGTCATCACCACTCCCGAAGGCCCGACGCAAGCTGAGATCCGCGTCATGTATCTCTGGCCTGAGGACGCGCCCGAGATGATCCCCGTCACGCACCTGCTACGCCTTGGCCGCGGTGCGATGATGGGTGTCGACCACAATCGCGACCGGGCCTGGGTCGGGGGATCGGCTGTCTTCTTCCCCGAAGGATAGATGGTTGCTTTACGGACCTTTGTGCATTCTTTGCACTGTCTTTGACCGTGCTGGTTGCTCTGGTCTGTTGCCGCCTTTGCCCAAAATGGAACATAAGGTAACAGTACCTCCGGCACTTTCGTCGTAAATTTTGCTGATGCTGCGGTACACTTTTGCCGATACGTTCCATTGAACAACTCGTACGCCCGCTGAAAAGGACACTAAATGAGCGCAGTTGCTACTGAAACAGATCAGGTTCGTACCGCCGTTCGTTTTCCCATGCGTCTGCCCTTGCAAGTTACCTCTGAACAAGGACAGATCGACGCATTGACGGAAAATATCTCCGCCAACGGCATTCTCTTTACTGGACCGGTTGTTCCCGAGGTCGACAGCCGGATTGAGTTCATCATTCGCATGCCGGCGGCGGTCATGGGAACGGAAGAGGATGTTTCAATCCAATGCGTTGGCCGAGTCGTCCGTCATCAGAGGCAAGGCGAGGAGACTCAAGCTGCCGCCATCATCGATGAGTATTGCTTGAGGACCGAAGGATGAATGTGGTCGACATCAGTTCGAACGAACCACCCGAGATCGAAGAAGACGATTCCGAGGGTACAGCCGCCATTCGTATCATTCTTGCCGACTCGCAGGTGATCTATCGGGTTGGCATGCGCAAGGTGTTTGCGTTGGAAGATGACATCCGCGTCGTCGCCCAGGCCGAGACCTTGCCTAATCTTTACGCGGCACTGCATCGCTATCCGACCGATGTCGTCTTCCTCGAAGGCGCGCTGATCGCCGGGACTGTCGATGCCATCCCGGAGCTTGTCCGGCGCGCGCCCGAAGCCAAGATCATTGTGCAGGTGAGCGAGAGCGACGAGTCGAACACCGTCGAGCTCTACCGGCGCGGGGTGCGCGGTGTCGTTCCCCGCTCCATCTCGCCTGACCTTCTGATCAAGTGCGTCCGCAAGATCGCGGATGGGGAGACATGGATCGACAATCAATCTATCAGTTGGGTGATCGAGGCGTATCGCTCACAAGCTACAAGTCTTACCAATCCGCGCACCCAGCCCAAGCTCTCGAAAAAAGAGCTTGCCATTATTAGCTGTATTACTCGCGGTATGCGTAACAAGGAGATTGCTTACCAGATTGGGACGACTGAACAGGTCATCAAGAACTATCTGCGCAAAGTTTATGACAAACTCGGCGTCTCCGACCGACTCGAGCTTGCACTCTACTGTCTTCATCACCAGCTGCTCAAGAAGTACGATGAAGCCGAACAGCCGCCGCCGCCGACAGGGGATTCGAATCATGTACAGATGCGGGCCAAAGGCTGAGCGATGCCGTGTGAAGCGCCGTCAGGCTTTCACTTCGCGCCTGCAACTTATACAAAGGTAGGTTTAGAATCAATCGTTTGCTAAGCAGGTATACCTTCTTAGTCCTGGCAACGAAACACTTTAGCTTTGGGCAAAGTACCCCTGGGGATACCTTGCCCAAATGCGCGACGCTACTGCTTGTCCATCTCCACGTCAATCGTGAACTGCACATCGTTCCCAATGATCGGCGAACCGTATTTTGAGCCGAAGTTAAAGTCCGAACGAGAGATCGTTCCAGTTGCCGAAAAGCCACTGCGCGTCACACCCTTGCCATCGGTCTGCGGCGGAGCAGGTCCGTCGAGCGCCAGCGTCACCGGCTTGGTCACGCCGTTCATCGTCAGGTCGCCCGTCATGGTCAGTTTCCCGCCGTTGTTGGCAAGCGAAGTGGACTTGAACGTGATTGCCGGATGCTTCTCCACATCGAAGAACTCTGCGCTCTTCAGGTGCTTGTCGCGTGCATCTTCGTTTGTGTTCACCGTATCTGCCTGGATTGTTGCCTCGACTGAAGACTTGGTCACGTCCTTCTCGTCCAGCCGGATCACACCCATGGGCTTTGAAAACGTGCCGCGCACATTTGAAACCCCCAGATGACGAATCTTAAACTCGACACCCGAGTGCACGGGATCAATCTTCCAGCTGGTCATCTGCGCCGGTACTGCCAAGGGGATGCTCGCAAAAAACATCGCCACGCAAAGTTTCTTCCGTAAGTACAAAGGGACCTCATTTTTTGAAGCAGGGATAACAAATACTATAGGGTCCGACCCTTTCGTTGTACAGATCTCCCCTAAACGTTCGGCCGTTTCTGGGGTACTCTGAGGGCAGTGCCACACATAAAGGATCTGGTTCCGCATGGGCGTTCGTACTCTGCTGGTGGTTTTGCTGGCGCTCAGCCCTGTCGTTCTTCTCGCCCAGCCAGTGCCCAGCACGGACCTGCCTGCGGTTCTGCTCAGCGATGTACACTTCGATCCTTTGCATGATCCCGCCAAGGTCGTACGCCTCGTCGAGGCTCCCATCGAAGCGTGGCAGAAGATTCTCGCCGAGCCCGACTCGCCTACCCAGCCTACTGACTTCAGTGCCATGCAGATTGAGTGCTCCAGCCGTGGGGTCGACCCTGACGACGCACTGCTCAGCTCCACTCTAAAGGCGGCGCGTGAACGGGTACCGCAGGCGGGGTTTGTCACGATTACCGGCGACCTCCTCGTCCATGACTTCGGCTGCCGCTATCACGCCATGACCCATGGCAAAGCCACGCCAGGAAGCGGAACCATGCTGCTTGAAAAAGCCGTCAACTACGTGATCTCTCGCGTGGACGCCACTTTCCCTGCGGTTCCGGTCTACTTTGTTTTAGGGAACAACGATTCGAGCTGTGGGGATTATCACCTCGCTCCGCGTGACCGCTTTCTTGCGGCTACCAGTGCCGGTGTTCTTCATGGGTTGCGCGGATCATCCGCTGCCGAGCGCAAGTCAGCCCAGGAGAGTTACGAACAGGGCGGCTTCTACAGTGTTCCACTCGCCGGACTGGAGAAGACCCGCCTGGTCGTTCTGGACGACATCTATAGTTCCGCCCTTTATGCGGACTGCGCGCCCAGCCAGACCGCAAACGAAGCCACGCAGCAGCTCCAGTGGCTCGATCGTGAACTAACCGCGGCAGAGGAACATGGCGAGAAGGTCTGGGTGCTTGGCCACATCCCTCCCGGACCGGACGCCTTCAACACGCTCAAGCATCTTCGCTCCATGTGCAGCCGGCCGCCGACGATGTTTCTCGCCTCGGACGCCCTTGCCGACACCCTGGAACGGCATGCCGATGTAATCCGTGTGGCGCTCTTCGCGCATACCCACGAGGATGAGTTCCGCCTGCTGGAGCGCGCCGGAAATCCGGCTGCCGTGCCGATCAAACTCGTTCCCGCGGTCTCCGCCATCAACGGCAACCTGCCGGCCTTCACCGTCGCGGAGGTCAACCGTGCCTCCGCCATCCTGGACGATTACACGGTCTACACGCTTCCGAATGGCGCTTCTGCCGCTGCGTGGACGCGGGAGTACAGCTTCCGCGAGACGTACCATCAACCCAATTTCTCTGCTCGCTCGGTTCGCACGCTGGTCGAGCGGCTGCAAGCCGACAAGTCGGGATCGCAGCCGGAGAGCCAGGCGTACCAGAAGTTCTTCCTCGCCGGCGAGACCTCTCCGCTCTTCCTCGTCTGGCCGCAATACACCTGCGCCTTGTCCCATGATCGCGCGTCCGACTTCAAGCAGTGCATGTGCGGTCCATAAAGGTTAGAGCTCGCGCTGAATCGCTCGTCCGATGAGGAGAATCAGCGGTGCCGGGCCGACTCCAGCCCCGGCCAATCCCGCCAACGTGGTCATCACTACATGCTCTGCCGGCGTGGATGCCTTGGAGACTGCCGCCACCGGTGTCTCAGGAGAGATGCCCGAGAGAATCAGCGAGGCGCTCAGCTGAACAAAATCCCGTCCCGGCATATAGAGCACCAGCGTGGAATTAGCCGGAAACGCACCCTCCCAGGCAACCGGCTCCGGCTTGCCGGCGGCATGGTGCGCCGTTGCAAGGACCAGCTTGGACGCGGAGTTCCGGTCGGTCAGCGGCGTTTTCAGTTTGGCCGCTACTGCGAACGCCGTTGTGATGCCGGGAACGATCTCAAACGGAACTCCCGCCGCTCGCAACGCCTCCATCTCCTCGTTCGCTCTCCCAAAGATGAGCGGGTCGCCTGACTTGAGCCGCAGCACCGACTGACCGTGCCGCGCATGGTGCAGCATCTGTTCATGGATGCCGGCCTGGGTGATCCGCGGCTGACCGCAACGCTTGCCCACCGGAATGATTTCGGCTGTCGGGCTCGCCAAGTCCAGGATGGCCTCCGAGACGAGATCGTCCGGCAGAATGACGTCGGAGGTGGCGAGCAGATGCGCCGCGCGCAGGGTGAGTAGATCAGGATTGCCCGGACCCGCTCCGCACAGGTACACATGCCCGGGTTCGGCGTCGCCCGGCATGCTGCTTTAGCCCTCGGCCTTGCGTGGGCTGGCCGGGCGCGGATTGCCCCAGGCATGCTCCCGCGCGTAGGCCCGCGACGGGCAGGCATCGAAACCGCAAACCTCTCGTGTCGCCAACGTATGCAGCAGTTGCTTGCGCGCTTCGTTGAGCGGCTCCAGTTGAAGGACTTCCCGGCGCAGATTGCCGAGCTCGCCCAGCCAAGCGCCGATGTCGAGCGGCAACGCCGCATTGATCTCCTTGCGCAAGCGCTGCGCGAGCGCCGGCGACGCCCCGGCAGTAGAGATTGCGATCTGCAGATCCCCACGCTTGACGATGGAAGGAAAGTAGAAGTCGCAGTACGGAGGATCGTCTACGGCGTTGCAAAGAATGGACTTCGACGTTGCTTCGAGGTATACCGCACGGTTTACCTCCGGCACATCCGTCGCGGTGACTACCAGGAAGGCGTCCTGCGCTACGTCGCCTGGCTGGTACTTCCGCGCGTGCCACTGCACCTCACCGGAAGCTGCCATCTCCTCAATGGCCGGGGACGCGTACGGCGCAATGACCGTGACCGACGCCTCTGCTGCGCGCAGCGACTGGATCTTGGACTCCGCCAGGTTCCCGGCGCCTATGACCAGGCACGGGCGTCCGGTCATCTTGAGAAAAATTGGAAACAAAGACATAGGTTGCGCTGGCGCTCTCCACGTACCCTTCCAGTATAGGATGGGGTCGTGAACCTACCTGTGATGCCACCCATTCTGCCGATGCTAGCCAAGCGTATCGACAACATCCCGGAAGATTCGCAGTGGATGTTTGAGCCCAAATGGGACGGCTTTCGCGCGCTGATCTTCCGCGACGGGAGCGAAATCGTTCTCCAGAGCCGAGACACGAAGAGCCTGAACCGCTATTTTCCTGAGGTGGAAGCCTCGCTGCTCGCCCATCTTCCCGAGCGATGCGTCCTGGACGGGGAGATTGTCATCGCCGGCCTCGGCGGCCTCGACTTTGACGCTCTCCAGCTTCGCATTCATCCCGCTGCCTCCCGTGTCCGGCTGCTTGCGGAGCAAACACCGGCCTCGGTGGTCTTCTTCGACCTTCTCGCGCTCGGCGATGAGGACCTCCGCTTGCAGCCCTTCGTTGAGCGCCGCCGCACGCTTGAAGCGATCTTCGCTTGTCCCCAGCCGAGTCTCCATCTCACTCCCGCGACCCAGGATCGCGCCGTCGCCGCCGACTGGTTTAAGCGTTTTGAGGGCGCCGGGCTCGACGGCGTCATGGCCAAATCTATCGCCAGCCCTTACGAGCCTGACAAGCGCACCATGCTCAAGATCAAGCATGAGCGTGACTGCGACTGCGTGGTCGCCGGATTTCGCTGGCACAAGGACGGTGAAAATGTCGCCGTCGGCTCTCTGCTGCTCGGCTTGAACGACGCGGACGGAAACCTGCAGCACGTTGGCGTGTGTGCCAGTTTTACCGCTGCGAAACGGCGGGAGCTGGTCGACTTCCTGGCGCCCTACCGCGAGAACGCCCTTGCGGGTCATCCCTGGGCCGGCTGGGCTTCCCCCGACGCAGCCGATCCTGAACGCATGCCGGGCGCGAAGAGCCGATGGAATGCCAAGAAGGATCTTTCCTGGCAGCCGCTCCGGCCGGAGCTTGTGGTTGAGGTCGCCTATGAACATATGCAGGGCAACCGCTTTCGTCATCTCGCCCACTTTCGTCGATGGCGTCAGGATAAGACCCCGGCCGCGTGCACCTATGCGCAGCTTGAGATCGTTTTGCCGCAGGAGCTTATGTCTATCTTCGGTCAGCACTAAGCGCTAAATGCCTGCCAATTTCCTCCTGCCGGCACCGAGGCCGGCCTCTTTCTGAGCTGGGCCAAATGCTCCAGTGCAGGTGCGGGCGTTCCCCGAGCCGGATTGCAGCATAGATCCAGCGCCTCCACGCAGCGCGCATCCAGCTGATGCGGGGTTAGTTCGCGCAGCTTGCCAACGGCAACCGCGTGCGACACGCCGGGACGATACGGGCGGCCTTCCGTCATCGCCCGGTATGTGTCCGCGACGGCAATGACCCGCGACTCGATGCCGAGCTGATCCTCGCGCAATCCATTCGGGTACCCCGATCCATCCAGCTTCTCGTGGTGCGCTCCGGCAATTGCCGCCAGCTCCGCGAACGGTTCAATGCGAGACAGAATCTGCTGCGTCAATCTTGGGTGCTCGATTACGGCATGCCACTCTTCGACGCTGAGGCGTCCGCTCTTGTCCAGAATGGTATTCGGTACGGCAAGTTTGCCAAGGTCGTGGAGCAACGCTGCACGTTGTACCACGCGCAGCCGATCCGGAGGCAAAGCAAGCGTAGTCCCCATCGATACCGCTATCTGAGCCACGCCCAGCGAGTGCTGGTAGGTGAAGGGGCTTTTGGCGTCCACCACATCGGCAAATGCCTCGCAGATCCGGTCGATCTCGTCGGCGTCGACGCCGTGCGAGGCCTCGGGATCGAGCCCGATGACCAGCTGCCGGCAGAGGTCCAGGTCATCCGCGGGCAGACAATGCGTCCAAAGCTGCCCAGCGTGGTCCAGTGCAAAGGCAACCTGGACCAGCTCCGGATCGAACCAGCGCCCGCTTTGTTCGAGCATCCGGTCCATGGCAACCGCAGGCGTGCACTCACAGGCGAACGCATCCAGATGCTCGGCCAAGGTGACGATCCGGGCCAGCAACGGAATCGCCTGTCCCTGCCGGCGGAGTGGCCCTCCCGCGCCGTCCCAACGCTCATCGAGCGCAAAGACGGTGTCGCAGGTCGCGGCGGAGAGTCCCAGCTTACGCGTGATCTTGGCTCCTCGCTCACAACGCAGCAGGATCATCTCCTGATCGCTGCTCCGCTGACGCGGTTCCATGTGCAGAAGCCGCCGGAAGCGTTGGCGTAACGGCGCCTCGGCATGCATCTCCCCTTGAATCAGCTTGAAGGCACGTTGTGTCTCGCGCGCCCGCGGCTTCCTGGGATCGGTGGCTGCCTCGTTCTCCCGGTGTTCGTCTCTGCGTACTTTGTGTCCCAGGCGGGAGCCGTTGCTGCTGCACCCAACATCTTTGAGTAAGAGCGCGTAATAGAGCGACTCCAACTCTTTTGCCGTCATGCCCAAAGCGCGCGCAATGCGCATGCCCAACAGACAACTCCGCAGGGCATGGCCTGGAGCTGCATCCTCCGTCAGGTCGATCGCAAAGGACAAGGCAGAGATGATCTCGGAAAACGTGATGACCACGACGCCAGTCGCTTGCGCACTCGTGAGTCCGTTGAGGTACTGCTTGCCGCGTGCTGGTTCAGAAGCTTCGTGCATGAGCGTTCCGACCCTCTTCTTTTCTGGACTGCGGGGGATCGCGTACCGCAGCCATGTTCTTTCGCGATTCTAGAACCTGAAACTGCCGAATCTTGCCTGTATGGAACCAAGGTTGTAGGTCAAATCCAGGCAATTGCCACAGAAGTTGCACGAATTTTGCTACGAGTGCCTCATCCTACTGCCAAGGCTTCTCAGCGTTGACTTTCTCCGCAGGCACGCGTCGAACGAAGGCAGCTTCGATCGCATCCACACTGGGCCGGAGCGCGTAGTCTATTTAAGGAGGCGGTGACAGTATCCGTCACAGCCTGAAAGGCATTGTTCCATGTCGAATCGCAACACCCAGCTTTACGGCAGCCAGATCCCCTCCTCGGAGATTACCCCGCACTCCGTCTTTGAGACGGGCCGGCCGTCCCGCCGCGCTTTTGTTTCCGGTGTCGGCGCCCTTACGGCCTCCGGCCTGCTGGCGCGGCAGGCCTTCGCCTCTGACGCCCTCACCACCGTTCCCGGCAAGTTCCAGGTCACCGACCCGCAAACGCCTCTAGCGAAAGCCTCTACCTATAACAACTTTTATGAGTACGGCATCGACAAGGATCTTCCTGCGAAGAACGCTCATACCCTCCATACCCGGCCGTGGTCGGTGCAGGTCTCCGGGCTCGTCAAGAAGCCACTGACCGTCAATATCGACGATCTCATCCACTACCGCCCGCTCGAGTCCCGCGTCTATCGCCATCGCTGCGTCGAGGCCTGGTCGATGGTGATTCCCTGGGATGGCTACTCGCTCTCCGAGTTCGTCAACTTTTGCGAGCCGCTCCCCAGCGCCAAATATCTTCAGTTCGTCTCGCTGATCGATCGCAAACAGATGCCCGAGCTTCCCGACGGTTTTCCCTGGCCCTACACCGAGGGCCTGCGCATGGACGAGGCTATGCATCCCCTGACTTTGCTGACCTTTGGCTGCTACGGCCAAACCCTTCCCAACCAGAACGGTGCCCCCGTCCGCATCGTTGTCCCGTGGAAGTGGGGCTACAAGTCAGCCAAGTCCATTGTGAAGGTCATCTTCACGGACAAGCAGCCAGCAACCATGTGGAATGAGTTGAACAGCGAGGAGTACGGCTTCTACTCGAACGTCAATCCCAACATCAGCCATCGCTGGTCGCAGGCCCGTGAGCGGCGTATCGACGGAGGATTTCCGCACAGCGTCGCCACTCAGATGTTCAACGGCTACGGAGACCAGGTCGCCAGCTTGTATGCGGGCATGGACCTGAATCGCTACTACTGATCTTTACTCGGCTTTTTGGCTTATGACCAAGTGCCCTACCTTGCGCGTTTCTTGTTTGAGGTAGGGCAGACTGGCTCGGCAACGATTCAACAAGACCAATGCCTACCCGCCTCATCCCGTATGTCAAAGCCGTCGTTCATCTGCTTTGTCTCGCGCCTTTGTTTCTGGTGCTGGCGCGTTATCGTTCTGGCGCGCTGACTCTGCTGGCCGACCCGGTCAACTACATCACGCACTTTACCGGCAACTGGGCGCTCTGGATTCTGCTTGTCTCGCTGGCGATTACGCCCTTGCGCCGGGTCCATCCGCGTCTCTCGAATCTGATCCGCTTTCGACGCCTGCTTGGGCTTTACGCTTTCTTTTACGCCTCACTTCATCTTGCCACGTACATTTTTCTCTTTTCCGGCTATGACCTTGCTTCCGCCTGGGACGGTCTCACCCACGGACATCCCGCCGAAGTCTGGCGGCAGGGGCTGGTCATCTGGCCCAGCATCCTGCAGGACCTGGAGAAGCGCCGCTTCATCCAGGTTGGCCTGCTCTCCTGGGTTCTTCTCCTGGCGCTTGCCCTCACTTCTCCGCAAATTGTCCTGCGCAAGATGGGCGGCCGCAACTGGCAGCGGCTGCATCGGCTGGTCTATGTGGCTGCCGCCGCGGCGTGCATCCATTATTGGTGGCTGATTAAAGCCGGCGTCCGCACTCCCTTGCCCGACACCCTGATCCTGACCGCTCTGCTGCTCGCCCGTTTCGTTTGGGTGCTTCGCAAACCAGGCGTCCCGCGCACGGACTCCAAACCGCGATCCGGTGTTCGCAGTGCAGTGTTGGCTGGTCGGGAAGCTTCTTCGAGCCAATGATGCGTGGAGAAGATGAACAAGGATAAGAGTCAGCGCAGGTTCGCTGCGGCAAGGACCGCAAAGTCAAGGCATTTGGGCCTGGATCGTTTCGGTGAGCTTACTTCCGGGATGAAGATCGAGGGCGGTTCCTTTCAGTAGATAACGCTCCAGGCTTTGAAGATCCTTCCAGTTGACGTCCCAGCCGTGATCGATGGCGAGCAGGATGTACTTGCCTGGGGTGACGGCGGTCAGGCGGAAGCTGCCGTCGCTGTTGGCCTGATCGCGGAGTACGGGCAGGATGTTTCCTGGGGTGCCCAAGGTGATGGGTACAAGCAGCACCAGCGAGCCCTCCGCCGGATGGTCCGGCATCAGGGCAAACCCGGACACAGTGCCTCGGCCGCGGGCGACGTGCAGGCGAACCATCGGGGTGCCTCCCGCGATCGTCACCCTGGTTCCGGTCGTCTTGGCGCCGGTCGCATCGAGCCCCGCGAGATACGCGTCGGAGCGGGCGTTCACGACGATATCGTAGGTATGCGGCGGCAGCAACGCGATACGGCTAGGGCTGGGCTCGTCGTCCGCGCCCTCTTCGTCCGAATCAAGAGGCCGGCGTCCGCGACGACCTGGCGGCGCCATGGCAAAGATGCTTCGGCCGGTCTCGGTATCGACGAATGCAATCGAAGAGACCTCACTGTCCGGCACGCCATCGACCTGGACCGTAAGCCGAGTGAGGGGTGTGGAACCCTCAAGCGTGATGAGCCCGGAGGCTCCGGAGCGGACCTCGATCTGCCGCGTTTCACCGTCGGACTGGCCGTCCGGCGAGGGAAGATGGACCTCGTAGATTCCGGGCGTGAGTCCGCTGAACTCCCAGCCTGCGCCGCCTCCCGTACTGTACGTCATATTGTCGAACAGACCTGAGCCATCGGCTGAGACGCGATTGATTGTCGCCTGGCGCTGTGGCCGGGATCTTCCCGTCTCGGCGGCTGGAGGAGGGACCTGTTGCGGAATCTGCAGATGTACGGCGGGGATGGGGTTGAGGTGGAAGTCGGCCTGGCGTTCTTCTCCACCAGTCAGGGCGAGCGGCTGTGCTTGGGCCTCGCTGTCCGCGGCAGGGAACCAGGTGGTGGCGTAGGCGACGTCCAGGGAGGGATCGGTGGTTGGACCAGCCGCATTCAGCGATCGCTGCAGACCCGGCGAGGAGGCGTACCACGGCTGGGCCTGCACACGGACCAGGTAGTTACCGGGGGCAAGGCCGGCCAGCTCATAGTGGCCGCGGTCGTCGGTCATTGCAGCTTCGACCTGCCGCATCGGGCCTCCGGTCGCCGCGTTCGACTCGCCGGGAAGCTCAGGTGCGACCCGCTCGGCAAAGACCTGAGCCAAGCGCACAGGCTCTCCCGCTTCATCGAGGAGGACTCCCGCAATCGAGGCGTCGGGAGTCATGCGAAACGTCGCATGGAAGATGGGAGCGCTGGGCGTGAGCACGATGGCGGTGTAGAAGCCCTGGTGCTCCTCAAAGATTTGACTGTGGAATCCGCGTGCGACGCCCAGGAGACGCCAGCTGCCGGCCTCAGGAACTTCCACCGTAAAATGCCCGGCTGCGTCCGCCACGACCTCGTTCTTGCTCGTGCGCGGCGGAGCGGCGTTGGGACGGCCCACGGAACGCTGGGCTGTTCGACCGTTGGTGCTGAAGCGCGGGCCGGAGGCTTGGCCGGAACCGGAGCCGGACTGGATCGGCGTATTGCTGGGAGCAACTTCGACCGAAAGCCGGCAGAAGGGAACTGGCGCACCATTGCGGCTGCTTACAGCTACGCCCTGGATCTCGTACACCGGTGCTGCGGCAAGGAGCGCTGGAGTTAGCATCGAGACAGAAATGGCTGCCAGCACAGTAAACGACTGCCAGAGAATCTTGCCTGCGTGGCTCACTGTTGCGGTCCCTTTCGTTTCGCCAGTTCGAGGTTGAAAGAGGTGTCGGCGTTGGACTGCACCTCGATATCGACGGCGCCCGACGCGAACGAGGCGAGGAAGGCGGGATCGCGTGGGTCCTCTTCAAGCCGCGTCTCTGTTAATAGAGCGGTGTAGGGGCCGGCAGGCATGACGGCGGTTGCGATGCTGGCTCCCGTGCCATCGCTGCTGGGCGTGAGGGGACGAATGGGCGTCAGGCTGGGCCCGCGCGGAATGAGGTAGAGGAACGCGGCGGTTCTCAAGCCAAGCGGGAGCCGAGCATGCACAGTGCCGGTCTGGTTGCTGACCAGGAGGCGGATCGTTCCTCCAGCACTGCCCGGGCCGACGACCAGATCGTC
>CALMVK010000056.1:0-4622 GCA_937873145.1 uncultured Granulicella sp. | reverse complement strand
GCCGGCAAGTACTTCCACGGCAAAAGCTGTGTCCGGCGCGAGATGGATGGTTATGGCCGGAGTGTCATGGCTCAAAACGGTGACGCGCGAGGAGCCGCTCATTGAATCTTCCCGGCTCTCGACATGCATATTGAGCGTGTAAGAGCCTGGGACGAGTTCCAGATGCTGATCGGCGGAGAGGCTGGTGGGGAACTCGTTGCCTGCCGCGGTGGTGACGACGATATGGGCGTTCCTGCGCTCTGCCTCGGCGGGGTCAACGTGGAGCGTCACCGGGAAGGTCGGGCCAACTCGAACGCGGAGGTCCATCCGCCTTTCCTCACCGCTGGCCAGCTCGATCGGTGCGGTGGGATCGTTTTGCGCGGCTTCAGGATACGAGCCGGGAAGGACAGCCTCTCCTGTCTCAAAAGATCGTTGCGTAAAGCCGGAGATCAGCCGAAAGCGGCCTGCCGGCGCACGGATACGGTACTCGCCCCTGGCATCGGTCGTTCCAGAGCCTGCCGGAATCCATCGAAGCACAGAACCATCGTATTGCAAACGAAATAAATTTACAGGGATGTGCGCGAGCGGCGCGCCGTCCTGACCGGTCAACGTCCCCAGCACGAGCGCGTCGGGAAAAAGCTTGAGGAGCAAAGCAGCATCGAAATCAGTGATCTGCTTGGAATCGACATTTGCGGAAAAACCCGGCTTGCGCACAGAAGCGTAAAGATTCGCGCCGGTAATGCCGGCGAATTCAAATTGCCCTTGAGCATCCGTGAGCACACTGCGCGCGTTCAGGGTGACCAGGGCCCGCGGCAAAGGCGACCCGTCGAGAGCATTGACGACCTGGCCCCGTACCGTGTGCGCCTGCGCAATCGCCGCAGCCGAGGATGCAACCTGCGCCGGCAGGCTTACTCCGGTGACCATTGGTAATCCTAGAACGAGTGCCAGGACGCGCTTTTGTCTGAGCCGCAAAAAGGATTTGCATGGCGTGGCGCGGGAAGAAAGCGCGGTTGGCGAAGGGATGGATGGAAAGAACAACATGGTGGGCAGCGTATCCAGATACACAACACAATAAAGAAAGCATACAGAACGCCATTAATGAGACGTTAACTGGCAGTTGTACACACCACCTTCGCCCCTAAAGCTCGTCTATGCTCGTATGTTTTCCAGTTACGACGGCTCCAAGGCAAAAGTAAACGACACATCCTCACCGGTCCACTCTCAAATTGGCTTCATTGGCCTCGGCACCATGGGCCAACCGATGGCACTCAATCTCGTCCGTGCCGGCACGCCACTCCTTGTCTGGAACCGAAACCCTGAAAGAGCAGCGCCTCTTGCAGAAGCTGGTGCATACATCGCCTCTACGTCAAGGGAAGTCTTTGAAAAGTCACAAACAATCATCTTCATGCTTGCGAACGGCGAGGCCATAGACGCCGTCCTGGAACGCCACACCCCGGCCTTTGCCATGTTGGTTCACGACCGCACAATCGTCCATATGGGCACCACCGCGCCGGATTATTCGGAATCACTCGCAAACGATATCCAAGAAGCCGGCGGCCGCTATGTCGAAGCTCCTGTTTCCGGCTCACTGAAGCCTGCCCAAACCGGGCAGCTGCTTGCCATGGTTGCGGGTGAACCCGCGATCATAGAAGCGATACGCCCTCTGCTTGGCCCGATGTGCCGCGAGAGTATTGTTTGCGGCCTCGTTCCCAATGCGCTTTCCATGAAGCTGGCCGTCAACCTGCTTACCCTTACTCATGTTGTCGCTTTGGCCGAGGCTTTTCATTACGCCTCTCGTCAAAATCTTGACCTCGCCCAGTTTGGCGCAATCCTCTCTGCCAGTCCGCTCTGTAGCGACCTGCTGCGCATGAAGATTCCCAAGCTTGTCGAACAAGACTTTTCCGCGCAAGCGACGATTGCAAACGTGCTTGAAGTCATCCCATTTGCTGTGGAGGCCGCTCAACGCACCACCACGTCTACGCCCTTGCTGGATGCCGCCCACGACCTTTGCCTGCAAGCTGCCTCACTCGGTTATGACAGTCTCGATATCATGGCTGTCCTGCATGCTTTTGAAGAACGCTCGGGCTCAGCCAAGTCCAGTCCAACGCTCTAAAGCTTGTTGAGTTGTTCTGAGCATATTCAGGAGCTAGAGCGAGGATAGGTCCAGAATAGGTTTAACCTCGATGTACGTCTGATAACAAGTATTATGTACATTCAAGCGAAGCGCATCGAAAGTCCAGCCTGCAATGCGCTTGAGCAACCATCGCTCTCCCAGTACACTCATCCTGCCACGTCGTACGACCAAGATGCTTGCCTCAGGAAAGCGGACCGTGATCAAAGCTCACCAGGTTCTTCTCGCCTCCACTCTTTTGCTGTGTCTTCGCGCGCACGCCCAGAGGTCCGCCGCGACTAGCGCGCCTGACCCGCGTCGTCCGTGGATGAATACGGCGCTCGGTCCGGATCAGCGTGCGGATCTGGTGGTCCAGCAACTGACGTTGGCGGAAAAGATTCAACTGGTGCATGGGATCGGCTGGGGTCCGCTGCGGGCCGGCGCTCCAGTCCCTTCGGACAACAACGGCGGCGCGGGGCAGATTTTGGGAGTTCCGCGCCTGGGCATTCCGTCGCTGCAGGAGGCGGACTCGGCGGTCGGAATCCGCATGGCTGCGCCGGAGAGCCGGTATGCGACGCTGCTGCCGTCGGTGTTGGGAGCGGCGGCCTCCTGGGATACGGAGAGCGCACATCTTTATGGGGACGTGATCGGCCGCGAGCTGCGCGCGGAGGGCTACAACCAGTCGATCGGCGGCGGCGTGGACCTGGCGCGCGATCCGCGCAACGGACGGCTGTTTGAGTATCCCGGCGAGGACCCGGTGCTGGCCGGGTACACGGTCGGCAACGTCATCCGCGGCGTGCAGGACAACAGGATCCTGGGCGACATCAAGCACTATGCGTTCAACGACCAGGAGACGGGCCGGACGGTGGTCGACGTGCATCTCTCGCACAAGGCGGCGCATGAGAGCGATCTGCTGGCGTTTGAGCTGGGGATCCGCATCGGACATCCGGCGTCGGTGATGTGCAGCTACAACAAATACGACGGCGACTGGACGTGCGAGAACGACTGGCTGCTGAACCACGTGCTCAAGGGTCAATGGAAGTACCCGGGGTTTGTGGTTTCGGACTGGGAGGCCACGCACTCGACCGTGAAGGCGGCCAAAGCGGGGCTGGACATCCAGATGCCGGGCGAGGAGTACTTCGGAAAACCGCTCGAGCAGGCGGTTGAGGCCGGAACGGTTCCGCAGGCGCGGCTGGATGACATGGTGCATCGGCTGCTGCGGTCGATGTTTGCTGCAGGTGTGATCGATCATCCGCCGACGCCGCGGACGGTGGTGGACCCGTTCAAGGGGCGCGAGGACGCGCAGCACATCGCCGAGGAGAGCATTGTGCTGCTGAAGAACAGCCGGGCGGTGCTGCCGCTGAACTCTGCTTCGGTACACACGATTGCGGTGATCGGCGCACATGCGGATGTGGGCGTGATGTCCGGCGGCGGCTCGGCGCAGGTGGATGCTCCGGGAGGCAACGCGATCAGCCCTGGGCAGCCGACCCAGTGGGGATCGGCCGTCTACTTCCCTTCCGCGCCGCTCCAATATATTCGTGAGCATGCGCCGGGCGCTCGGGTGCAGTTTGACGCAGGCACGGACCCGGCGCAGGCGGCGGCCCTGGCCAAGGCCTCGGATGTGGCGATCGTGTTTGCCGACCAATATATGAGCGAGGGCGGCGATGCACCGACGCTGGCCTTGCCCGGGCAGCAGGATGCGCTGATTGCCGCGGTGGCGGCGGCGAATCCGCGTACCGTGGTGGTGTTGGTGACCGGCAATCCGGTTGCGATGCCGTGGGTGGGACAGGTGGCGGGCGTGGTCGAGGCCTGGTACCCGGGCATCGGCGGCGGCCAGGCCATTGCGAATCTGCTGTTTGGTACGGTCAACTTCTCAGCCAAACTGCCCATTACCTTTGCGAAGTCGGAGGCGGACCTGCCCCATACGCGCATCTTCGGCATGGACTACCAGGCAGTCAACGGCGGTCTGCCGGAGCATTGGGTGTCCGAGGCCAAGAAGGTGAGCTTCCCTGCCGATTACAGCGAGGGTGTACGCTTCGGGTACAAGTGGTTCGATTCCGAAGGCAAGCAGCCGCTCTTCCCTTTCGGATTTGGGCTCTCCTATACGAGCTATACCTACGGTGCGTTGGCGGTCGACAGCGCGCTGGGTTCGGCGACGTTTACGCTGACAAACAGCGGCAAATGTGCAGGCACGGAGATTGCGCAGGTGTACGTGCAGTTGCCGTCTGCCAGTGGCGAGCGTTTCCGGCGGCTGGCTGGCTGGCAGCGTGTGCCGCTTGAGCCGGGCGAGAGCAAGACGGTCACCGTGTCGCTTGAACGGCTGGCGTGGGCGAGCTACAACGAGAGCAAGGACGGCTGGGAGTGGCTCGCCGGACGGTATACGGTTTCTGTCGGCGGCTCGTCGCGGGATCTGCCGCTGCGTGCAGAAGCACTTGTTCGCTAAGGTCTGTAAGAGCTTCGGCTTGCACAGGTGAGCTCAACGAAACCCTGCAAGCTATACCCAACTTCCCTTGTGGGGCGTGCAAGTCCTTTA
>CALMVK010000055.1 GCA_937873145.1 uncultured Granulicella sp. | reverse complement strand
GGGTCGAGTCCATCATCAACTCCATGACCAACAAGGAGCGCCAGAACTCCGACATGATCAACGGCAGCCGCCGCAAGCGCATCGCCGCCGGCTCCGGAACCTCGGTCCAGGACGTCAACAACTTACTGCGCCAGTACGCCCAGATGTCGAAGATGTTCAAGTCCCTGGGGGGCGGCATGGGCGGAGGCATGAAAGCGCAGCAGAGGCTTATGAGTCAAATGCAGCAAACGAAGCAAAGATTTGGCCGGTAATTAGAAGGGAGTGTGCATGAGGCGTTTGCGAGTGACAAGTTTCTCAAGTATTGCTAATGCAGACCTTACCTTTCGCTCTGTGACGGTAATTATTGGACCACAAGCCAGCGGGAAGAGTGTTCTCTGTAAATTGAATTACTTTTTCCTCTCGTTGTTCAACGACGAGGTTCGCATGCTGAGTGAAGTAGCACCGTTAGAACACTTTAAATATGCAATCGAAGAGAAGTTTTTTCGCTGGTTTCCACTTGGCACGTGGGGAGCGGAACAATTCAGCATACAGTTTTCTGTCGGAAACCATGAGGTAAAGCTAGTCCGGTCTAAGTATGCAGGAGCAGTTTCAGACCGCTTTCGAGTGAAACTCTCTCCAAGCTGGGAGCTCAACTACAATCGCGTGCTAGCGACTATACCGCAAATTCTACAATCATCAAACGACCGCGAAGCTAACTTCATGGCGGGATTCAAGGTACAGCATGCTATAGAGTCCGACTTACGGACCTCGCTCGGAAACGACTACGTCGGCTCTCAGCTCTTTATTCCTGCGGCACGCTCTTTCTTCACCAACTTAGGTCGTGCCATAGCCGTATTTGCAAATAACGATTCGCTAGATCCGCTTACTTTTGAGTTTGGTCAATATTTTGCTGCACGATTAGAAAGCAGATCTCCACCTTTAAGAGGTCAGACATCTGTAGCTGATTATCTCGAAGAAGTTACTTCGAACTTGCTGAAAGGCAGGTTAGTACGAGAAGGAAGTAAGAACTTTTTGGTTAGCGCGGATGGTCGTAAGATACCCGTTTCAGCTCTAAGTTCGGGTCAGCAGGAGTTACTTCCGCTGCTTAGGACATTACCCAGAGGGAGAAACAGTGAGGGCCAGATCTGTTACATTGAAGAGCCTGAAGCTCATCTTTTTCCGGATGCACAGAGCTACCTCATCGAGGCGCTCACGACTCTGATTAATATGCTCGAAAATTCCGTTCAGCTTATTCTTACGACCCATAGCCCGTATGTTCTTGCAAAGTTTAATAATCTGATTAAAGCCGGATCGGTCGGATCGAACGAGCCCATGGCTCGTTCAATCAAAGCCATAATTCCTGAGAGAAGTTGGTTGCCTAAGGACCATCTAATCGCGTTTGCGATTTGTGATGGAGAGTTGGTCAATATAACCGAAGGTGACGGTTCCATTAACGGCGACTACATCGACGGAGTCTCAGATAAGAATGCAGACGAATTTTCTCGGCTCCTAGAGGTCGAGTATGGCACGTAAGCCTAACTCAACCAAAGAGTGCGTGGAGAACGTAGACCACAGTCGTGTTCTGGTCAGCGAAAAGGGAAGGGCTGCAACCATTTTGAATCCTGAACGCTCGATTGTCAGAAGAATTCTAATTGACAATTGCCTCATTACCATGGGACCTCGCTGTGATTGGGTCATCTCCGTAAAAGACCGCTTGGATATCCTCATCGAACTTAAAGGGAAGGATGTCAGTCACGCAGTGGATCAACTTGCGGCTACTTTAGCCATCTGGCAAGAGCACCATCTTCGCGACCGACAGATACCAATGAGTGCTTTGGTTGTGTGT
>CALMVK010000054.1:2180-10696 GCA_937873145.1 uncultured Granulicella sp. | reverse complement strand
ATTCACGAACCGTGCACACCCTCGCCCTCCTCATCTTCTGCTTCTTCTTCGCCCTGGTCACCGTAGCCGGCTTCCTTGCCGCGCGCTGGCGGCGCCCCATCGCCGGCATGCACTCGCTTGAGGAATGGGGCCTTGCCGGACGCAGCTTCGGCACCTGGGTTACCTGGTTCCTGATCGGCGGTGACGCCTACACGGCTTACACCGTCATCGCTGTGCCCGCGGCGCTCTACGGCGCGGGAGCCAACGGCTTCTTCGCCCTGCCGTACGCCATCCTCGCCTACCCGTACATGCTGCTCGTGCTGCCCCGGCTGTGGACGGTCTGCCACCGGCACGGCTATGTCACCTTTGCCGACTTCGTCAGCGGACGCTACGGCAACCGCCCGCTCACCGTCGCCATCGCCCTCACCGGCATTCTTTCCCTGCTGCCGTATATCGCGCTGCAGTTGGTGGGCATCCGCGTCGTGCTCAGCGCGCTGGGCCTCCATGGCGAGTGGCCACTCGCCGCAGCCTTCATCATCCTGGCCGCCTACACCTACTCGAGCGGCCTGCGCGCGCCGGCCGTCATCGCCATCGTCAAGGACGTCATGCTGTGGATCATGGTGCTGGTCGCCGTGGTCTGGCTTCCGTGGAAGCTTGGCGGCTACGCACACATCTTTGCCGTCGCCAACCAGACGCTCGCGCATCACACGCCGCCGGCCTCCATCTTTCTGCAGCCGAAGCAGTTCCTCGGCTACTCCACCCTGGCCATCGGCTCGGCTTTGGCGTTGATGCTTTACCCGCATACGGCGACGGCGATCCTCAGCGCGTCCTCTGCCAACACCGTGCGCCGCAATGCTGCCATGTTGCCCGCGTACAGCTTTCTGCTGGGCCTGATCGCGCTGCTCGGGTATGTGGCGATTGCGGCCGGCATCGTCACCAAAGACACCAGCTCGGTAGTGCCGCTGCTCTTTCTCAAGATGTTTCCGGAGTGGTTCGCGGGCTTCTGCCTGGCCGCGATCGCCGTCGGCGCGCTGGTGCCGGCGGCCATCATGTCCATCGCCGCCGCAAACCTGTTCACGCGCAATCTGTGGGGCGAGTTCACGCGCACCCCGATGACTCCGCAGCAGGAGTCTGCCATGGCCAAGATCGTCTCGCTGCTGGTCAAGTTCGGCGCATTGGTCTTCGTGCTCAAGCTGCAGACCGCCTACGCGATCCAGATGCAATTGCTGGGCGGCATCTGGATCGCGCAGATCTTCCCTGCGGTCGTCGTGGGCGTGTTTACGCGCTGGTTTCACCCGTGGGCGCTGTTTGCGGGTTGGCTGGCGGGCATGGCGTCCGGCACGGCGATGGCCTGGTCGCTGGGGCTCAAGAGCTCGGTCTTCGTCGTGCCGCATGTGGGAGGCATGTATGCGGCTGTGCCTGCGTTGCTGCTCAACCTGGCCATCGCCGCCATGCTGACTGCAATTCTGCGGCCGACCGGCTGGGCTCCTGCGGTCGACCGCACCGACTCCTCGGCCTACATCGGTTAGCCGGCAAACCTGCATCAGACGGCAGGAGGAGCCATTCGACCGATGAACTTTATCGAGCAGTACGCCAACGACTTTGTAGAGAAGCAGCTTGCGCAGCCAGCGACCCCCGGTGCTCCAGTACCTGCCGATCGCTCCGTGCTAAAGGGTCTGCTCGCCGGCATCGCCGCCGGAGCCGCCGCGACCGCAGCCAAGAGCCTGGGCGAGCGCATCTATCCGCCGCGGACCGAAGGCCAGCCCGAGCCGCCCGACGTCCTTGCCGATAAAGTGGCGGACACGTTGGGTGCCCACACTCTCACTTCCGGCTCAAAAGCCGTCGCCAAGGAGACCATTCACTGGGTCTTCGGCGTAGGAGCGGGTGCCATCTACGGGGTGCTGGCGGAGTACTATCCCGCGGCCACCGCTCGCCGCGGCATCAACTTCGGCATGACGCTGATGGCGCTCACGCATGAGTCGGCCTTGCCCGCCTTCGGGCTTGCCGCGACACCCACCAACCAGACCGCGCGCGAAAAGACCAGCGAGATGGCCACGCACATGGTCTACGGCTTGGTCGCCGAGACGGTACGGCGCACCGTGCGCAAAGCCCTGTAAGCGACTCCACAAGCTGCTGTAAGCAGCCCTAAAGCGAAGATGGAGAGGACCCGCGAAGCGCCTTGGCAGGCTATCTTCGCGGGTCCTCTGCTTTGTTGAACTTCCCCAAGGAAATCTGCGTCGGTGCTGTCGTTGTTCGTTCCCAACCACTCACCAATCCAGCTCTAGCTGGCCATCGGATGCTTGATCGGCCCTTCGTTCACCGCGGCCGGCTGGGCAGGCTGCGGTGCGGGCACATGCTTCTTCGGCCCGCGCTTGCGCGCTACCAGCACGCGGATGCGCTCCAGCAGTTCCACCGCCGTACCCGCACCCTTGGGCAGGAACGCGTCCGCCGCCAGCGCCCGGTCCTGCGCCGACACCGTGCCGCTGACGATCAGCGCCGGCAGCGCGGGATGAATCTGCTTCGCGCGCCGCACCAGCTCGTTGCCGTCCATCCCCGGCAGCAGCAGGTCCGCAATCAACAGGTCGAGCGCGCCCTGAGCCGTCCGGTCCAGCACCTCCAGCGCCTGCTGCGCATTGCTGGCGGCGATCACGCGATAGCCGCGCGTCTCCAGCAGAAACGTGCGTACGGATAAGGTTTGCTCGTTATTGTCGACGCAGAGAATGACTTTCTTTGGGCGCATGGAGATCCAATCTTGTAGGTAACGCGAGGGGAGCCGGCCGAAGCAGGTTCCCGCCGCACAGTAATCGTTGAACCGCGGCCTTCTCGCTCGCTCCGCCGTTCGAGGCCGGAGCAGAAGCGCCCAGGTTTAGGAAGCTGCTCGCGCCTTCGTTCCCCTAGGTGCTTCGGAGTTCAGGCGCGGAGCAAAGCTCGGCTGCCTGCCTTCTGCACCCGTGAGTGGGGCCGGTTCGAGCAGTGTCCCGGACTGCGCCGCTCCGTACGGACGGAGACAGCGAAAGACCGCGGCTTGAGAGAGACCGGACAAAGCCGCGTAGCTTGCCACGCGCGCCGCCGAGGCACATTGGGTCCTTCGCTTGCGTAGGCCCGAAGCCTGGAGTCAGCCCTGTCGTCCTTCGTTCTGGCGACGTGAAACGGCCAATCCCAAACCCCGGCGATAGCAGCCGAAGAGGATGCGCAACGGGAAGCGAGAGGCTACGAAGGCAGCCCGGCTTCTCTCAATGCAAAGTGTGAGAAAGACAAAGAACAGCAGTGCTGAAGAACAGAGACTCGCAGTACCTGGGAGAGACCCGCCGCCTCCCATTGTTCGGGGGAGTGCCGCTTCTTCTCCAACGCTTTCCAACTTACGAAGGTGTACCCAACTTGGCAACCGGGGAAGAAAAGGCGAATCAACCCCACTTTTTTACCTTGCTCTTCCACCTGTTTTGAAACACACCGGTCAACATTGCAGTTTCGTGAACTCTCGATGTGGGAAAGTCCCCGGTCAGGGCAGGAAAAACTGTCCAGATGCAACTTTCGTGGTGCTCCCTCCCACAAACACGTCATGGATTTTTTCATCCGTCAGGGTTGCCCGGACATAAATCCGCGACGGTCGGCCCATCTCCACCCCCTGCGCAAAGACGATCGGGCGTCCGCTCTCGACAAATCCATGCCGGACAAGGTAGGCGATGGCGCACCCGGACGCCGCGCCAGTCGCCGGGTCCTCGCCGTGGTAAAACTGCATCCGATTGTGGAAATCCGCGCCGCTGCCTCCAGCTGCACCGTTTGGATCCCGCGCCATGCAGAAAAAGAATTTCGCATCCGAGCGCGCCAGGTACGCCTGCGCCGCCGCCTGCGGGATCGCCAGCCGCCCCAGCGCCTCCATCGAGCAGAGCGGGACGATGCAGAACGGCACTCCGGTGGAAACCGTCTCGATCGGCTTGGTCGCGTCCAGGTCGGCCAGCGGCATGCCCAGCACACGGGCGATCTCCTCCGGCGCATGCCTGGCGCCAAAGACCGGGTCCTGCTGCTGCATGGTTCCGAAGACGCTGCGGGCTGCCGTCGCAGGCTCGAAGCGCACCGTGATCGGCCCTGCGTTCTCGCGCAGCGTGATCGACTCCGCACCCCGGAGCGCCGGGTGGTGCCAGTAGAGCCAGGCCGCCGTGCCGAGCGTCGGGTGCCCGGCAAACGGAAGCTCCTCGGCAACCGTGAAGATGCGCACCCGCACCCCATGCTCCACCTCGCTCGCCGGATCATCCTCCGGCAGCACAAACGTCGTCTCGGCCAGATTTGTCTCCCGCGCCAGCGCCTGCATCTCGTCGGTCGAAAGCCCACGGGCATCCGTGAACACCGCCAGCGGATTGCCCTCAAGCGCACGCTCGGCAAACACATCCACCACCGCGTACTCGAAGCTCCGCTCTACATTCCTATCCGAATTCATCCTCCGTTCCTCCCTTGGCTGCCCGGCCGCTTCAAAGTTTCAAGCTCGTCGAACGTCTTCGGCCAATCTCCGCGCAGCAGCCGCGACAGGCTGCGATCCGCCAGCAGCTTGCCTCCTGTCTGGCAGCGCGCACAGTAGTTGGTCTCATTGTCCGCATAGCGGATGCGCTGCACCGGCTCCGCGCACGCCCGGCACGGCTTGCCGAAGCGCCCATGCACCGCCATCTCCTCGCGAAAGGCCGTCACCTTCTCCGGAAAGCATTCCGCCGCCTCCGCAAGGAAACGGTCCCGCCACAGCGCCAGCGTCGCCTGCGTGTGGGTGTAGAGGCCTTCCCACTGCGCGTCGGTCAGCTTCTGCGTCTGCAGAATGGGCGAGAGCCCCGCCGCATGCAGGATCTCGTCCGAGTACGCATTGCCGATCCCGCTCAGTATCCGGGGATCGGTCAACGCCCGCTTGAGCGTACGATTCTCCACCATCAGCCGAGCGCGAAACTCCGTCAGCGTACACGTCATCACGTCGATCCCGCCCGGGTCGAGCGCCTCAAGCTGCGCCAAACCCTCGACCACATGGAGCGATGCCCGCCGCTTCGAGCCCGCCTCGGTCACTGTCAACGAGCCATGCTCGAAGTCGAACGCCGCAAAGGCTCCCTTGCGCGACAGCTTCGCACCCGCTGGCTTCCAGTGCAGCCGTCCCGCGATCATCAGGTGCAGCACCGCCCACAGATCGTTCTCAAAGCCGATCGCAATGCGCTTGCCCACCCGGCGCAGTTCCCGCACACGCTGTCCTTCGAGCGCCGCCAGCGGAGGCTGCACGCTGCGCAGAAAGAAGATGCTCTCGAGCCGCACCCGCACCAGCCGCTGGCCTTCGATTCGCACGCGCAACGCAAACAGATACGCCTCCACATCGGGCAGTTCCGGCATCGTCTCTCCTCCTCCCGAACACGCTGCGTCCAAACGAGCGCGTTGAGCGCCGGCTCTCGCTCAGGTACAGTGGACCTACCTCGACCATCCCAGCAGCCGGAGAGAATACCTTGCGCGGTGTTCGTCTTGTTCTAGCATCTCTCGCTCTCGTTCCGTTCACGTCGGCACAGTCTGCGGCGCAATCGCCAGTCCAGCCAGGCCGCTTTACCGCCGACGACCTGCCGAAGATCGTCCGTATCTCCGAGCCTCAGATCTCGCCCGACGGCAAGACGATCGCCTTCATCGTCGGCCGCGCCAACCTGAAGGAAAATCGCTGGGACACAGAGTTGGAGTTCCTCGACATCACCAGCAAGGCCATGCGCGCCATCACGCATGATCGCCAGGGCGTCGGCTGGCTGCGCTGGTCGCCCGACGGCACCCGCCTTGCCTTCCTCGCGCAGGATGCGGACAAGAAGGCCCAGGTCTTCGTCCTCCCCACTGCCGGCGGCGAAGCCCTGCAGCTCACGCACTCAAAGACTCCCATCCGCCAGCTCACCTGGCAGCCCGACGGGCAGACCCTCGCCTTCGCCGCCGCGGATGAGATTCCCGAAAAGAAGGATGAGGCCAAGTTCGAGGACGCCTTCGAGGTCGGCAACAACAGCTATCTCGAGCGCGCGGCCGCCATGCCGGTCCATCTCTGGACGATCCCCGCGATCGGCGGCACGGCCAAACGCCTCACCAGCGGAACCTGGTCGCTGCCCGTCACCGCCGCTCCCGCCGGACCCCCGCCCGAGATCAGCTACACGCCGGAGGGCAAATCCATCCTCTTCGTCCGCGCCGAATCGCCCCTCACCGGCGAAGGTGAGTCCAGCCGCCTCGAACTGCTCGACGTGGCGACCGGAGCCATGCATCCGCTCACCAAGGCCTCTATCGCCGAGGGCGCCCCGCGGCTCTCGCCCGACGGCTCTCAGGTCGCCTACAGCTTCCCGCGTGACGGCAAGCGGCGCAACGAGGAGAGCGTCTATCTCGTCCCGATCAACGGTGCCGCTGGCGCCGGCCTGGGCAAAGACATCACCTATGCCCTAGACCACGCGATGACGGCCGCCGGCTGGATGCCCGACGGCAAAGCGCTGCTGGTCTCCGGGCCGGACGGCACCGGGACCGGCCTGTGGCTGCAGCCGCTGGAAGGCCCCGCCAAGCGCCTCGACCTCGGCGCACTTGTAGCGGGCGCGGCCAACATCGGCAAGGACGGATCGGTAGCCTTCACCGCCACCGATGCCACGCACCCGCCGGAGCTCTTCTACATGGCCCACGCCGGCGACGCGCCAACCCAACTCACCCATCTCCAGACCGTGACCGACGGCAAGACGCTGGGCAAGCAGGAGACCCTCGCCTGGAAGAGCGATAAGTTCACGGTCGACGGCGTGCTGACCTACCCACCTGCCTACGTCAGCGGCCAGAAGTATCCTCTGGTGCTGTACCTCCACGGCGGCCCGACTGCGACCTCGCTCGAGACCTTCACGTCGTCCTCGCAGATCCTCGCCGCGCAGGGCTGGCTGGTCTTCGAGCCCAACTATCGCGGCAGCGACAACGAAGGCAACGCCTTCGAGGCCTCGATCGTGAACGACGCCAGCGCCGGTCCCGGCCGCGACATCATGGCCGGCGTCACCGCGCTCGAAGCCCGCGGCATCGTTGACGAAAGGCGCATCGCGGTCAGCGGCTGGAGCTACGGCGGCCAGATGACGGCGTGGATGATCGGCAACTACCCGACCGTCTGGAAAGCCGCGGTAGCCGGCGCGCCAGTCACCGACTTGGTCGACCAATATTCGCTCAGCGACAACAACGTGGAGCGCGCCGCAGGCTACGGCCCGTCACCCTTCGTCGGCGACAACCTCAAGAGCTACGCCCTGCAATCGCCGCTCACCTACGCGTACCGCATCCAGGCCCCGACGCTGATCATGAGCGATGTCGGCGACTGGCGCGTCACCACCACGCAGGCCTATAAGCTCTTCCACGCGCTCAAGGACAACCACGTGCCGGTTAAATTCATCGCGTTCCCCGTACCCGGCCATAGCCCCGCCGACCCTATCCGCGCTCGCGACGTTTGGCGGCGCTGGACCGCGTGGCTCGACACCTATCTGGGCAGCCCAGGCAACGCCACGGCAGGCACGACCGATTCCGCTTCAACAACCGGCTTGGCTCAGTAACTTTCCTTCCTAAGCAGCTTTTCATAACGCCGTCATTAGTAACGCGTCATTGGTAACGCCGTCATTCTGGCGAAGCCAGAATCCCCGTATTGTTCTTCACTCCAGCCACACAGTCTCAAACCATCGCTACGAAATAACTTTCTCGTTGCGGCGCGAAGACGCCTCGCATACGATGGCAGCAATCCCTATGCTGCCCCTTGCACTCCTCTCTCTCATATTGCAGAACCAGGCTCCGGCCGTTCCGGCGATTGTGTCGGATACACATTATCCGTTACGGGTACAACTGGCGCAAACGGGATTGAACTCTGGGAGCTTTCAACATCTGAGCGTATGGGGCCACGGCAACGTGCTGGGGCAGCCGTCGCAGGGGTTCGACTACACGGCCGACTGCAATCAGAGCTTCGCCCCACGGCCTGAGGGCGAGCAGTACTTTCGAGCACGATGGACCAACCCGGGACACAAACTGGAGATCCTGATCCAGGAACTTGGCAGCGACCACATTCAGACTTGTGAACTGAAGATCGCCCTGCAGGATCAGCCCTACGAGCTCCATGCGAACACTTTCGGGGGGTCGATGAGGATGCAAATAGCGCATCCGGCAGTCCCGGTCATCGAGTCCGATCCGAACTTTCCGTTGCGCGTACAGATCTGGGTTCGGAGCTCCGGGTCGAGCCCCTCGGGTGCACACTCCGAGGGCTGCGGAAACATCCAGGGCCAGACACTTACCGGCTTCGACTTCAGCAATACCTGCCCCATTCGCATGTCGAGAGGACGCGATGGGGATATCTATCAAGCCCGCTGGTTGGAGCAGGGCTTGCGGCTGGAGATTCTGGTGCAGGAGGTCGGCAGCCGGCAGCAGAACGTCTGCCAGATGGAAGTTGGCTTGAAGTCCACGCCGTACAGCGCGCCAGAGACCCGGCAGCATCTCGGTACGCCGTCAGGAGGAACAGGCCCGCAAGCTCCAACGAGTAACACCGATCTTCCGCCGCTAGACCG
>CALMVK010000054.1:0-2080 GCA_937873145.1 uncultured Granulicella sp. | reverse complement strand
GAGGAACAGGCCCGCAAGCTCCAACGAGTAACACCGATCTTCCGCCGCTAGACCGCTAGACCGCTAGATCGATAGATCGATAGATCGATAGATCGACTGAAACAGCCCATCTTAGAGGCGTTCCGCTACACTCGATGCAGCCCAGCATGCGCACGCTCCGCCTCACCGACGACGTCACCTTCCTCCGCAGCAGCAGCCCCGCTGAAACCGCCGTGGGTTCAGAGGTCGTCCTGATGACCCTAGCCTCCGGGCAGTGCTTCGGCCTGGGCGAGACCGGTTCCGCGGTCTGGCGGCTGCTCGCCCAGCCTACCCGCCTCCAGGCCATCGTCGACGCACTCAGCAGCACCTACGACGCCCCCGTTCACGTCATCGAGCAGGACGTCCGCGAGCTCCTTGAAGAGATGCTCGACCGCGGCCTGATCGAGCTACAGTAACTCCGCCAACGTGTCCAGAACCTCGTCCATTCGCTCGAGCTCCCAGGGCATCTCCAGCCGGTAGGCTCGTGCCTGCCCAAGGGCCCGCCCGCATTGCGCAAAGAGCCTACGCTGCTCGCCATTGAGCGCCGGAATATAGGCCAGATAGGTCAACTCCATCATGCGCGCGAGCGTCTCCGCGGCAGCCATCGGCACCAGCTTCGGCTCACCCTGCTCCGTGCGCGCCAGAAACACCAGGGTCCGCAGCGGCAGCGGGTTACTCTCCGCGCCGTCTACGGACAGGCGGAACTTGTCCTCCTTGGCAAAGACCCGTGCTCCCTGCTTCGGATTGATTGCCAGATGCTCCAGGCTTTGCCGCCAGAGCTTCAACCACCCGGCCACAGGCACGGCCCGCATCTGCCCCGCTATCTCTTCGAGCAGGCAGATGTCATCGGAAAAAATCCGGGAGCCACGGGCCTGCAGGCACGCCGCCAGAGTCGACTTACCGGCTCCCGACTCACCCAGAAACGCGACGACGCCACCCGCGGACGCAACCGAGCTCGCATGCAGCGGAAGCAGGCTATTCTGATGACAAAGCGCGCCAAAGACCGACCCCAGCAGAAACGCCGAGACATCCTCCCGTGCCGCGTCGGCGGCGAGCTCCACCCGCACCCGCGATCCGCCGGATACATGAAACCGAGCCACGTCCGGGATGCTCAGTAGATAGTCCTGCGGGCCGACGCTGCACAGCGCGTCATACGCTTTCAATCCGGAGATCTCCTCCGCAACCGGCCCCAGTTCGATCCGCACTGCGATCCGGGCGGTCCCTTGCACCTCGCGCAGCTCCGCAAGTTCGAGCTCAGAGGTCAGCGCAAAAGGGCCAAAACAGTAACCGTAAAGCAATGTTGGACCTCCGTTGCGAACTGGATCGTGCGACTTTGATAAGGGTGCATCGTGCCTCGCCTGCGCTCCCGGCGGCCGGCCTAAGACGTTGACGCGACCGCATTCAACCTCTTTGCGTCAGCGCGTCAATCCCACAAAGGTTATGGGCTGACTCATTGCGAACCGGAAAGGCCCAGCGTATTATCGCGTAAAGACAAGGCGAAACGCTCTCGTCAGCAGCAGAAATCTTTAGAACTTAGACACCATGTGCGAATGCGCGCACCCAGGAGATCCATCGGTGACGACCCCTCTGAAACTCTGGACCAAGCCCACGATCGAAGTGACAGAACTGCGTTTAGCCAAGAACGGCGGCCCGGTCGCCACCGTGGATGCAACCCGCCGGCAACATAGCTCCTAAAAATGGAGAAGTGTAGTGGTTGCGAAAGTTTAGCTCTCTGCCCAATTTCGATTTCCGAAGATCGGGCTACCTTGTCGACACCTAAAACAGTAATCACTCCAGATCATGTCTTCCGTCTATGTCGTCTGGAGCTTTGACGGCCCGCTCCCTCTAAGCGCCCTCTCTCACACGGTCAGATCAGCGTGTGAGAGCAATGATCGTACTAAGCCTTTCTTTTGCCAGGATTCCGACTCCGAGCAGTCCTCGGGTCGCGTCCTGCTGGGTGGAAATCTTCTTCCGCTCCTTCCTGAAGATCGTTTCGACCGTCAGCCACTTTGGGCTCCCGATTCCTCCTGCTGCCTTGTGGCCGACGTACGTCTGGACAATC
>CALMVK010000053.1 GCA_937873145.1 uncultured Granulicella sp. | reverse complement strand
CACTGCGTGATAGCAGCCGGCGGGCTCGCACCGGATCACAAGAGCTGGATCAGCTCGCGCCGTACCTTCTTCCTGCCGGTCAAGGTGCTCGGCCGTGTCTTCCGCGGCAAGTTCCTCGCCGGTCTCAGGGCGGCGTTCCGCGGAGGCAAGCTGGAGTTCCATGGCCATCTCGCACCACTCGCCGAGCCACGCCGCTTCGCCGCCTGGCTCAGAGTCCTGTTCCGTCACGACTGGGTCGTCTACTCCAAGCGTCCCTTCGGCGGACCCGAACACGCTCTGCGCTATCTTGGCGCCTACACCCATCGCATCGGCATCGCCAACAGCAGGCTCGTCTCCTTCGCCGACGGCCAGGTCAGCTTCCGCTGGCGAGACTCCGCGCACGACAACCGGAAGCGCGTCATGAGCCTGCCGGCAGACGAGTTCCTCCGCCGCTTCCTGCTGAACCTCGTCCCACGCGGCTTCGTCCGCATCCGCAACTTCGGCTTCCTGGCAAACCGGCAACGAGCGAAGCTCCTGCCGCTCTGCTTTAGCCTGCTCGGCACCTCGGCCGATCACACCCCGCCGCCTACAGACTCCGAAATCAAGCCAGCCGGGACTCTTCCCAAGTGCCCGCTTTGCAGCGGAACCATGCACGTCGTCGAGCGGTTCTCCTCGGTTCAACTGCTTCCTCCCCCCCCACCACAGCAGGAGAGAGCCGCCACATGAACTCCCAACTCCAGCCTCGAAGTCAAGCCATGCAACAGCATGACCACCCGGGTTGCGCCCCGCGCCGCTCCCGCCTCCTGCGAACGCTCAGCCACGCTCGTCAATCGAACATACAGAGCAGGTCAGCCACGGTCTCGCCCGGCACTCAACCTGCTCAACGCCTCCGCAAAGCCTCGCAACCAAACCACCAGACCGACTAAACTCCATCCAACTCCCATAAGCAGCGGCCCCGGAGAAAGCGGCTTCCTTCAAGTCGCTGTATCCGAACCGCCCCACCCAGACCTGCGCCCTCACCAGCCTTCACACAGGCGGTCCAGATACAGCACTAAGACGTGTCAGGACTGATCTGGCTCCGGTCTAAAACGTCCGTTTCAGGAGTAACAAGCAGCTCGGCCTGTCACTTCCAAACCGCCGTAGGAGGAACGCAGTTCGTAGAATACTGTTCTAACGAACTGCGAGACGCCGGTTGCGACGGGAGAAAGTATGGGCAAAGGACACATCTCAGGACGAAAGACGACACAGCGCGGAACAAAGGTACTCCCGGCCCTTCCTGCGTGGAGAGAGAACGAATCCTTGACCTCGATAAAAGCACAGAAGAAGGGCCAAAGAGATTGCGCATCTTCGTCCAGCTAGACGCTCATGAGAAAAAGCATGGCTGCGGGAAGCGTCTTGTATCGAATGACTTTGAGTCGTCGATCCCGGAGAAGCAGAGGACAGAAAACGAATGATTGCATTTGGGCCTGTAGCAGAAGCAGCAAAGGGCGGTCATAGTAGCCCCTCCTTCGATCTATGCGTGGGCTTTGCGGTTCTGGCTCTGACGTGGCTCGGTTACAGCAGGCAGGGACCAGACCATAAGATCAGCATCTGGGCAGTTTTGGTGTCAGCGCAATTTGTGCCGTTTTCATTTGCTCCGGCCTCTATGCTCTTCTGCGATAACTTATCTTCCAGAAAGTCGGGCATCCGCTTTGGGCTATATGAATTCATCCGCACTACAAGATCTTTTCAATCAGACCCTCGTCGGCGCTTATGACGATGAGGCACCTTGGGATGCCGTCTCGACGCTCCGGAGCAATGGAGATCGCGCAATCTTCGAGACGGCTGCTATGTGGCTAAAAAGCACTAACCCTTTGAAGCGAGCCAGGGCTGCGGCAATTCTGGCTCAACTGCGTGCTCCTAGCCACAGTAAGGAGGAGATGAAAAAGCCAACATGGCTCTTTCGAGATGAGACCTTCCCGCTGCTCGTAGAACTATTTGAAGGCGAATCGGACACCATGGTTCTTAATAGTGGAATCGCAACTCTTGGTCATCTCGATAACACGGCTGCCATTTCGATCATCGAGAGATACAAGGAGCATCCTGATGAGGACGTCAGGTTCTCCGTTGCCTCCGCACTGGGACACTTTCCAAATGATCCAGTAGCCGTCTCCGCTCTCATTTCTCTAACGAGAGACCCGGACTCTGAGGTTCGGGACTGGGCTGTTTTTGGTTTGGGCGTTCAGGGGGACATGGATTCTTCTGAGATCCGAGAAGTCCTTCTTCAGAGGATCTCCGACTCCGACGAAGATGTTCGCGAGGAAGCGGCCGTTGGGCTCGGAAAGCGTCAGGATCTCCGGCTGCAACCCGCCTTACGAAGCATGTTGGACGAACCGGAGTTGAAGGTACGGGTGGCGGAAGCAGCTTCTGCAATGCTCGGACTGCCTGAAGACCCAGACGAGTGGCAGGCTGAACACTACAAGAGGGCTCTTGACGTGAAGTTTGGAAACGCTGAAACGCCTGTAAAGCACCGTTAGGTCACGTCCGATTACCCACAACAACGCCGGTTGTCGGGAGCGACGCTTGATACTCCGTCCTCATAAACGCTTTTAGCGGAAGCGACCGTCGAAGTTCGTGCTGATGCGGATGTGACTTCTGGTTACGAGGAGAACGTGAACCTGGAGCGGTGACCACTAGGGCGTATCCACATATAGTTTGAGGTGGAGCCAAGCGCAGGCGAGTGCGGTG
>CALMVK010000052.1 GCA_937873145.1 uncultured Granulicella sp. | reverse complement strand
AACTCACGAATCTTGGCGTTCATCTTCTCATTGCGTTCATCGAGCTCCACCCGCAATCCCGCAGCCGCCAGCTTCGCTTTGACTTTGTACGCGTAGTCAAGGTGCTTCTCCGAGATCGGCACCAGGCCCACCTGCACGGGAGCGAGCCACAACGGAAACGCTCCAGCATAATGCTCGACCAGCACGCCGAAGAAGCGCTCCACCGAACCGAAGAGCGCGCGATGCACCATCACCGGTGGATGCAGTTCGCCGTCCTCGCCTTTATACGTAAGGTCAAAGCGCGCTGGCAGATTGAAGTCGAATTGCACGGTCGATAACTGCCAGAGCCGGCCGAGAACATCGACGAGCTTAATGTCTATCTTCGGTCCATAAAAAGCAGCCTCGCCGGCGATCGTCCGGTACGGAATACCTTTACGATCCAGCGCGTTTTTGAGCGAAGAGATGGCCAGCTCCCAGTTCTCAGGGCTGCCGGTATAGCTCTTCGCATCGTTCGGATCCCACGTCGAGAGCTCCACCTTGAACTCCGCAAAGCCAAATGTATGCAGCACGCTTTGCGCAAACTCGATGCACGCAACGACTTCGTCTTCAATCTGGCCGGGAGTACAGAAGATGTGCGCGTCATCCTGAGTAAAGCCGCGCACCCGAAGCAGGCCATGCATTGTGCCGGAGCGTTCATAACGGTAGACATTGCCAAGCTCGGCGTAGCGCACAGGCAGGTCGCGGTAGCTCTTCGGAGCATTCTTGTAAATCAAAATGTGGCCCGGGCAGTTCATGGGCTTGAGCCGGTACTCGGCATCGTCAAGCTCCATGGGAGGATACATATTCTGCCCGTAAAACCCTTCATGACCGGAGGTCTTCCAAAGCTCGCGGCGCATGATGTGCGGCGTATACACAAGATCGTAACCGCGGCGGATACACTCTTCCCGCATCCAGTCTTCCATGATCTTGCGGATCAGTCCTCCCTTCGGGTGCCAGAAGATGAGGCCAGCTCCCGCAGCTTCCTGGATGGAGAACAGGTCAAGCTGTTTGCCGAGCACGCGATGGTCGCGAGCCTTGATCTCCTCAAGCCGCGCGAAGTGCGCCTTCATGTCTTTTTCGTTGAAGAAGGCCGTGCCATAGATGCGCTGGAGCTGCTGATTCTTCTCGTCGCCCAGCCAGTAGGCACCGGCAACGGAGGTGACTTTAAAAGCCTTCACGCGTCCGGTGGAGGGCATATGGGGGCCACGGCAGAAATCGATAAAATCCCCATTGCGGTAAAGAGAGATGTCATCGCCGGGCTGCGTGAAGCGTTCGATGAAATGAACCTTCATGAACTCGCCTTCTTCCTCGTAGTCGCTGAGCCCGACCTCGCGCGGCTCGCTCTCGCGCACAAAGGGCTCATTGCGGTCTACCACCTCGGCCATGCGCGCCTCAATAGCTGCCAGATCGGCGTCTGTAAAAGGCTGCGGGCGATAAACGTCATAGAAGAAACCGGCGTCTGTAGCGGGCCCGTGGCCGAGCTTGGTCTCCGGAAAAAGCTCGAGCAGAGCGGTCGCCATCACGTGCGCCGCCGAGTGTCGCATCACCTTCAGCGAAGCCTCATCCTGCTCTTTCAGCAGCCACAGGGCTACATCTTCCGTAAGCGGCGTGTTGAGGTCGACAAGCTTTTCGGCTTCGGGATCGCCGGCGCCGTACATCGTCTCGGCAGATGGACTAAGGTCCTGCGGTGCATCGTCCTGTCCGCCTTCGGACTGGTTCAGATCCAGTCCGACCAGGGGACGCACCCGAGCCAACACGACAGCAGCCGCCAGACGCGGAGAGATCGACTCGGCCATCTGCAAGGGCGTCGTTCCCGCATCGACAATGCGCATTGTGCCATCAGGGAGTTGTACTTGAATCTGAGGATGGGGGGAAGCTGCGGCCAAGCTTTGTTCTTGCATCATTTCTCCGAACTTCCAGCATATGTGCTTTGACGCCGGGATACCAACGCTGCGGCTCCCGACTACCCACAAGGTGATGAATCGTCTACACCTTGCGGAGATAGCCTGTGCCACCATCCGCTCACTGGTTTTAACATTCCAGACTGGCCAAACCATCTGCAGCCCGTCGGACCGGCCGCATTGTTCCCCAGCGCAAGCTCATCTTTGTTCTAAGGCAAGCGTAACTAGAGGAGAGGCAAGGCTTTGCCTCAAGGCAAGAATCGCGTTCTAGAATAAATAAGTGAACTACGCGGACGCAGTAGACCATCTTTACGCTCTCGCCCCCGAACTTGCATCGCCGGCGCCAGGAGTTCCGCGTCGCAAGTTCGACCTGGAGCATATGCGCACGCTGTGCGCTGCTTTAGGAGATCCGCAAAACCGGGTTCCGTCGGTGTTGATCGCGGGAACCAACGGCAA
>CALMVK010000051.1:11660-14307 GCA_937873145.1 uncultured Granulicella sp. | reverse complement strand
CTCCAGCAGCAGCCACGTCCTCCCCAGCCCCCGCCTCGAATAAATAGCTGCCAGGGACGTACCTGCAGGCGGCTCGGCAGCACGGCGCTACGCCGAGGTTCTTTTCTTCGCCGCCGCTTTCTTCCCAGGCGTCTTCTTCGCTGCAGCCTTCACAGACTTCTTCGCTGCAGCCTTGACAGCCTTCTTTGCCTTTGTCGTTACAGCTTTCTTTGCCGCTGTCGGTGGCGGTGCAGGCATCTTCGCGCCAGCTCGTCGCGCCTCCGAGAGCCCGATGGCAATGGCCTGCTTCGGATTGGTTACCTTCGCGCCGCTCCCACTTTTCAGCTTGCCTTCCTTCAACGCCTTCATCTCACGCTCAACGCTCCTGCTTGCAGCCGGCGAGTACTTTCGCGCATCCGTCTTCTTCGCCGCCTTCTTGCCTGCCGCTTTTTTCGCCGCAGTCTTCTTTGCCGTCGCCATGTGCCTAGACCTCTGCACACTAGGAGCCTCGACAAGCAAAATCGGTTGCACTACAAAAGGTGCAGAAAAAATCCTCGCTGGCTTCAGACAACGTTACGCCCGGACGGTACTCTTCTCCGAACCGTATGGCCGTGTACGGATTCACGCAAAGCCCAAAGCGCATGCATCGTCTGCAAAAATCTGGTGGAGGACAGCAGCTAGTCTCTCTAGATAGGCACTGCATGCATCCCACGCGTCCCCGCTGCCCTCTTGCGTCAACGGCCTCCAAAAACCGTCTTCAGCAGCGGAGTCACCTGCGCCGCCGGATCGGTGCGGATCTTCGTCTCTTCCTGGCCCATCACCACAAACAGTCCGTCCGTACTTTTATCCAGCACATACTGGTTGATGTCCACGCTGGGCGTCTTCATGAAGGGAAGCGTGGGAGCCTTGCCCATCAGCGCGGCGAACTGCTCGCTCACTCCGGTCTTCGCCATCGCCTTCTCGATGATGGGCCGGAAGGCGACCTGGATCTGCTCGGTGGTTGTGCGCTTGAAGTATTCGGTGCCGGCCGTCTTGCCTCCCGTTACGATTCCTTTGGCGTCGGAAAAGCTCATCTGCTTCAGCGCTTCAAGCAGGATCGCCTTGGCCTCTGGCGCAGCCTCCTCCGCGGCGGAGTTCATGCTGCGGACAAACTCGTCAATCTTCGGACCCATCCCGGCCGCGCGCAGACCCTTCTCAATCGGCTGGAGCTTGGGAGGCATCAGGATCTTAATCGCTTCATTGTCGAAGTAGCCTCCCGGGCGGCCGGTAGAGGCAACAGAGGTAGAGATTCCCTGGGAGAGCGCCTCCTTGAGGCCTCCAGACGCCTGCTCTGAAGTAAGCGAGCCGGAAGACTTCCCGGTCAGCGATCCAAGGTTGAACTGTGCCGAGGCGGCGGCGGGGGCAAGGGCGGCAATCAAGACCAGGGCGTACACTCTCATGCGCCTACCCTACCATCCTGCGCCGGAAACCTGTCTCGCTCACCAGGCCAGCCAAAGTGGCTTCTCCGTTCGCCGCAGCGCGGCAGCAGGCGCGAGCGTCCAAACAACGAGGATGGTGCCTTGTTGGACAGTGTGCACGATGAATCCGGGTTGAAGGCCAAGACAAGCGACGCCCAGGCGGCAACCCAGGCGGCAAGCCAGGCAGCAGCCCACACAGGAGCCCACACCCTGCGGTTCGCATCTCGGCAAACGAGCCTCCGGGCGCAGCTCGAGCAGGGGCTGGTGCGATGGCACCTGCTTTCGCTCGACGCGCCGACCGTGGCCGCGCTATGGACCTGGTTTGTCGCGCGATGTGCGCGCATCGCGCTGCCTTCCACCGTGACGGCGGCGATGTTTCTGGCGGTGTGGCTGCTGTATGCGGCGGACCGGCTGCTCGACGGCCGGGCCGGCGATGGTCTGCGCGCGGGCGAGCTGGAGCGCAGGCATCGCTTCCATCGAACCCATCGGCAAGCGTTCACGGTGGCGATGGCGGCCGGCCTGGGCGCGCTCATCCCGCTCATCCTCGTCATGGCCAGGCTCCCGGGCAGCGCCTTCCGGCCGTTTGTCCTTCTGGGAGCCGCGCTGGCAGCGTGGTTCGCGGTCATCCACCTGGCGCGTCCGCTGGGCTCGCTGCGCGGCACCAAGGAGCTTGTGCCGGGAGTCTTCTTCGGCGCAGCCGTCTTTCTTCCCACACTGACGCGCGCTCCCGAGCTGCGGCTTTGGCTGGAGATCGCGGCCGTAGCTTTTGGCCTCGTGTGCTGGCTCAACTGCCGCTTCATCGATGGCTGGGAGCACGCCGGCGCGGAGAGCAAAACTCCCGTTCTGGCAGCGGCGTTGGGCGTTCTATCGGTCTGCCTGGCGGCGGTGCGGCTGGAACCGATGACGCCGGTGCTGCTGGCGGTAAGCCTTGCGGCGGCGGGCCTGTTGTGGCTGAACCGAATCCAGGCACGGCTCGACCCGACCACCTTGCGCGCGGCAGCGGATGCAGTGCTGCTTACGCCTCTGCTTGTCCTCTTTTGGGTCCGATGAGCGAGCCTCAGGGTCCGATGAGCCAGCGAGCGGCGGCCCAACCCCCGAACTTCAACCGCATCGCGCCGCTGTATCGGTGGCTTGAATACCTGACGCTTGGGCCGCTGCTCGAGCGCACCCGCAACTACTTTTTGCCTCAACTCGCAGGCTGCCGGTCCGCG
>CALMVK010000051.1:1688-11560 GCA_937873145.1 uncultured Granulicella sp. | reverse complement strand
TCGGGCGGCTGCGGCCTTCTCTCGCCGCGGATGCGCTTTGGCTGGTGTCCGAGTTTCAAGTGCCGCCCGGCTGGCTGCGGGTGCCGGGAGGCCTCTTCATCCGTGCCCTCTATGCGGCTTTTCGCGTGCTCACCGGGCTGCGCGTCACGCAGGTGCCCGCCTATCAAGAGGCGCTCCAAGCGGCAGGATTTCAGAAAATCGCTCAGCGCTCCGCACTCCAGGGATTGCTGGTCACCCAGGTGTGGCGGTACACGGATAGGCGAGAATGGCCCGTGACCCCCTCTTCCGGCACTCCCAGCTTTGCCTTGGTAAGCCGTCAGCCGCTCAGCCTGGCCTCGATCGTGCTCGCGATCGTCACCGCGGCAGGTGCGGTCTCGGTAATCCTCTACGGGCTCGATCACGCCGGACACGCGCGTCTCGCCTCCGCCAGCTCCGGGGCCGGTTCTTCCGCCGGCGCCTCCGCGGCGCAGACGCCCGACGACGACAAGGACGACAAGGACGATCCCTCGCAGATCGACACCATCGTCCTGGGCGACCCCGCCGACGCTCCCGTGCCCGGCCGCCGGGGCAACCACATAAGTCCGGTTCACCCCACCATCGTGGTGCATCTGCCGCGCTTCGGCGATCAGACGGGCCTCATCCCCAATAGCCCCGCCGGCCATCTTCTCTTCAGTTGGCTCGCCGCCTTCAACCAGGCCAGCTTCTCCGCGCTCACTGAGGCTCTGCCCAACGTGGCACCGGCGGCCGCCGCCTCCGCACAGCTTGCGCTGCGGCAGCAGACCGGAGGCTTCAACCTGCTCTCCGCCAAAGAGGTAGAGCCGGGCGTCCTCGTCTTCCGTCTGCGCGACCAAACGCCTGCCGGCACCGAGGCCCTCGGCACGCTGCAGGTGCGTCCCGGCTCCATCCCCGCCACGGTAGCCACCTTCAGCCTGCGCTCGGTTCCATCGCCGCACCCCTGACAGATCAAGACGAATAAAATCGTAGAGTCGCGCTAGCTATCTTTGCATAGCCATCCCCCTTCGACGCATAGCCATCCCCCTTCGACGCCGTCATTCTGGCGAAGCCAGAATCCCCGTATTTGCTCTTCTACCCCCGCATAGCATGCTGAGGCCATCGGCATCCCTCCCAACGGCATACTCATCAAACCCCTTCGAGGACCCATAACAGATGAGTAAAGGCTGGACATCTCTCGACATTCCGTCGCAATGCGATAAGCGCGCGATCGTCACGGGGGCAACCAGTGGCATCGGCTGGCAGACCGCGCTGGAATTGGCGCGAGCAGGTGCGTTGGTCGTTCTTACTGCTCGCACTGAAGAGAAGGCTGACAACGCGGCCAAGCGCATTCGTGAGATTCTTCCGGACGCGAAGTTGGAAACGGCAGTCCTGGACGTGGCCAGTCTCGCTTCCGTAAAGGCGTTCGCCGCACAGCAAATGCAAGAGGGACATCCACTCGATATCCTCCTCAACAACGCCGGCGTAATGGCTCTGCCGAAGCGAGAGTTGACAGTCGACGGATTTGAAATGCAGTTTGCTACCAATATGCTGGGGCCTTTCGCCTTGACCGGCCAGTTGTTGCCTTCCTTGCTGCAGGCTGCTGCCCCTCGGGTGGTCTCTGTAGCTTCACTGGCTCATATCAGCGGTGGCCCCGTACCGGTCAAGGATCTGAACTCTGAGCAAAGTTATAAGCCGATGAAGGCTTACTCAAAGACGAAGCTGGAAATCATGTTGTTTGCGCAGGAACTGCAGCGCCGGGCAGGGGGCAGGCTTCTTTCCGTAAGTTGTCACCCCGGATATGCGCGCACCAACCTTCAGTTTGTTAAGGCTAGCCTTCCGATTAAAGCAGCGTCGTTTGTGTCTTTACCCTTGTCGCAAAATGCCGCTGGGGGAGCGCAGCCCAGCTTGTTTGCAGCCACATCACCGGAGGCTAAGCCGGCTGGGTACTACGGCCCTGACGGTCTCTTCGGCTTCAAAGGTCCTGTAAAAGAGACGAAGCCCTCAAAGGACGCCGGCAATCAGGAAGCGGCCCAGCAGCTCTTCGAGCAGTTGGAGCAACTCTCAGGCGTTCACTACGATCTGTGATAATCCTGCGAAAATGATTAAAACCTATGCTGAGACACAAGGCATAAAAGTGAGCAACCCCACCCGTGAGGATTGAGATCGTGGATCGAAAGACAGCCTTCTATACGCAGGAACGCACCTTCTGGTACAGCACCGGAGTACAGTCGCTCTTCATGCCCATCGGCGGCTGGGTCGAGCCGCCAGAGGGCACCTACGGAGCCGATACCCCCGCTTCCAAAAGACGTTTTCTAAACCTGCTCAAGGCTTCTTCCTTGGCCGAGCGCATTTTCCACGAAGCGGTTTGGTTTAACTCAATCTGTAGTAGGATGTGGGGCATCCCGAACTACCCACGTTGTTGATCCCTTGGAGTCCTCTTGCGCCCTTCGATGATCGCCGCTTCCGCTCTGCTCTTAGCCAGCCTTGAGGCCCACGCTGACACAATTTTCAAGCTGAGTGGTGAAGTACAACCGGGGCTTGGCGACCTGATCACTGGTACGGTTACGCTGAATGCAGCCTCAACCGCGGTAAGCAGCATCAATGCCACCTACGTACAAGACGAGTTCCCAAGCAACACTCATATTTACGTTTTTACAACGCTCAGCGGACAGCAAGTGGTACAACCCCCCGTGCTTTACGGCTTTTCGAGTACGATCACTGAGCCAGGACTGTACAACTACACGACGCTTGAGATCGCTCTTCCGGTGAGTTCCCTTAGCAACTACCAAGGTGGTCCTGTCTGTTCTGTGACGAACGTTTGCAAAACCAGCGGAGGCGGTGAGGTGTCAGCGATTGAGTTTCAAAACTACTCTTGCGTCATGAATTACTGTTCCACCACTTATAGTTTCATCCCGCTCTATAGTGTCTCCCTCACTGCTGCTGCGACCAACCCGACCAGCGTGACTCCCGAACCCTCAAGCTTGATGCTGATCGGCACTGGGATGCTAGGTCTGGCGGGTTCGATGAAGCGCCGCTTCGCGAAAAATTCAGGCTTCTGAGCTTGCATCCATTCGCTGAATCAACTGAAGTGAGATGCGGCCGTTCAAAGCCGCACTGTACTGTTACGCATATGGTACGAGTGAACCCGTAACCTTGAGTAAGGCGACAGTGAGCAGTGCAACCGCATATCTCTCTGGTAAAACTGCAATCGGAATGATAAACAAGAGAGCCGGAGGGTAAGCCGGTTTAGTATTCGGGGATGATGCGTTGCCTGGGAGTGCTGGCGGCAGGATTCTTCTTCGGTGTGGCATCGGCCTCTGGCCAGACCAGCCTCGCCACCAACGCGCCCCTTGGCAAGGAGCTGTCGACGCGAATAGTCGCCTACGCGATCGACGCCAAAATCGATACCGTGCAAAAGTCGGTCGACGCAACCGAGACCCTCCGCTACAAAAACCTGACCGGGCAGCCCCTCACCAGCTTTCCGTTTCATCTCTACCTCAATGCGTTTCAGCCGCAGTCGACCTTCACCACGGAGACGCACTTCGGCGGAGGCATCCGCGACAGCGAAGCAAGCGACGACTATCCAGCCGCCAAGCGTGGCGCCATCACCATCGCACACCTGGACGCGGAGGGCTTCGGCGATCTGACCGGCAGCATGCACTTCACCGCGCCGGACGATGGCAACGCCAACGACCATACCGTGATGGTCGTCACGCTGCCGCGCGCAGTCGCTCCGGGCGAGACGATTGCCTTCCACCTGCGCTTTCACGATCGGTTTCCCGAGTCCGTGGCACGCAACGGCTACAAGCGCGACTTCCTCATGGGCGGTCAGTGGTTCCCCAAGGTAGGGGTCTTCTGGCACGGCGCATGGAACTGCCACCAATACCACGCCACCACGGAGTTCTTCGCCGACTTCGGCACGTTCGACGTGCGGCTCACCCTGCCCAAGAACTACACCGTGGGCGCCTCCGGGGTGCCGACCGGAGATCAACTTCACACCGATGGCACGCGCACCCTGCGCTTCTATGGTGAGGACATCCACGACTTCGCCTGGGCCGCGAGTCCGCACTTCACCGTCATCAACGCGACGTACCTGGGCTCGATGGGGCCGGTCGTGGTGCGCGTGCTGGCGCTTGCGGCGCATCCAGGCGCGGGGCCGCGCTATCGCGATGTTGTGCTCAAATCGCTCGACCAGTTCGACCGCCGCTTTGGGCCGTACCCTTACAAGATGCTGACCGTGATCGATCCGGAGCCAGGCTCCGAGATGGAAGGCATGGAGTACCCAACGCTCATTACCGCTGGCACGACGCTCTACGACCCAAGCCGCATCACGGAGGTCACGGCCGAGCATGAGTTCGGACACCAATACTGGTACGGCATGGTGGCGACCAACGAGTTCGAAGACGCGTGGCTCGATGAAGGAATCAACTCCTACGCGGAGGTCAACGTGACGGCGGCGCTCTATGGGCAGCGGACGAATGTCTTCGGCCGGCGCTGGGCCAATCTGTCCGATCAATCGGCGCAGTACACGCAGTATCTGGCCATGCCGGACTTCGACCCGGTAACGCGCTTCGCATGGCAGTTTCGCAACTCCGAGAGCTACGGCGTGATCACGTACGGCAAGTCCGTAATGCTGCTGAAGACGCTCGAAGGCCTGATCGGCAAGGACACCATGGATGAGGCGCTGCGGACGTACTTCCTGCGCTACCGGTTCACGCACCCGGCCACCGAAGACTTCCTGCGCACGATCGAGGAGGTGGCAATCCGGCGCGGGCGCACGACCGGCCTGGCAGTGCAGGCTCCACAGATAACGCTGCCAGGAATGGGAACACAGACAAGCTCCGCAGGGCGAGCGCAAATCGTCAACTCGGGCCTGCGCCCCTACTTCGAGCAGGCGGTCTATGGGACGGCGCTGCTCGACTACGCCATCGACGGCATTGCGTCAGGACCCGCCGAGTGGTGGATGGCAGACTCCAAACCCAAGCTCCTGCGCAACACCGTGACCGTGCGCAGAGTCGGAGACTTCCGGATGCCGGTAACGGTGGAGGTCGTCTTCTCCGATGGCAGCCGGCGGCGGGAGCTGTGGGCCCCGGCCGCGGGAGAGAACGACCGCTGGAAGACGTGGACCTACGCAACGTCAGCCAGCATAGTCTCGGCGGAGGTGGATCCGGATCACACCTTGCTGCTCGATCAAAACCGCTTCAACAATAGCCGCACGGCAGACGCAAAGCCGCAGCCGGCGCAGAAGCTGACGACCTTGTGGATGGCCGCGCTCGGACTCGGCGAGCAGCTTGTGGGATGGCTGGTTTGAGGGCTGCGTCGAGCTCGATTCTTGAGGAGCCCAGCTCAATCCTTGAGGAGCCCAGCTCGATCCTCTGGGGCGGGCTGCGCCTGGTGCTGGCCAGCCCCGGCGCGCTGCTTTGGACCTACACGTTCAACGTAGGGCTGGCGTTCCTGTTCTCACTGCGCCTGCACGCGGAGATGGCAAGCATACTCAACCACTCGCTGGCAGCCGAGCGGCTGTCCTCGGCCTTCGATCTGGGAACGCTGCTGGAGCTGCGCCACGCGCTGACCGACCACGTGCCGGCCAGCGGAGCGAGCGGATACGCAGGCCTGCCCCTCTATCTCGCGGTCTACTTCGTGCTGGTGCCGGGCGCGCTGTTTACCTACCGGACCCAGGCTCCGGGAAGACTCTCCATCCTGCTCGGCACCGGGCTGGGCTTCTTCTGGCGCTTCCTCAGGATCACCCTGCTTGCGGCCATCGTCTTCGCGGCTGTGCTCACGCCGCTCCTCGCCGCCCAGAGTGCCTGGGCGAGCCACGTGGATGAGCGTTTCGTCGGCGCGGCCGCCTTTTGGCTCGAAGTTCCGGGCCTGCTGCTCATCGTCCTCGTGGCTGCGCTGCTGCGGCTCTACTTCGATCTGGTGGAGGTCTACACGGTGCAGTTGAACGATCATCTGCTGCCCAACGGAAAGACCGACCGGCGGGTTCGACGGGTGCTCGGGCCGGCTCTGCGCACCCTTGCGGCTAACTTTGGACGCGCGTACGGCACATTTCTGGGCCTGGCGCTGCTGGGCACGGCAGCGCTGGCCGCAACCTGGGCGGAGGCTACCGAGCTCCTCGCGCAGCGGCATGTACTGCCTATCTTCCTGCTGACCCAGCTTGGTCTTCTGGTCAGTCTGCTGACCCGCTTTTGGCAGCGCGGAGCGCAGACCGTGCTGGCAAGCGACAACCGTCTGGCTGCGGATACCCTCTCACGTCCCATGACCACAAGCTACTCGCAGCAAGAGGCCCACTGGGCGCAAACCGGAGCGCTCCCCAAGGCGCAAACGAACCCCCAACCCGCCGCAACTCCCGACGCTCAATCCGACCCGGAGCCGGCCGTCCCCTCGCTCGAGCAGCCCGACCCGGGCGTCTTTCATCATGAACCGCCGCCTCTTGACCCAGTTGAGCCATAGTCTTCTCCAACATTCGGCGATAGAATTGTTACAGCCGTATGAATTTATTTATTCTTCGCCACGCCAGTGCCGGTACCCGCCGAGCCAATCCGCTTCTCGATGTAAAACGTCCGCTGGATAAAGAAGGCAAACAGCATTGTTTGCGTCTGGCGCATATGTTGAATGCGCTCAAAGTAAACTTCGACCTCGTGCTTTCAAGCCCGCTCAAGCGCTCCGTGCAAACAGCCCAGTTTGTGGCCACGGAAACCGGGTACGAGGCCAAGATCCAGCTCTCTGAGGCCCTTTGTCCAGAGGCCGCCTTTCCCCTCTTTCAGCAGATGCTGCAGCAGTGGGAAGGACGGGAAAACGTGCTGGTCGTCGGGCACAGCCCCAACATTCAGGGCTTTCTCGGCTCGCTGCTGCAGCCTCCGATCCCGGACAGCGATCTGGCCGCGCGCGTACCGCTCGTGCGTCTCCGCAAAGGATCGCTGGCGCGGGTCGTGCTCGGGCGCGGCTCAAACGGATCGAACAGTTCGACCGCCTCGGCCAGCCTCTCCAGCCTGCTCGATCCCCGGCTGGTGCGCGCGCTTTACGCCACCTCGACCAAGAGAGTTCTGCGCAAAACCTCCAAAAAGTAAGGCGCCTCTTTCTTTACGGCCCAGGCCTCGAGCTCGGCGCCGCCGCGCCCGGGAAGAATCTCAATCACCACCCGCTTGGGATAGATCCGCGTGTGCAGACCGACGACGGCACTGGCACGATCCTGGTTCAGCGCCACCGCCAGCCGCAGCAGCACCACCGCCTGGGCCACATGCAGTTGCTCCTCCGCGCCCAGCGGGCGCATGTAGCGGTCCAGCGGGTCGGGGCGCGTCTTGCCTTGGTAGCGCGCAATGTTCGCCACAATCAGCCTCTGCTCGGGCAAAAAGCCGAAGATCTCTGAGTTGGCGATGATGTACTGCGCATGCCGGTGATGCCCCTGGTGGCTCATAAATTTGCCCACCTCCACCATCATGGCCGCGGCCTGCACCCAGATGCGGTAGTCGGGAGGCAACTGGTGCAGCTTTTCGAGCGCGTCGAACAGCTGCACGGCATGCGCGCGCACCGGCTCGGCCTTCTTCTCGTCGATGCCGTACCGTTTGCACACCGCAAGCACGCCGGTCCAGCGCTCCTGCTCGATCTGCCGATGAATGGCGGCGCGCAGGTCCACCTCGCCCAGCATCTGCGCGAGTATGCCGTCGCGCAGCCCTAAAGCCGAGTACCGAAACCCTTTCAGGTGGAAGCGCTCAAGCAAAGTCGCATACACCTGCGCTCCCCCGACGATAATCTCGGCGCGTTTGGGCCCGATGCCCGGGACGGCCTCGCGCTGCGGATTGGTCATCGTCAGCAGCCTGTCCGCCAGTTGTCGCACGTCGGCGGTGGAGGCTTCAAGAGGCCCACGCCCAACCACACGCTTGGCCCGCTTCTTGGGTGAGAGCTTGCCCGTAAGCTTGCCGGCGGACGATCTCTGGGCCACCGGTGCCGCCAGCAGCGCCGCGCTGGCTTCGGCAAGCGCGGAGGCCGTGCCGGACGTAGCGATGACCAACGGAACCTGCGGCCGGCCCAGCTTCTTCTCCCCGCGCCGCAGCTCGCGCTCAATATATTGCCGCAGACGGTCTGCGTCTTCCTTGGTCGGAGGATCGTTGCGCAGGAACTCCTGCTGCAGACGCACCGCGCCCAGCGGCAGCGAGACCATCTCCTGCACGCGTCCTTGGTCGGAGAGCGTAATCTCGCAGCTTCCTCCCCCCAGGTCGATCAGCAGGCACTTCGAGCGGCCATCCGGCTCAAGCGTCACCACGCCAAGATGAATCAGCCGGCCCTCTTCCAGACCCGAGATCACCTCGACATCCCAGCCCGTCGAGGACTTGACCCACTCGGTGAACGCGGCGGCATTGCGCGCATCGCGCATGGCGCTGGTAGCCACGATGCGCACCTTGTCGCACACATGCGTCTGCACGGCTTTGTGGAATCGCTTGAGCGCCTTGATCGTGCCCGCCATCGCCTCGGGAGAGATCATGCCGGTCTGAAAAACGCTCTCACCCAGCCGAGTCACCTCGCGGTCTTCATAGAGCGTCTTCAGGCGATGCTGCACCACGGTAGCGATCTTCAGACGGGAAGAGTTCGAGCCAATGTCGATGGCGGCAAAGGTGGGCATGCTGGGGATAGGTCCTCCGCGGGAAGAGAGGTTCACTAGAAAGATACATGGCCAGGTCGCCCCAAGTAGGCTCCCCGCCCCGGACGCACCCAAATAATCCAGTCCGCTATGCTGTAAGTGCGTCTTTTTGCATGAGCACAAAGCCCCACTTTTCCATTTTGGCGACCTCGTTCGCGGGAGGTCCAAGGCCCCGTAACGCTGCCATGATCCTCGCAGGATTGTGGCTGCTGCTATATTTTGCGGCGCTCTTTACTCCTCCCATCCTGGATGACGCCGACGCCACCCACGCCAGTGCCGCGCGCGCCATGGCCACCACCGGCGACCTCGTAACGCTCAAGGTAGATGGCATTCGCTACCTTGAAAAAGCGCCGCTGCCCTACTGGTTGGCGGCGGCCAGCTTCCGCATCTTCGGCTTCAACACGTTCGCGGCGCATCTGCCGCAGGCCTTGGCCGTGCTGCTGCTGATGCTGCTCGGGCATCGCTGGGCCAACCAGGCCTTCGGCGCGCGCACCGGGTTCTACACGGCCATCGGCGTCATGACCTCGGTAGGCGTCTTTCTGTTTACGCGCATCCTGATCCCGGAGGTCTGGCTGGCGCTGTTTCTGGGCGCGGCGCTGTTCGCCTTCCTCAAGGCGCTGGGCGCGGTCGCGGTGGAAAGCAACGCCTCCCCTGTAGCCGGGGCCGAGGTGCGCGAACAGCCGGCGGTGGCCTGGTACGCGGGGCCGCTGTTCTACCCGTACGTCATGTGGGGATCGCTGGCCTTGGCGGTGCTCAGCAAAGGCCTGGTCGCGCTTGTATTGTTCTGCGCGACAGCAGGACTGTTCCTGTTGCTCACCGGAGAGGGCAGAAACTGGCGCAAGCTGCGGCCGTTTTCGGGCCTGCTCTTCTTCCTGGCCATCGCCGCTCCCTGGCACATACTGGCCGGACTGCGCAACACCGGCGCCGCGGGAGGCCACGGCTTCTGGTGGTTCTACTTCTGGAACGAGCACGTGCTGCGCTTTCTGGGGCGGCGTATCCCGCAGGACTACAACCGGCTGCCAGGCTGGGTTTACTGGGCCATGCACGCCGTGTGGCTGTTTCCGTGGGTGCTCTTTCTGCCACTCGGGATCAGGGCCGTGTGGAGCCGCTCCATGCACCAGATCAGGGTGCTCACCCAGCTTGGTCGGGTACGCCTCCGTCCCTGGCGAGAGCTGCTGATCTCGGCAGGGATGCTCGCTGCACTCTCACTCAAAGATCTGCTGTCTTTGGACTGGGT
>CALMVK010000051.1:0-1588 GCA_937873145.1 uncultured Granulicella sp. | reverse complement strand
CGTGCGGAGCAAACCTACACAACCAGCGCTGCGGCGCGGCGTTCGATCGGCTTTGCGCATGCAGCCCTCGCAGCCGTAGGCGGCATCGTGTCTCTGGTGTTGCTGTGGGGGTTGTGGAGCTCGCGGCACCTGCCTTACAGCGCGGATGTAGGCCAGGTGCTTGCCCATCGCGGCGTGGGCAGCTACACGTTGTCCATGTCCCACTTCTTCGATCTGACCACGGCCTCCTTTGCGGCGTTGCGTCTGCCGGCGGCGCTTGCCTTGCTGAGCCTGACGCTGGGGCCGGCCGCAGCCTGGATGCTGCGCGCGCAGCGAAGGCACCTCGCCGCGACCACCACGGTAGCCTTCACCGGCGCGGGCCTGCTCTTCGCCGCGCATCTGGCCTTGGTACGCTTTGCGCCGGTGCTCTCGAGCCGGCAGTTTGCGGCTACGATCGACACCCTGCGAAGCCAGGGCGCGCTTGCCCCAAACACCGAAATCCTGCTGTACGGCGACCAGGCCTTCGGCTCGTCCATCCCCTTCTATCTCGGCCAACCGGTGCGTCTGGTCGAGGGACGCTCCACCTCCATGCTCTTCGGCGCAAGCTTCCCCGACGCCCCGAAAATCTTCGTCACAGCCGCCGAGCTGGCGGGAGAATGGGGCAGGGGCGAACGCAAAGTGCTCTTTGTACCGGAGGAAAAGCGCGCCGAGGTGATGCAGTTGCTGGGCGCACGCGCCCTGGTGCTCGACCAAAGCAGCGGCAAGCTGCTCGTCACCGACCGTCGGCTCGATGAGAGGCAAAAGCGGTGAGCGAAGTCAGATACGCCAGACGCGCCAGGCAATGGAACGCACGCTCCGTAGCGCTGATCGTGCTGGCCTGGCTGCTGCTGCAGCTAGCCGGTCTGTGGACACCCGGGCTGCTGGACGACGTCGACTCCGTATACCTCGAGGTCGCGCGCGAGATGCTCGTGCGCCACGACTTCGTCACCCCATACATCGACGGAATCCGCTTCTTCGACAAGCCCCCCCTCATGTACTGGCTGGCCGCGGCTTCCATGCGCCTCTTCGGCCAGCAGGATTGGGCCGGCCGTCTGCCGCTCGCCTTGGCTGTGCTGGCGCTGCTGCTGGCCGTCTATGGGCTGGGCTTGCGTTGGTTTGGGGAGCGTGGCGCGTTCTACTCGGCGCTCGCCCTGGGGACCGCGATCGGCCCCTACCTCTACACACGCTTCTACATCCCAGACATCCCCGTCTGCCTGTGGATGACCCTGGGTGTCTGGTGCTTCCTCGCCGGGGTAGACCATCTGGACCGCCTGCAGCCTGCACCTACGCCCGCGACGGGTCGCCCAAGCCGTCTTTGGCCATGGATCGGATTCGGCGCAGCATTGGGGCTCAACCTGCTCACCAAGGGCCTGATCGGGCTGGTCTTTCCGCTGGGCTTCGTAGCCGCCTATCTGGCCTGGACGCGCAGACTGTCTCTGCTGGCGCACGTCGAGGTGCTGGCCGGGGCGGCCGTGTTTCTGGCCGTCGGGCTGCCGTGGCACATCCTGGCGGCTCTACGCAATCCCGCCATCGCGCTGCCGCCTGGGCTGGGTCTGCCCGCGCGTGCCGG
>CALMVK010000050.1 GCA_937873145.1 uncultured Granulicella sp. | reverse complement strand
TCTTAGACTTCCGGAGAGCACTTCCTTAACCTAACGCGTCGGACTCAGTACCGGTGCGGGCACCGGCCTTACCACCGGAGCAGGCTTATCCTCAGGAACCGGCTTCTTCGCCGCGTCAGGCTTCCCCTTCACCCCACCCTCCGGCTCCTTCGCCTCCGGCTGCACCGGCTCTGGCACCACCACCTCCGCGAACTTCAAGTTATGATCGCGCCCACGCTGCTTGGTCACATACGCGTTGATCACCTGCGACGCCAGCTTGGCCGAGTTGTTCCCCCAATTCCCGTGCTCCCAAAGCACCGCCACCACGATGTCCGGGTTCCGTCGCGGCGTCATCCCCACAAACCACGCGTTCGGCATCGTGTTATGCCCCTTGTTGGTCCGCGCCAGCGCCTCATGCCCAATCACCTGCGCCGTCCCCGTCTTTCCCGCAAAGTCGATTCCCTCAAGATGCGCCGCAGCAGCCGTCCCCGTCGTCGTCACCGCGGCCATGCCATCGGTAATCGTCTGCCAGTTGGCCGCGGTCAACGGAATCGTCTTGTCTCCTGAGCCTGGATACGTCTCGTGGATCACCTCCAACTGATTCGCCGGAACCTCGTCCGGAAACACCAGGTGCGGCCGATGCAGCACCCCGCCAGACGCAATCCCGCCGATCGCCCGCGCCATCTGCAGCGGCGTCACCGTCACCGCGCCCTGCCCAATCCCCACCGAGATCGTCTCCCCCGCATACCACTTGCGGTGATAGTTCTTCATCGCCCACTGCGTCGAAGGCACGGTCCCTGAAGCCTCCTCCGGCAGGTCCACCCCCGTATGCTGGCCCAGTCCCAACTCCGCCGCATACTGCGCAATTCGGTCGATCCCCAGCCGGTTGGCCAGCGTGTAATAAAACGTATCGCAGCTTAGCGGAATCGCATTGTGAATATTCACCGCGCCATGATGCTGGTCGCAGGCAAAAAAGTGCCCGTAAAAGCTTGCCCCGCCATTGCATTGCACCTTCATGTCCTGCGCGAGATTGTCCTCAAGCCCGGCCACCGACATGATGATCTTGAACGTACTGCCCGGAGCCAGTTGCGCCTGGATCGCCTTGTTCAGCAAAGGATGATCCGGGTTATCGAGAATCGATTGCCAGTAGCTATGCGTCAGCCGCACCGAGAACTGGTTCGGATCGTAGCTCGGCCGCGACACCATCGCCAGGATCTCGCCCGTATGCGGATCCATCGCCACCATCGCGCCGTTCTTGCCCTCCATCGCCTGCTCCGCCGCCCGCTGCACATCGAGATCGACCGTTAGCCGCAGATCCTTGCCCGGCGTCGCCAGCTCCTGCCGCAGCAGCCCCAGCTCCTTGCCATGCGAGTTCACAATCACGTCCCGCGACCCATCCACCCCGCGCAGCAACGCGTCATACGTCGCCTCCACGCCCGACCGCCCCACCACATCCCCCGGCTGGTAGTCCTCATAGCGATCGTCGTTGGCCAGCATCTGCTCCGACACCTCGCCCACATACCCGATCATGTGCGCGGCAAAGCCATCCCGCGGATACAGCCGCCGCTGCTCTTCCAGCGTCTCAAGCTCCGGCAGCTCGTTCCGGTGCGCCTCCACAAACGCCTCTTCATCCGGAGTAATATCCTGCTTCAGCGGAATCGGCTGATACTTCGCCGCACCCGCATAGTGCCGCAGCGTCGCCGTCACCTGTTCAAGCGGCAGATGCAAGCCATTGGCAATAATCGGCAAGTCGTACGCCAGGTCCTTTACCTGGTCGCGAATCAGGTAACAAGAAGTCGAGCTATAGTTATCGACCAGCAGCCGCCCTTCGCGATCGAAGATGCGCCCACGCGGCGCCAGCACCGGAATCTTGCGAATCCGGTTCGCCTCTGCCAGCGACTTATAGCTTGCCGCATCCAGCACCTGCAGGTTCCAAAGCCCAAAGACCAGCACTCCAAGAATCGCCACAACGATGTACTGCATCGCGTGCAGCTTCGCGGGGGAGAGCTTTTCTTCGCGATTGATCGACGGCAGCGTTGTAGCCATGGGGTAGGGCGCCTATCGAGATTCTATCCGGTTAGACTCCGCAAACATCTCTCGGTCGCACCCCGCACCTCCCTGGTAGCCCCATCGTCATTCCGGCGAAGCCAGAATCCCCGTCTTTGTCTCTTCTCCGTTCAATCCCGCTCCTTGAACCGGTCTAAAAACAAAAAAAGCGGAATCGCAATCGCCGTATTCACCCCAGCCCGGATCAGCTCATGCACCCACCGCAGCCGATCCACCGGAAGCCGTAGCAGATACCGCTCGATCGCGAAGATCACCCCGGACTCGAGCAGCAAAAACCCAAAGCTCATCAGCAGCCGCGTCAGGATATTTTCCACATCCACCTGCAGCCCGATGCTCGAAGCCGCATACCCCACCAGCGTATCCGCAATCCCGTGAATGCCCAGGTATTGCCCCGTCAGCGCATCCTGCGTCAACCCAATCACACAGCCAAAGATCGTCCCAAAGATCGGACTGCGCCGCGACACCGAAAAGAAGATCACCGCAATCAAAGGCAGATCCAGAATCAGCAAACGCGGCAGCCGCAGCGGCAGCAAAGCCTGCAGCAGGATCAGCACAAACGGCACCGCCACCACCACCAGCGGGTTGAAGCTGTACTGCGCAAACTCCGTGCGCGACGTATAAGACCGAGTCGTCATAGCTGAGCCTAACCTCTACTTCATCCCTCTAACCCCCGGGTGCCCCATCTCAGACAATCTCATCGTCTGAGGTGGAAAGGCACAATTCCCATGCTCCCGCTCTATCTCTCCGGTTTCGGTGAGCCCGGCGTCAACTCCGCCGCAGGGGGCGCCGCACCAGGAGAGTAGCGGTCCGCATGCACCACCGGCTTCGGCCGCGGCACCAGGCTCGTCGAGTTGTCCGGAGGCGGCGTATTCTCCGCCGCGCTTCCATCCGCCGGCGCATCCGCCTCGCCGTCTTTCCCGTCATGCAGCCCCGGCAGCCGTTCCGCGCTCACATCCGCCGCATTGTTGCCCGGATCGCTCGCCTCGTCCTGCCCCACATCCGCGGTCACCCCCGTCACCACCAGCACCTCATCGAGTTGCGCCAGGTTCGCCGCTGGCTTCAGCGTAATCGCCGTAAACGGTGGATGCTCCGGGTCCGGCACAATCGACTCGATCACCCCCACCGGAAGCCCTCGCGGAAACACCCGGTCCCCGCCCGACGTCAGCACCTTCTCCCCTGTCTTGATCCGCGCATCCGGCGTCAAATTCACAATCTGAATTCGCCCCTGCGGATTCCCCCGCAAGATCGCATGAATCCGCGTCGACTCCAAAATCACCCCCGCCCCCGAAGTCGGATCGCTCAGCAACAGCAGCTGGGACGTATGCGGAAACACATCGCGCAGCTTGCCCACAATTCCGTCCGGCGTAATCACCGGCATCCCCGGCCGCAGCCCATCGCGAGCACCCTTATCCAGCACCAGCAGCCGCGACGCATCCGACCCCGACGTCCCGATCACCTGCGCCGCCACCGTCGTCCGCGCATACGTCTGCCGAAACCCCAGCAGCCCTCGCAGCCGCTGCCCCTCCAGCGCATCCTGGGTCAGCGCCACACGCTCCAGCCGCAGCTCGCCCAGCTCCTTCTGCAGATCGGCATTCTGCTGTCGCACATGGCGCAGATCCACATAGTTCGACCAAAAGCCACGCACCTTGTGGCCCGAGCCGCTCGAGAACCGCTCAAACGGACTCACCGCCGCCTCCGCCCACAGCCGCAACAGCCGCACCCCCGCCTCATCCGGATGGCTCGGATCCGCCGGACGATTCACCTGCGTCGCCAGCCCGATCGTCTGCGCCAGCAGCAGCACAATCAGCACCAGCGCATTCTTGTATCGACTAAAAAATGATTCCATGTGCCAGCGGGCGTAACCTCTTGCTTCTCTCCCAAGCTTTAACATGTTGCGGGTATCGTCATTCTGGCGAAGCCAGAATCCCCGTATTCGCCTTTGCTGCTGCCTGCTTTCCTACCTCGATCAACGGCCAGCTAAACTTCTACTCAGGCGAGTCGAGAACCCTCGAACCTCCTCATTATCCGTGATCCCTCATCCCCAGGGCGAGTCCGCGACATCAGAGAGTAAATGACCGAAGCGCACACCATGGGAAACCCCAAGCCAGCCTGGCCCGCCGGCCCACGCGTCCTCGACCGCCTCCTCCACGGCTCCTTGCTCTCCGTTGACTCTCCTGCCTTCTACCGCGAAAACGCCCGCATCTACGGCGATGTCTGCAGCTTCCTCACCCCGGGCGGCTACCGCCAGTTCCAGTTCAACCACCCCGACACCATCGCCGACGTCCTCGTCCGCGACGCCCCGCACCACCGCCGCGGCATCGTCCTCGAGCGCGCCCGCGGCATCCTCGGCGACGGCCTCCTCACCAGCGAGGAACCCCTCCACCTTCGTCAGCGCCGCCTCGTCGCCCCCGCCTTCCACCGCGACCGCATCGCCGGCTACGGAGCCCAGATCGTCGCACTCACCCGCGAGACCACCGCCCCCTGGGGCGCGAGCCGGCCCGTCGAGCTCCACGCCGCCATGGTCCAGCTCACCCTCCGCATCATCAGCCGCTGCCTGCTCGGCACCGACGTCCACGCCTCCGTCCAGACCGTCGTCGACTCCATGGCCGTCTTCAACAACTATCTGCCCTTCTCGCTCCTGCCCGGAGCCAGCCTGCTTGAGCGCCTGCCCATCGGCCCCATCCCCGCCATGCGCCGCGCCCTCGCCGCCCTCGATAGCATGATCTTCGCCATGATCCGCGAGCGCCGCGCCTCCGGAATCGCCGGCAACGATCTCCTCGGCATGATGCTCGAAGCCTCGGACGAATCCGGCTCGATGGACGACCGCCAGGTCCGCGACGAAGCCCTCACCCTGCTGCTCGCCGGCCACGAAACCACCGCCAACGCCCTCACCTTTCTGCTTTGGCTCGTCGCCCGCCATCCCGAGGTCCAGGAGCGCATCGCCGCAGAGGTAACCTCCGTCTGCGGAGACCGCCTACCCGAAGCCGCCGACTTCCCTCGCCTCAAGTACCTGGAGCGCGTCTTCGCCGAGTCCATGCGGCTCTACCCGCCCTCCTGGGTCGTCGCCCGCACCGCCGCCGAGTCCTACACCATGCGCACCGGCGAGCACATCCCCCAGGGCGCTCACCTCGTCATGTCTCAGCTCGTCGTCCACCACCACCCCCGCAGGTGGCCCGACCCCCTACCCTT
>CALMVK010000049.1 GCA_937873145.1 uncultured Granulicella sp. | reverse complement strand
TCAACGGCGGCGACCACGCCCGCGCCGACGCCAAGCTCCAGGTCGGTCAATCCAATCAAGTCGTTGAAGTAACCTCGCAAACGCCTCTGCTCCAGGCTGACAGCGCCAACGTCGTCACGACCATCACGACCGAGGCGGTCGAAAACCTGCCCACCGCGCAGCGCAATCTCACCTCGCTGGTCATCCTAAGCCCCGGTGTAAATGAAGCCGCCTCAGTCGACGGATTAAGCAGCGGCGCACGTCCGGACGATCGCCGCCAGTCCAGTTCCTTCTCGATCAACGGCGAAGACTCGCAGCTCAACAACAATCAGATTGACGGCACAGACAACAACGAACGCATCATCGGCACCATTGGTGTCAAGCCGTTGATCGACGCGATTGAAGAAGTGACGGTACAGACCAACGACTACACTCCCGAAACCGGTCGCAGCGCTGGCGGCGTCATTAGCGTGCTGACCAAGCGCGGCTCCAATCAGTTTCACGGCACCGCGTACGAGTTCATCCAAAATGATCGCTTCAATGCGAAGAATCCTTTTGATCTGCCTGGTAGCCGCATCCCGGAGCTGCGCCAAAACGACTTCGGTGGCTCGATTGGCGGACCCATCTTCCGCGACAAGACGTTCTTCTTCGGTGCCGCGGAGGGCTTCAGGCTAGTTGCCGGGCAGCAGCAAGCCTCAACTAATTTAGTTCCTACACTCGCACAGGAACAGAATCCCGCAGCCGTGGTGGCAGCCGATCCTTATACAGCAGGCCTTCCGCTCGATCCTATCGCAGTAAACCTGCTGAAGCTCTATCCGGCACCGAACACCACGGCGGGCGGTACCACCTACAATTATTCTTCAAATCCGAAGCAAACCCTCTACTCCTACACTGTGGATGCTCGCGTCGATCATCAGTTCAATGCAAACAACTCTCTGTTCGGCCGCTACACGTCTAACCATGTCAATGCTTTGATTCCAACTCCACTGCCGAATGTCGTCATCAACGGCGTTTCCATTAACCCCGGTAACGGCCAGTTTGGCTTTGCCGGTCCAGCCATCGATCTTGCCTATAATGGCCAACTAAACTACACCCATACTTTTACACCCCGCCTCCTGATGGAGTTAAGAGCGGCGTATACCCGTATTGACAATCAATCCAACTCGCCCAACTCCGGCACCAACGCCGCTACCGCTGTGGGCTTTCCGGGAAACATCGATTACAGCGCAGCGAGCTCTGGCCTTCCCTTGGTCGGCATCTCGAACTTTGCCCCTCTAGGGGATAGTAACTACGTTCCCATCCACGATCTCACCAATACATACCAGTATTCCGGTGTCGTCAGCTACAACGTGGGTAAGCATGCGTTGCGTTTTGGCGGAGAATCTATCCGCCGTCAGGCCAAGAATCAACAAAGCAGCAACGCAGTCGGCAATATCAACTTCGGCCTCGCGCAGGATACGGCTGGCACGATGAGCTCTACCGGTACGCTTAGTCAGGCGCAATCTCTCAATAACTCACTCGCCACCTTCCTGGTGGGGGCGTTTACCGGAGAAGGCCGCAACATCGATCTCTACACTCCCAACTATCGCACTTGGGAGCCTGGTTTCTTTGGCCAGGATACCTGGCGCGTTACGCCCAACCTCACTCTTGTTTACGGTGCTCGTTATGACTTCTACACACCGTTTACAGAGGCCGACGGGCGTATCTCGAACTACGACCCCGTCAATCACGTTCTACTTGTACCGCAGAAAGGCTATAACTTTCTCCAGGCACAAGGAGCGAACCTGAGCGGAGTTCTTCCCTCCACTCCCACCGCCGGCATCAAGACGACTTACACTAACATTGCACCTCGCGTTGGTTATGCGGCCACTCTTCATCCCAACACTGTCTTGCGTGGCGGGTTTGGTTTGGCATATTTTCCTGGAAACTACACCTCCAACGCATCTTTGAAAAACGCACCATTCAATGCTGTGTACTCGCCTTCAGTGAATGGAAATGGATGCCAATCCCCGCTCGCATTCCAGATCGTGACGAGATATAACGCCGCCAATCCTAACAACATGCAGCCTGTAAGCCCAGCATGTCAGGCGGCGCTCGGTCAAACAACTACACTTGGCGGGGGTATTCCTATTCCCGCTCCACAAGCCCTCAACAGCCCGAACCTCAGCTTGCCTGATAACGTCGCTACTAACTTCCGCTCATCTTACGTAATCCAATACAACACGCTGCTTGAGCAGCAGTTCGGTAAAAACGTGGTCACGATTGGCTATGTTGGTCAACTCGGACGCCACCTGCCCGCAACCTTGAACGATATCAACGTTCCCGATCCGCACCTTGCAACGATTGGCAATCCGCTCACCGTTCGTCCCACCGCAACGATTCTCCCGGGGCTTGGTGGGGTTGGCGAGTACTACAGTATAGGAACCTCCTCCTACAACGCTCTGCAGGTCTCCTTCCAGCGCCGCCTGAGTGCCGGTCTCACCGTCACCTCCAACTACACTTGGTCGCACGCTATCGATGACGTTACCGATCTCAGCCTGGAAGGTCAGGAGGGTTGGGGCAACCTCGATCCCTTCAACATCGCTCAGTACGAGACCGGCAGCAGCGACCTCGATCTCCGCAACCGCTTCGCCTTCGCCGGAAACTACGAGCTGCCATTCTTCAAAACCTCAACCGGTCTAAAGCGTATTCTGCTTGGCGGTTTTCAAACCAATGCCATCTGGATCTGGAATGCTGGCAGTCCCTTCAGCATTACGGATAACTACACTGGCCTCGGAAACTCCGTCTATCACGGGATCGGCGGTGGACCCACGCGTCCATTGCAAATCGGCAATCCAAAGGCTGGCGGACACACCATTCAACAATGGTTCAATCCTCAAGCTTTTGAAGTGCCTCAACCTGGTCAATTCGGAAACACCTCCCGTAACAGCCTCACAGGTCCCACCTTTGAGCACTTCGATTTCTCTGTGTTCAAGAACATCCTGATTACGGAGAAGTACAACCTCGAGCTGCGCGCGGAAACCTTCAACCTGACCAACACCGCTGGCTACTTCGTGCCGAACAACCAAAACGATCACGCCACAACCAACGCCGTAGGCAATTACGTCACCACTGGCCTGCCGACCCCCGGCAATGGCTTCGCGCAGATCGTCTCCACCAACCCTGGATACGTTCCCCGCGAACTTCAGCTTGCCGTCAAGTTCAAGTTCTAACGGCAACTGAACCCAACCTACGAAAGCCCCATTTGCAGCTCACCGCAGATGGGGCTTTTGAGTACAGTGCGGCTTCCGCCTCTCGCAACGCTCTGCCCTCGCCACCGCGTACCCTCTCGCTTCCAACCTAAAGGACTTCCCTTGAACTCCACATTCTCACGACGCGCCCTCGCCCGCATGCTCGGCGGCGCCTC
>CALMVK010000048.1 GCA_937873145.1 uncultured Granulicella sp. | reverse complement strand
TCAACGGTAGGGTAAGGACTTGCCCCAGGCGTTGCGAAGATTGCCACTTACGCCAAAGCCTCTACGCGAGGCGGACGGCCAGGCCCGCGCTTCTCTTCGGCAAACAGCCACGGACGGGCTACACGAGCCCGTGCTTCATCCAAAATGTCACCATTAGGGCAGAATGCCAACCCGGGCTTTACCGGAGCGCCACAAGCAGGACATTCCAGCAATACAGGGGTAGGCGTAGAAGTTGCCCAATCGCGCGAAAGTTTCAGCGAGGTCAATGCTTCGACATGCTGCTTTCCGATGTTAGAGGATGTTCGACCGTTGATCGTTTCCATTCCGCCATTCACGCGATAAAGGTTATCAGCCTCTAACACAAGCCGCCGATACTCAGAGTCCCGAGCCGCTTCTGCTGCCAGCAGTTCAGATTCCGAAGGAATTGGGCCAGCGGCAATAAACACGCCGTAACGGGTCATATTCTCCCGCGACTCCGGGGAATAGTGTAAGCCGCAGATATCGCGCGCAACAATCGTGCCGTCTGTGCTAAAGTCCCATTTCTGCGTAACGCGCCTACCCTCTACAGCATCCGTCACCGTCTCAGGAATGATCGCAGGAATACCGGCAACGCCCTGATACGAAACTGCCTTGCTGTACCGCTTACCTTCCTCACGCGCTGGCACAACAAACATGCCACTAGACCCCTGTGGGCGCGAAAACGATTTTGGATTGACGCTAAAGACGTAAACCCTTTCCTGCTGCATAAGCAACTTCATGTGCGGGGGCATCGGTGGGACGGTTACACTTACTGCGCCCCCCGTCCGTTCGTTAGCTATGGGCATGTGTTCTCTCCAGTTCTTCCGACCAATCAATGTACGGCTTTGCCGCTTCCTGCGCTTCCGCACGTTCTTCATTTAACACACGCACTTCTGCTTCAGTGCGATCCATCGCCTTGCCAAGGATTTCATTGCGTTCAGCGTCAGCGGCTAATTCTTTCTGCGCTGCGTTTTCTGTGGCGATTTGCTTGCGATCTTTTGCGGTCAGGTTGTTTCTCTGAAACTCAATATGTTCAATTGTTTTTCGAGCCGCTCCAACCACCACTTCTTGCGGAAAAGCTAAAACATATTCATATTCACCGCGTTCTGGATAAGCCATTTGCGGTAATGTCGAGTTTGCTATCAATGCTTCATAGGCGACACGGCTCATACCTACTACTTGCTCAGCAGATAGCCACCGCTCTAGTATCCATTTTCCATGCAAATAGTCGTACATAGGCATCTCAATTGTTTTACCGAGATGCCGTACTTTCATTAGTCGAGAATCTGACCACACGATGCGATACAGACTGCCACCAAACGGAGTCCTGCCATATTCCAGCAGGTCCGTTGGGTGAACAGTGATGTCGAACAAAGGCTGCATTAGGCGTTTACCGGCTTGCTGGTTGACTGACCATCAAACTGCTTACGTGTTGGCGTTTCCAGCGTGCGATCCACATTCCCGGTCAGGTTATTTTCTTGAGGAGAGTTGGGATGCAGTCCAAGCGACTGCCCTTTCTTCCCCGAAGCCAAATTGTCAATAACCTGAGTTGCAAAGACGGCATCCGAACCCGTTTTGGTAATCAGTTCACTGTAGCTGTTAAAGCCGTACTGCTTGGCAAGCTCCTTGTTGTCTTCTGCCGTCTTCAGGTATTCACCACGCTCGATTGGCTCAGTGCTCACCTTCAAAGAATCAGGAAGGGCCTGTTTCTTGGCCGCTTCCGATTCGCTGCTCTCTACCGGGTTCATCTCATCTGCCATATTCAATCCTCTCTTTTAGTAACCACTCGGAATTGCCAAGCCCGATATGAACGCATTGGCAGTCGGTTCGTCGCAAACGATATTTCCCATCCAGATCATGTAGCTGATCTGAGTGGTAGTAAGACCACCAGACGCTCCATACACAGGGAATACCGTGTTATTGCCAACGCGGTACAGGTCCAGTTCGGTAACTTCCGTCAGATAAAACGTATCAAAATCAATCAGGTCGATGCGCCCCTGAATGGCCTTGATGTTGTCGACGATCTCGATACCGCCGATGGTCGTTACCTGCTTTGCTGCCAACGTGTCGCGGCCAATTGCACTGGTTCCCGTCTGAAACTGAGTCGTAACGCTTAGCCCGGTATTCTCCCAAGCCGTACGCTGATCCAGGTTCATGTGAAACTTCGTGTTGGCTCCAACCGTAGCATCCACACCCTTCGCCAGCTTGATTTGAGCAAGCAGGAGACGAGCAATTTGCGGAGTCAGTGTTGCCCCGCCAGCAGCTACGTTTGGTGTCTGGAAGAACCCCGGATGTGCTGCTATAGGAACACCGGTATAGGTTCCGGTTGTGCGATTGGCAAGGTAAGCGAGAATACCGTTGATGCCCGAGCCAGCCGTACCCGGAGAGTTATTCTCCAGCACAAGCGCACCCGCAACAGGAGCCGTAGAAGCTGCGGCCGTCAGATAAATTGCCTTGGAGCCATTGACAGTACCCGACACGGTAACGGTTGAAGTTGAAGCCGTTCCCAGCCCACCGTTGTAGATGTCTAGGTCTTGCCCCTGTTCGACGCGAGCCGCATTATCAACGTAGATAATGAAGTTGGTTGCATCATAGGATGTTACCGTGCAAAGTGTGTTGGAACCGTCACCCCAGCTCACCAGCGAATCCAGATTAAAGCCAGGAACAGCGGCTAAATCCTTCATCGTCTTTGCCATGTAATCAAACACGGCCTTCTCGCGGTTGTCCGTCGCGATGGTGGAAAGTTCGGTCCACTCTGCGCCCCAATTGAATGCTACGGGGGCGATATTACCGAACGCGTACTGCGGTGCTCCACCACGTCCCAAATCCTGACCGTCAAGCTGATTTGAGCGGGATTTGATGCCACGCCCAACCTTGTACACGATGCGCTCGGGGCGAGTCGAAACATTATCCTTTGGACGAGCCTTAAACAGCTTCCAAAGCACTGAATCCAATGCGACCATATCTTGAATGTCGCGCGACGAGACCTTCTCCAACTGTCCCGCAAGTGTGGCTACGTTATTTCCGACTGCCATAGAATTTCCTCAAAGTGATCTCATGCGCTCCCGTTTGCCCGAAGGCCAGCTTGGGGTCTGCTGCGTGTGTGCGTATGGGGGTAAAGCGATCACTCAGAGCAATTCCGTTTTCACCTTGCGGTCAGGGTGTACGCTCCCTGCTAATGGCTCTTCGTGGTGATACGGGTGTTGCTTAGCGTTCGTATACAGCATGGTGCAGAATGTCTCTCATCGGGTCATTCGACACCGCAGAGGGAGCAGCTACACGTGCTTTTGGTGCAGCCGGAACCGCAGGTTTCACGGCAGGCGTATTGCCGAAGATAGAATTACCAACCTTCGGAGCAATGTCTTTGAGGG
>CALMVK010000047.1 GCA_937873145.1 uncultured Granulicella sp. | reverse complement strand
AGAGCGTGTTTCATAAACACCGCCGGAGGGTAATCCAAAGGCAGGCTAGATAGAAGAAGGCTCTGTAGGTAGAGAGGAGATGCTCATGGCGAACCAGGAGTCTGCGGAACTGTCCGAGCCACGCATTGGTTCGCTCGATGATCCAGCGACGCTTGTAGCGTCTGAGCTTGCTGCCATCTTCATGCTTCCGCTTCTTGCTGTTCTTGCGATACGGAACGATGCGGTCGATGCCTCGTCGTTTGAGCCGCTCGCGCAGCGGGTCGGAGTTCTAGGCGCGGTCGGCGATCACCCTTTTCGGCTTGGTTCGCGGCCGGCCTTTCGGGCGGGGAACCTTGACTTCGGCGAGCGTGGCCTCCGCAAGCGTAACTTCTCCCGGAGAGGCACTTTCGAGCCGAACTCCCAGCGAAAGACCGCCACCGTCGACCAATACCATCCACTTCGTCCCCTTACCGCGCTTGGTTTTACCGACTGCAGAGCCCCCTTTTTCGCCGGAGCGAAGCTGCCGTCCAGAAACGTCTCTTCCCACTTCAGCAGCCCTTCGCCGTCCAGCGCTCCCAGCAACGTTCGCCAAGCATCGAGCCACACGTTCTACTCTTCCCACTGCTTCAACCGCCGCCAACAGGTCGCCCGAGAGGGATCCTTGTCGGGTAGAAACCTCCAGGCCGCGCCGGTTTGCAACACCCACAGAATGCCTTCCAAACAAGCCCGGTTCGACGCCCATGGACGACCCCGCTTGTCCTTGCGACGCTTCGGCTCAGGCAGCAGCGGTTCAATCAGTTCCCACTGCGCCTCGTTCAACAACTCGAATCGCTTCTTGCTCATGCAAGAAGTTCAGCAAAACAATCGCAGCATGCAAAAGCACAAAGCTTGACGCAGAACCTATTTATGAAACATGCCTTAGCGTGATGGTTGAAATCTGCACTCCGCAAGGCTGAACTGCAGGATTATCTGTGACCGCTCTACGCTGATCGGCATCACAGTGACATAACGCTCGGAGCCTGCTTTTGCAGCCCTTCTATCTTTTTTGGACACGGCAAGTAAATGGCATCGATGTTGGCAAGGAGACGGCATTAGCGGTTAGGCTTGGGTTACAAGGATATATTTGGGCGTCAGCATCGGCTTTAAGATGCTTCAAACTTAAGTTTGCTCTAGGTGAACTCCAGGAACTCAAGAACGTCGGCGACATGGTTCACCTTATCGAGCAGAAGCTCGCAGCAAAGTAGAGGCTTGATCTCTCTTGTCACTTGTGGAATCCATGATGTCCCTTGAAGAACCGATGCGACTGCATCACGTCGGATACGTTACGGCAGAGATCGTCTTGGCCGTATCTGAATACACGAAAAAATTTAATTACCGGACAGTATCGGACATTATTCACGACCCGATACAGACTGCATTTGTCTGCTTTTTACAGCTAGACAAGGATGCAACGTACTTGGAGTTCGTGGCGCCAGATAGTCCAAACAGCGTCCTCACATCGGCAGCGAAGCGACGGCCAGGCCTGAATCATCTCTGCTACACCGCAGGCCCTCTTGAGGCGACCATCGCTTTCCTTGAGGCCAACGGTATGCGTCTTATCTCAGAACCGCGTCCGGGTGTTGCATTTACAGGGCGACGCATCTGCTGGCTCATCGGCGATGACCTGGTGCCGATCGAGCTTATCGAACGTAGGAACAATGCGGACCGATGTGCGCCCGGTTTAGCTGACTAAGGTCAGCTTTCCATTGCTGAAATTGGAAATAAAGGAAAGTCGATCCATGCGCGGAGTAGACTATACTTATCAGAAATATGGCCGATGTCACCAGCCACCAAGAAGTGCCCGGCTGGTATTTGTTAGATATTTATTGGGGGAGTAATTACGATAGATTGATAGCACTTCGAAGATCGTTTTTGAGAGAGGTGGGTGTTATTCCTTGTCGGGCCACTGCCGCAATTTACAACGGATAATCCGGCGACTCGCATGATCCCACAGAATGACACCTAATGTTGCTGATATTTCTCAGAGCGTGCTTTCCTATCGCCATGATTACAAATTCCAATAAGTAGGAAGCTCTAAGCGTTAGCTGACATCCAAAGTATGTAGACTTTGAGCAGAAGATTTGATTTGCTGCAAAGCCGCTTATATTGTGCTCATTTGTTGGTTGCGGGGGTAGGATTTGAACCTACGACCTTTGGGTTATGAGCCCAACGAGCTACCGGGCTGCTCCACCCCGCATTCCCAGTATAAAGCTGCAAGGCTGCAGGGGTCAATGGCACTATCAGGCGAAAGCCACCTCTTCTATCCTTCCCCGAAACCGTAACTTTCCTCGAAAGTTTGCGTCTTCATCTATGTGAGGCGTGGAGGGAGAGTTGTCGGCGCGCTGCACGATGGAGGATTGCCATGAATGCAAAGGTTTCTGAGGGAGCTAGCAGGGTTTTGAAGCATTCAGTGACGGCTGAGGCGCTGCGGGTTGCAGGGTCTGCAGCCTTGCTGGCTGGCGTGCTGACAGCGGCAGGAACAGCACAAACGTTTACCCCAGATGCTCAAGTAGAGGCGAACGTGCTCAAGGCGTTCGCTGGTGCGCCGGAGCTGGCTGCAGAGCAAATCACCACTCGGACGGTTAATGGCACCGTAACCCTGAGCGGCACGGTCAGCAGTGAGCAAGCGCGTACTAGAGCAGAGCAGCTTGCAGCGAATACAGGTGGAGTTGCGAAGGTCGTGGACGAGTTGCGGTTGGGGAACGCGGCATCTTTTTCGCCTGGGCCAAGTCCGCTTGTCCTGCTTTCAGATGGCACCTACGGGCCCGCTCCGGCAAATGACAGTCAAGCTGTCTCTGCCCCGGAGGGCTCGAAATCACCGACGAGTCCTGTAGGAGGCGCTGCGGTTCCTCAGCGCAACAATCCTGAAGCGGATCAGCAGTTGGATCTTGAGATCGAACAGCAGCAGGCGACGGCATCCGGGCAGAGTCCATCCGTTGCCGGAGCGCAGCCAAATGGACAAGGTGCGCAAAATCAGTACCCTAATCCCTATCCTGGCCAGTATCCCAACTCGTACCCTTCCCAGTATCCAGGCCAGGCGGCGGGTACTCCCAATTCAAATCCGTACCCGAATGGGCAGTATCCACCTGCATCGTATCCGCCGGCTCAATATCCTGGGTCGCAGTATCCCAGCTCTCAATCTTCCGGCTCTCAATATCCTGGCTCTCAATATCCTGGACCGCAGTATCCTGGTCAGTCTCAGTATCCTGGTCAGTCGCAGAACGGCAATGCGCAGGCTGCTCCCCCAGCCTATCCCTATGCTCGCCAACCAATGAACTACCCGGGCTACCAGCAGCCTTACGCTTCCGCGCCCGGGCAAAATCCTGAACAGGGCGGTCAGGTCGCCGGCCAACAGGTCGTGATTCCAGATGGAGCTTTGCTTAGGGTGCGTGTGAACCGCACCCTCCGAAGCGATAAGACGCAACCTGGAACGAACTTCGACGGGATTGTGGTGAATGATGTTGTGGCGAATGGATTGGTCGCGATTCCGCGTGGCGCGACGGTTCAGGGCACCGTGGTCGATGCGAAGAGTTCGGGCGCGCTGACGGGCCGTGGGGAGATGTCGATCCAGCTGACTTCGGTAACGCTGGCTGGCCAAACCTACCCGCTGGTTACGAATCTGTGGGCCCACAATGGTGGGGACAAGACCATCGAAACAGTAAACAAGACGGCTGGATTCGGTGCGGCCGGTGCCCTGATCGGTGCTCTCGCCGGGGGTGGTGTCGGCGCGGCAATCGGGGGTGGGGTCGGCGCGGCTGCCGGTCTTGGGTCTTCGGCAGCTTCCGGCAGGGGCCAGGTGATTGTTCCCTCTGAAGCAGTTGTGAGCTTTCATACAACCCAGCCGATAACGGTGGCTACGGTTTCCCAGCAGGAGATGCAAAGACTGGCGTATGGGGTTCCACCGGGAGCGGACGGACGTCCTGTTCCTCGGCCGTATCCTCCCGTTTACGCAGCCCCCGGTTACTACCCGGGGTACTATCCTTATCGTCCCTAGGGGTCTACGGTCCCAATTACTAAGCTGAACTGGATCGATCTTTATGAGGCAGCGACGTGACCCGTCGCTGCCTCATCTTCATGGAAACCGCATAGACACAGGAGGTTCTAAAGCATTTACCGGATGTGCCTGTGTCCGTTGTTTTCTCCTGTTGGCTTTGCGAATGATATTGTGTTCAAGTCCGGAGAAAAACGGCATCGAAGGGTAAATGGGTGATCAGCATGTTTGGTAAACTCTGGGATCCAAGGACCGCCAGAGTCCTTGTGACAGCATTGGTTTTTGCTGTGGTGCTCGCATTTCTTCACGGTGCGCGTGAGACTCTTACACTCTTTCTTTTTGCGATTTTGTTCGCATATTTTGTAGCTCCGCTCGTGGCCATGTTACAGAAACCGCTCCGGGGGCGGGTGAAGGCGATCGGAGTCATTTATTTATTGCTCATCGGATTGTTGATCGGGCTCGGATTTCTCGTCGGTCCGAGGATCGCGGAAGAAGGCAAGTCGCTCGCGACAGGTCTTCCTTCTTTGATCGCTCGCATGAGTTCCGGCCAATTGGTGGCACAGGTTGGCACCAGCCACGGCTGGACACGTGTGCGTCAAGGGCAAATCCAGGGATTTTTTGTAAGTCACAAGGATCAACTTTTGGGTTACACCAGTGTGCTAGGTTCGAAGCTCGCGGCACCGGCATCGCACCTTTGGTGGCTTATCCTGATTCCCATCCTCAGTCTCTTCTTCCTAAAAGACGGTGAGGAGATCGCCACACATTTGATTGCTCTCGGCAGGGAACCACAGGAAAAAGCCACCTTGGCTGGGGTCGTGAGCGATGTCAATATCATGCTGGGAAGCTATATTCGTTCTCAGATTATTTTGGCCGGACTGACCATGGTGGCGTACACCCTCGTGCTCAGTTTGATGGGGGTACCATACTCTTTTATTCTTGGACCTCTCGCTGGAGTCTTCGAATTCATTCCGGTCGTAGGCCCCGCGGTAGCGGCGGTGTCGGTCTTTGTCATCGCGATTTTAGCCAGCTATCCTCATCTACTTTGGCTTTTTATCTTTCTAGGAGCCTGGCGTTTGATTCAGGATTACGTCAATGCACCGCGCATCATGGGTAAGTCCATTGAAATTGCACCGCTGGCACAGATTTTTGCGGTATTGGCCGGTGGTGAAATTGGTGGTGTCGTTGGAGCTTTAGTCTCAGTACCGGTGCTTGCGATTCTCCGCATTTTATGGCGCCGTATGAGCAATCCACAAAGTGCCGATATACCGGCTGTTTCCTCAGTGCTGGTCTCACGCTCCGAAGCGGCATAAATCATAGTTACCTAAGAATCGAGTGCCTCTCGGGAGAAGGCACTCGCTTCTTAGCTATTCGTTCTTTGGAAAGTCCGCGCTGAGAGACGTCTCTTTCCATGTGTCTAGATCCTGCTTAACTGTCTCCAATTTTTTGTACGCCAGTTCCAGTGCTGTCTTGCCCAACACTAAGTGTAGAGGCGGATGGTCCGATTCCACAGCCTTGATGATTGCCTCGCCCGCGCGCATTGGATCGCCCGCCTGCTTCCCACTTCCTTCGTGGGTCTTTTTACGACGCTCTCCGGCCGTCTCATCGTAGTCATGAATCACGGTTTTCGATTCGAGAATCGATCTTCCCGACCAATCCGTACGAAATGGCCCCGGCTCTACAACGATTACCTTGATCCCCAACGGCTTCACTTCAATCGCCAGCGACTCCGAGATTCCTTCTACCGCATATTTGGTTGCATGGTAGTAGCCTGTCGCCCCAAAGCTGACCAGCCCGCCAATCGACGAGATGTTCACGATGTGTCCGTGCCTACGCTTTCGCATTCCGGGCAGTACCTGCTTGGTCAACTCCACTAATCCGAAGAAGTTCGTCTCGAACATCTTTCGGACGGCCTCGTCTTCACCCTCTTCCACTGCCGCCAGATATCCGTAGCCTGCGTTGTTGACCAGCACGTCGATGTTTCCAAACTTCTTCTCGGCTTGCGCAACGGCTGCCGAAATCTGCGCCGCATCCGTAACATCCAGCTTGACGGCCAACGCATTGGCATCGTGGCCGGCAGCCAGCTCTTGGATTTCTTCCACCTTGCGCGCCGTTACAACTGCACGCCAGCCTCTCGCCAGCACTAGCTTTGCTAGTTCCTTGCCAAACCCTGTCGAACATCCAGTAATAAACCAGACCGGTGATGCCTGTTGTGTCATCTCACACTCCAGACCCTTGAGATGCGGCACAGTGTCTGCCTGTTTCTCTGCTCACCTTTTGCTCAAGCAGGGCGGCAGGAAGATCTCTGCAAAACCGAGTGTAAGGTTCAACGCGCCTGGTAGTCTTCAAGGCAGATAAACTAAGAATATGATTCCTACCCTTGAATGGCTTCCACAAGGCGTCTCCTTTCTCGATCAAACCAAACTGCCTCTTGAAGAGACCTACGTTCTTGCTACGGACTACCAACAGGTGGCCGTGATCATTCGCGACATGATCGTGCGCGGCGCCATGGCGATCGGCGTAGCGGGTGCAATGGGGGTTGCGCTCGGCATCGATCGCAGCAGAGCCACATCGCTTGCGGATTTGGACCATGAGGTGGCGCACATCTGCCAAACGCTTGCCGAGACACGACCCACAGCCGTGAACCTTTTCTGGGGGATTGGACAGATTCGTGAGTTGTACCAGGCGCTGGCCGCCACGCACACCCCGATCATGGAGATTAAGGCAGCGGTAGTCGCACGTGCGCGGCAGATGTACGACGAGGATATCGCCGCATGCCGGCAGCTTGGCCAGTTCGGTGCGGAGTTGATGCCGCAGAAAGGCACCATCCTAACCCACTGCAATGCGGGCGCACTGGCAGCATGCGGCTACGGCTCCGCACTCGGCGTCATTCGCGCCGCGGTCGAGCGCGGGCAGCAGATTGATGTGCTCGCCGATGAAACCCGGCCTTATCTGCAGGGTGCCCGCCTAACCGCGTGGGAGCTGATGAAGGACAATATTCCAACCACCGTGCTGTGCGACAACATGTCCGCACACCTGATGAGCAAAGGCCGCATTCAGGCTGTCATCGTGGGCGCCGACCGCATCGCCGCCAACGGCGACACAGCCAATAAAATTGGCACTTACGGCGTCTCCATCCTTGCCAAGGAACACGGGATTCCTTTTTATGTGGCCGCGCCTTGGGCGACAATCGATCTCGCAACGGCGAATGGCGAAGGCATTCCCATCGAGCAACGCGATCGCCGCGAAGTCACTCACTCGAACGGCAGGCAGATGACTCCGGATGGCGTCGGTATTGAGAATCCCGCGTTCGACGTTACGCCCGCAAAGTATATTTCAGCCATCATTACGGAGCGTGGCGTGCTGCGTGCACCGTTTATCGAGTCCATCGCCGCGGCCGCAGGCACACACCCTGCAAAGAACTTGCATCTGGAGGCGCAACGGACGGTTTGAGCATGCACCGTGCACTTCCATTTCGTCAAAGCGAGCCGGGCCGGATCGAGAAGCTAACGTCCAACTCGCTTATCTTTAAGGAGTTAGCGACAGGCAGGCGCAGGATGCAGACAGACCTCTCCACGTTTTTCAATCTTCGCCGCCGCTCCCTCATCCGTGGAAACGCACTTGTGTTTACAAGTTTGATGATTGCGGTCTTTCTCTCTGATTTTCCCCACAACCGCGCTACACTTTTGCTGCTTTTGCCGGTCAGTTTTGCCATCGCCGGAACCGCTGAGACCCTGCGCTGCCTGCAGCGCCGATGGAGCTTTTATCATGCCGGCGTCATGCTGTGCGTGTACATGGATCTCATGGCGGTGTCGATTATTGTCTTTCTCCTGGTGTATCCCTACTGGCACTTTCTTTCTGCCGTCAGCTAATGAGCTGTTTCCAAACGTTTCCTCGTTGTGCTAGAGTAGGCCTCCAGATAAACAAGTAAAAAGTACCTGATTCACGGAACCTATTTTCTTTCAGGAATGCATTTATGTCTAAAGGTTTTCGGGATTTCATCCTGCGCGGTAATGTGGTCGATCTGGCGGTTGCCGTGATTATCGGCGCAGCTTTCGGAGCAATTACCTCATCGCTTACCGCAGATGTCATCACACCGCTCATCTCCGCCCTGGTTGGCACGCCGGACTTTTCGAGTCTTGTCATTCACTTGCCCGTGCTGCATGCAGTTACACCGCCCAATCCACTGCCGGCCAACTACATCCCACCCGGCGAGATCCACATCGGCAAGTTCCTCAATGCCGTGATCAACTTCCTCGTTGTAGCTTCGGTCGTTTACTTTCTGGTTGTTATACCGATCGCTAAACTTCTGGTCCGGATGGGCATGGGACCGGCGGCACCGGCGAAGATGAAGTCTTGCCTCCAGTGCCTTTCAGAGATTCCGTTCGCTGCTACACGTTGTAAATTTTGCGCGCAACCGGTCTAGTCCGAGCGTGTCCAACTGTTAGTCCGAGCTTCAACCCGGACCTTCACTTGCACTCCGCTCTCTCCTCCGTAAAAAGTTTATCGAGGGAGAGAGCGGAATGGCACTAGGAGAGATTTGTGATCCACGACATTGTTCTTGCTTTATCTTTTCTTGCCATCATCACAGCGCCAGCCTTCATTGTTATGCGTGTGGATCGTGGCCACCATGACCTGTAAGCTACGCTGATCTCAACGAAGCTTCATTAGCCGCGCAGCGCCATCTGCTCGGTCATGATCTGGGTCAAGTCTGGTTTTTTCAAGCCAAACTCCGTTTCATTGAACTTGTCCACCTTGCTTGACCAGTTCATCGAGCAGAACTTCGGCCCGCACATCGAGCAGAACGCCGCCTCTTTGTAATAGTCGTCCGGCAACGTCTCATCGTGCATACCCCGCGCCGTCTCCGGGTCGAGCGAGAGCGCAAACTGCTTGTCCCAGTCAAAGGTGTAGCGCGCATGCGAGATGGCATCGTCGCGATCGCGTGCGCCAGGCCGATGCCGCGCCACATCCGCAGCGTGGGCCGCAATCTTGTACGCGATGATGCCGTCTTTCACATCCTTCTCGTTCGGCAGGCCAAGGTGCTCTTTCGGGGTCACGTAGCAAAGCATCGCCGCGCCGTGCCAGCCAATCATCGCCGCACCGATCGCACTGGTAATGTGGTCGTATCCGGGAGCGATATCGGTCACCAGCGGCCCCAGCACATAGAATGGCGCACCATCGCAGAGCTCCACTTCTTTGTCCACCTGGAGCTTGATCTGATCCATCGGGATATGTCCCGGGCCTTCGATCATGACCTGCACATCGCTCTTCCAGGCCTGGCGGGTCAGTTCACCCAGTGTCTTCAACTCGGCAAATTGCGCCTCGTCGCTTGCGTCCGCCAAGGAGCCCGGCCGCAGCCCGTCGCCCAGCGAGTAGCTCACGTCGTACTTGGCCATGATGGCCGTGATGCGGTCGAAGTTCTCATACAGGAAGTTCTGTTTGTGGTGGTGTGTCATCCACTGCGCCAGGATTGCGCCGCCGCGGCTCACGATGCCGGTAATCCGCTTGGCGACCAAAGGAATGTACTGGACCAGCACACCCGCATGAATCGTGAAGTAGTCCACACCTTGCTGCGCCTGCTCCTCGATCACTTCAAGATACACATCGATGTTCAGGTCTTCGAGCCGCTTCACGCGGTTCAACGCTTCATACAGTGGAACCGTCCCAATGGGCACCGGCGAGTGCCGCAGGATCGCCTCGCGAATCATCGGAATGTCGCCGCCGGTCGAGAGATCCATCACGGTATCGGCACCATAGTGGACGGCGGTATGCAGCTTGCGCAGTTCCTCGTCGACATTCGAGCTCAGCGCAGAGTTGCCGATATTTGCATTGATCTTGCATAACGACTCAACACCGATTGCCATCGGCTCGAGCTCAGGGTGATTGATATTCGCCGGGATGATCATGGTTCCGCGAGCAACCTCGCTGCGCACCAGTTCCGCGGCAATCTTCTCGCGCTGGGCCACGTACGCCATCTCTTCGGTGATCATGCCTTTGCGCGCAAAGTGCATCTGCGACATGTTCGTGTCGCCCGTCCGTGCGGCCTCTGCCTTGCGCTTCACGATCCACTCGGCCCGGCCAGCCGGAACCGTATAGGCATTGCCTGCTCCATGGCCGTTAAGAAGAGGCCCACCGTTCCCGTTCTCAGTTCCATTCAAGTTCACGCGGTGTTCCTCCCGGGGACAAAGAATCTCGTCCTTTGTTCGCCCAAGTATACGCCGCACGGTCGCGGCAAAAACCGAGCTACACCGGGCGCCTTGCTCCCTGCTAAACTTAAGACAGCATGATCAAGGTAGAGAAGAGTCAGATCAAGATCATCGTTGCAAGCCTTATCGTTCTTGCCACCGTTGGCTGGCTGGCCATCTCTGGCGCGTCGGATGCGGCCAACAAGAGCTACTACGTCACCATCTCCGAGCTGCAAGGCATGGGCAATAAAGCCTACACACGTCATCTTCGCGTGGCCGGCAATGTCGCACCGGGAAGCATTCATCGCGCCGGATCGAGCGCCAATTTTGCACTGCTTGAACTAGGCAAGCGCCTCGACGTGGTTTACAGCGGCACCGAGCCGCCGCCCGACACCTTCAAGGACGACGCCCAGGCACTTGCCATCGGCACCTACGGCCGCGATGGCGTCTTTCATGCCACGCAACTGCAGGCCAAGTGTGCCTCAAAGTATGCTCCAGCCCCGGGTTCCCGGCCTCGTCCACCGGCGGCAGCGCAGACCATAGGCAAGACAGCCGCCTTAGTCACTCCGGCCTTGCGCTAGCGAGCAGAACCGTAGCGCAGAGCGATTATGCCCGCCGAATCTTTACTGCCAGCCGCACAGCTAACCGGTACCGCCAAGCTCTACGGCAGCTTCGCTGCATTGCGTCCAACCACCTTGTCGCTTGCCGCGGGAACCGCCACAGTCCTGCTGGGCGAGAATGGCGCCGGTAAATCTACGCTGCTCCGCCTGCTCGCCGGCCTGACTGAGCCTTCGCAGGGGACGCTACAGGTTCTCGGAGCATCTCCGTCCCAGCGGCGCGGCCGCGTAGCTTTTATGTCGCACACTTCCATGCTCTACGACGAGCTCTCGGCGATGGAAAACCTGAACTACTTCGCCTCGCTGCACGGCACCTGCAACTGCGTCGGCTCTCCGGAGATGGCGCTGCGCGCGGTCGGCCTCGACCCCAAGCTGACCAGGCCTGTTGGGCAGTATTCGCAAGGCATGCGTCAGCGCGCCTCGCTCGCGCGCGCGCTGCAGACCGACCCCGAGCTGCTGCTGCTCGACGAACCGTTTTCAAATCTGGATGTCGGCAGCGCCCACCAGATTGTCGAGCTGCTGGCTGACTTTCTCACCTGGCCCGTTGCCGCCAACGCGTACCGCCGAACCATCGTGCTGACCACCCACCAGGCGCATCTGGCGGAACCGCTCGCCGACCTGACGTTGACGCTCGATCGCGGCGAGATCGTCTCCTCCGTTCCTCGCGGAGCCGCTGCTTGAAGCAAGCTGCCCATGCCTCAAAGACCAACGCCGCGCGCCTGCTGGACTCGCTCGGTGTTGCTTACGAGCTTCGCACCTACGCCGTCGACCCGGACGACCTGAGTGCCCTGAATGTCGCGGTGAAGATCGGCCTGCCGCCGGAGCAAGTTTTCAAGACACTGCTCACCACGTCCAGCGCCGGAGAGCATTCCTTCGCCGTTATTCCGGGTGATCGCGAGCTCGACCTCAAAAAGCTGGCCCACGTTGCCGGAGTCAAAAAGCTTGACCTTGCTGCTTTGAAAGAAGTGGAGCCGCTGACCGGCTACGTCCGCGGAGGCGTCACGGTGCTTGCCGCCCGCAAGCCCTTCCCTGCTTTCGCCGACGAAACCATCGAACTGCACGACCTCATCAGCGTCTCCGCCGGACAGCGCGGCCTGCAACTCCTGCTCGCCCCGGCAGACTACCTGCGCGCCTCTGCCGCCCGCCGCGCTGACCTCACCCGGAGCCCGGCGTGAACTTCGCCCGGCACGTCCTGACGCACCTGCGCAAAGACCTTCGCCTGGAGTGGCGCTCGCGCGACGCCATCACGGGCATGCTCTTCTTCTCGTTGCTGGTCGTCGTCGTCTTCTCACTCGCCTTCGACCCCACGGCGGCCGTGTCCCGGCAGATCGCCGGCGGCATTCTCTGGATCGTCATTCTGTTTGCCGCCACCACCACGCTCAATCAATCCTGGAACCGCGAGCAGCGCAACCAGGTGCTTGACGTGCAGCGCATGGCGCCGTCCTCGCCGGCCGCGCTCTTCCTCGGCAAGGCGTTCGCGAACATGATCTTCGTCACCGCGGTCGAGCTCGTCCTCGCCCCGCTCTTCACTGTTTTCTACAA
>CALMVK010000046.1 GCA_937873145.1 uncultured Granulicella sp. | reverse complement strand
TATGGTGCGCCCGGAAGGATTCGAACCTCCGACCCTTTGGTTCGTAGCCAAATGCTCTATCCAGCTGAGCTACGGGCGCACATCGTTGCGAGGAGCAACTCGCTAAGAATAGCGGATCAGAACTCTCAAAGCAACCACCCTCCAGGCTCTTGAAGCAACCACCCTTAGCTAGCCGGGATCGGCGCCGGGGTGGGTGGAGGCACAGTCGTCAGCACCACGCGCTCGACGATATCCAGCCCCGCCCGCCGCAGCAGGTTGTGGATGACCGGCTCGCTCAGCCGGGTCGAGTCGTACTCCACGCGCACCGTCTTCTCGCGCTCCTGAAAGCCAATCTGCCGCACGCCGTACACCTCGCGCAATCGCGCCATCGCTGCTACGGCACCTGCCGCCGGCACCGCCTCATACCGATACACCACATCCACCGTCGTCATATGCCCTCATCTTAGCGCGCCTACTCGCTCAGCACCTGCGGCACCCGGTCGAAGTCCACGCCAAACGTAAACCGCTCCACCAGCATGCAAAAGATATGCTCGAGCGCCAGGTGCGACTCCTGGATGTTCATCGTGGTCGTGGACGGAACAACGACGTTCCAGTCGCACAGTGCCTGCATGGCTCCGCCGCCGTTGCCGCTGAAGCCGAACGTGTGCATCTTCTGCGCCCTCGCCTGGCGCAACGCACGCACAATATTCGGCGAGTTCCCCGAGGTCGAGATTCCTAAGAACACGTCGCCCGGCTGACCGAGCGCCTCCACCTGCCGCGCAAACACTGCCTCAAACCCGTAGTCGTTGCCGCCCGCCGTCAGAATCGACGTGTCCGTGGTCAATGCGATCGCCCGCAGCGCCGGCCGGTCGATCGTGAGCCGCACCACAAACTCCGCCACCAGATGCTGCGCGTCCGCCGCCGAGCCGCCGTTGCCGGCCACCAGCAGCTTGCCTCCACGCTGAAGCGATTCCGCCGTAAGCCGTCCCATCGCCACCAGCGATGCGTGCAGCTCCAGGTCGTCGTGTACCGCCTGCATCGTAGCGATCGATTGCGCCAACTGGCGGCGTACCAGGTCCTGCATCGTCGGGCTACCTCTTGAAGGAGAACTTTTTATGCGCAAAGTAGCTGTAAATGGCCGTAAACACCGCCACCACCAGAATCGCCAGCACCGGCGCCGGATGCAGGATATGCATACGACGAAACAGCGGATTCAGAAAACCCAGAGGAAAAAGGAGAAAAAACTTCGTCACCAAAGGAAGCGCCACCAACTCCGGCAGCGTCCCTACGCCGTACACCGCGAAGCAGCGCAGCCACTCCTTCAGGTAGTTGCCCTTGGTGTGGAAGACGAAGTGCTTGTAGCAGAGAAACGCCATGGTAATGGCAATGGGCTTCGACGTAATGGAGGCAAAGTCCGCCGTAAACAAAATCCAGCGATGCGGCAATATCCGCGAGTAGAGCGCCACCAAAAGCGTCGAAAGCACCAGCGCAAACGCCGTATTCCAAACCCCAACCAGCAAAAAACGAATCACCTGGGCCGGCGGCAGCAGACGCCGTATGCTGGTAAACGGACCGTGTGGCGCGGCTTCCGGCTGTCCCTCAAGGGCAGACACGGCTTCGGAGGGAACGGGCTGGGGCATGGTCTCCAAGTGGAAGTTCCACCCTATTCTAGCCGTTCCTTCCGGCATAGTGAGGTGCTCGGATAAAATCCTCCTGTCCGCCGCCGTCCTGACGCCCGGATGCTCACCCCGAGGTCCCATGAAAGCCCTGCTTCTCGTTCTTCTGTTTTTGTCCGCGTCCAGATCGCCCGCGCAGACCCCTGAACCGCTCTGGCCTTCCGCCGCACCCTTCGCCAAAGGCACCGCGGACACAGACATCCCCACCCTGACGACCTATCTCCCTGCCGCGAACCCCACCCGCACCGCCGTCCTCATTGCGCCTGGAGGAGGCTACCTGCATCTCGCCATCGAGAAAGAAGGCGAAGACGTCGCCCGCTGGCTCAACGCCCATGGAGTCGCCGCGTTCGTGCTCAAATACCGCCTGGGCCCCACCTACCATCACCCAGCCGAACTGGCCGACGCCCAGCGCGCCCTCCGCACCGTCCGCGCCCGTGCCGCCGAACTCGGCTTCGCCCCCGACCACATCGGCATGTGGGGCTTCTCCGCCGGAGGTCATCTGACCGCCACCGCCGGCACCCTCTACGAGACCAGCTTCTACCCGCCCTCGGACGCAATCGACCGCCAGTCGGCGCGGCCGGACTTCCTCATCCTGGCCTACCCCGTCATCACCCTGGACCTGAAGTACGGCCACACCGGCTCGCGCATCGGTCTTCTCGGCAACTCCCCCGCCCCTGCGCTGCTTCAGCTTCTCTCGCCTGAAAAGCACGTCACCGCGAACACCCCTCCGGCCTTTCTCTTTGCCACCACCGACGACAACATCGTGCCGGTGATGAACAGCGTGCTGTTCTACTCCGCGCTGATCGCCAATCATGTCTCGGCCGAAATGCACCTCTACCAGCACGGCCCGCACGGCGTTGGCCTCGCGCCCGGCTTCCCCGACCTGAAGAGCTGGCCCGACCTGCTCGCCACCTGGATGCGCGCCAACGGCTGGATGGGATCGGCCTAGCGTTGGGCGGCTTA
>CALMVK010000045.1 GCA_937873145.1 uncultured Granulicella sp. | reverse complement strand
CCCCATCCCCCGCGCGTACAAAACACCGCATCCACCTCCCCATCCGTAAACGCAGCATGAAAATCGCTTAGCCGCGCCTCGAGCGTCCCCGCATAGTTCAGCGGGCCGCGATCGAGCGCGTGCGGAAACAGCCGAGTCCGAAACCCCATCCCCTCAAGCGCCGCCACCCCCCGAGCCACCGCCTCCGCATTCGCCAGGCTTGCCGGGGAAACGATCCCGATCAGCGACCCAGCCCGTAACGCCTTCGGTCGAACCAGCCCCGTCAAAACGCCTCTCCCACACACAGGATCTCCGCCGGCCCGGTCAGCAGCATCGCCTGGTCCCTCGCCGGCCAGACCACCCGCTGCGGTCCACCTTCGGCAAACGCCGTCAGCTCCGTCGCCGCTCCCCGCAGCATCATAGACTCCGACGACGAAGCACACGTCCGCTTCCCAGAAGACGTCGTCGGCCCACACCCTCGCTCAAAGATCCGAAACTCGATCTCCCCCGGCGCCCGCATCCGCACAAACTCCACATTCGTCCCATGCGCAAACAGCGGACTCCCGCTGATCTTCGCCCCCAGCGCCTGCCAGCTCAAGCCATGCGCGCCAAAGTCCTCCGCTTCCACAAATAAGACGAAGTGGGGATTGCCCACATTCACCATCGCCCCCGGAACCTCGCCCACTCCCTCCACCACAATCGTCCGAGGCATCACCCGAGGCACGCCCATACCACTCTCAATCTGAAACACCGCCCCCGCCCGCTCGATCACCCGGCACGTCCGCACCCCGCCATGCGTGCCCAGCGCCACCTCCGTGCGGTCTTCGCTCTCGGCCAGCCACGCCGCCACGCACCGTGTCCCATTGCCCGAAAGCTCCGCCTCGCTCCCATCCGCATTGAACAGCCGTAGAAACAAACTCCCATCCGCACGCCGCTCCAGAAACTCAATCCCGTCCGCCCCAACGCCCGTATTCCGCGCACACCAACGCCTGGCCAGCGCAGCATGATTTCGCCCCGCAGCCGCCTCCTCCACGATCAAAAAATCGTTGCCGCACGCATGTGCCTTTACAAACTTCATCGCTCTTCCGCTCCCCAAAATCTGTCGTCATTCTGGCGAAGCCAGAATCCCCGTATTCGCCTTTTTTCGTGCATCCGCTAACGCCCCTTGCCAAACCAATCCGACTGATACACCCGCACACACGGCTGGTTCGTGCTGCAAAGAATCGTCAACTCCGTCAACCCCTCCAGATCAAAAACCCGTTGTCATTCTGGCGAAGGCAGAATCCCCGTATTCGCCTTTTTTCGTGCATCCGCTAACGCCCCTTGCCAAACCGGTCCGACTGGTACACCCGCACACACGGCTGATTCGTGCTGCAAAGAATCGTCAGCTCCGTCAAGCCCTCCGGATGCCGCGCCACCGCATTCGCAATCTCATCCCCCGCCACCGCCACCACGTAGTTCGCCGTCTTCGCCGGGTCCTCGATCGCCTCCCGCCAGCGGTAGTAATCCGATGGCCCAATCGTCTGCTTCAGCGGGATCCCCGCCGTTTGCAACGCGCCCACATGCTCCGAGTTCTCCATCAGAATCACCGACCCCGGCACAAACGTCATCAGCTGCTGCGCCAGCGGCTGCTCAAGCGCCAGCCGCCCCCGCGAGTTCACCATCGCCTCCTTCAGCACCAGCGGAGTCGCATGCACCATCAGCACCAGATTCAGCACCACCAGCATCAGCAGCACCGGCTGCGCAAACCGCACCGCCAGCGGCCTCCACTCGCCCAGCCTGCCTACCAGCAGCACCAGCGCATACGTGCCGAACAGCGCCAGCACCGGCAACATCTCCATCCCATACCGCGAGTTATAAAACGAGTGCGGATACAGCTGCGGAATAAAGATCGGCACCGACCCGTACGAGATCGAATACACATAAAACGGCAAGGGCACCCAAAGCAGCATCCACACCTTCGACACCCGTACCTGCCACGCCTTAGCCGTCCCCCAAACTGCCCCCGCCGCCACCAGCCAGCCCGTCTCCCACGCCGCCGCATCGACCTGCGCCGTCCGCGCATACAGCATCAGCGACCAAGCCGGATCATGCCAGCCAAAGTAATGATGTGACCCCGGCGGCGACGTCTTCCGATCAATCTCTTTGGCCGA
>CALMVK010000044.1 GCA_937873145.1 uncultured Granulicella sp. | reverse complement strand
CAGGGCAACCACTTGGACGCCCCTGTCCGGGCCTGATTGTTGCAACAGAGCCCCTAGGGTTGTGTTGCACCAAGCAACGGCGGCTTTCTCGAACTTCGAATCAGCCATTTGAAGTGAAATCCACGCACGGCCACCAAGTGTTCTTCGCTTCGTAAATTGCACAGCTGTGGACTGACTGGTGAAGCGAAAGTTCTGATTAAAGTGGCAATGAGATCGCGTATCCCAAACAGCTTTAACCTTCTCTGCTGTCGCACCCTCGCGGATTTGCCCTTCGCTGTCAGCTTCAAAGCACATGCAACGTTCACGCTCTGCGTCGTGATTCCAGAGCATCGGATACGTGGACGAACTGGTGTCGCTTACTGCTGCATGCTCAAAAGGACCCCGCACGCTCCCGTCTTGTGTAACGCCATCAATATCAGCATGGTAAGGACCGATTGAGCCCAATTTGCCCATCGTTGTCATATTGATTTTCGGGGCGTCCTCTTTTGCCATGCCAGGAAGCCATATCAACCCTTTGTAGGCTATTTGATAGGCCGCTTGAGCAAGCGAGAGATCTAGTATGCGCGTAGGGTTCCAAGCTCCGGCCATGGGTAGCGGTGCTGTGATGACTTGTCCCATCACCTCTTCTCCGAACGCCAGTTTGGTCGCTCCAACAGGCCCGTCAGAAAGCTTTCTGAGCTTTCCTCCTTCCACAGCTTTGTGGATTTGGCGTGCAATGCTGTATCCCTGCAGTTGAGAAATCGGACGCTGTTTTAACACGACAAAGATTGCTGTGCTGGAAGCGCGGGCTGTCTTCTTGCCAACTTCCACCGCTCCTGTTTTCTTCTTTATGCCGACCAGAAGGCATTCGCCCATGCCCGTATCTGCAGAAAAGGCCATCTCGTCATCTTTCGCTCCTGCAATCGAAACAACGATCAGGTCTGAATACTTTGCGGCAATCACTTGGCGCGATTCTTCCCATGCCTCACCGGACAAGAGACTAAGTGGCATGACAAGCGCCAGTACCCCTCCAATTCTCAGCTTTTTATCAGCAAGAACCAAGAAGTACGAAGCTAGACCAGCATTGCCGTGTGCGCTGCTGCCAGCGGACAATCGTGCGATCTGCTTTCCCATCAACTTCTGCTCTTCCTCAGAGGCGGAAAAGGCTGCAAACATCGGGTTGGGAACGCCCTTTTTATTGGCTTCCTGCCCCGTAGCTCGAACGAAAGGTGGATTCATAACGATCAGGCTGAAATCCTGATGCGGCAGCGTAGTCCAGATGTCAGTTTCAGCTTCGCCTTCGCCCCCGGCTGCCTTCGCAGTAATTGCAACAACCTCCATCTTTTTTTGGGAATCGAGCAGGTCTAATGATCCTGTCGCAACATTGCCGTTGGGTTGAACACCGTAAGCAAGCGTGAGCACAGAACTCTGTTTGTACTTCACGGTAGGGTGACTACCCGAAAGCATAGACGCTGTGAGGTGGGCTGCTGCTGGAAGCACGTCACATCCCACTAGGGAATGTGCCATCATGCTTGGGTGAATCGACTCAGAGTTGCCCCCGGCTAACTCATGCGTTTGACCTATACGTTGGTATGCAGTTGAAAGCAGCGTCCCTGTACCACAAGAGAAATCTGCTATTCTCATCGCTTTTACCTGCGCTGCATCTCCCCATTCGCTCCCTTTTAGGGGCTTTCGGTCGGTGATGGCCAGGCCTATAAGAAGCGCAGCACTAGCAGGAGTCGTGTAGTACGCCGCAAGAAACTTGCGGTCGGCAATGAGGCGCTGAAAAACGGCCCCTGTTAAGTCATGAGAACGCATCAAGCGACTCTCGACGAGCTCTTCAGCAGTCTGCGCAAGTCCGCCGATGAGGGCTTTGCTTGTTTCTAGAGGGATGAGTGTCAGGATTCGTCGTGCAATGTCAAAAATGGGCCAGTAGTTAACGAGAAGAATTTTCTTCCACTCGTTCAGGAGAGCGCTTTTAGAGATGTCCCCGTTTGCAAGCCGCAACTCCTCAAGCGACCTTACTGATGCCAGCTCTCCAGGTCCGTTTGCCAAAGCCTCTTGAAAAACGAGAGCGTTTGCAAGGATTGTCGCAGCCATGCGGAACGTCTGTTCCGCTTTATCCTGCTTCAACTCCCCGCAGATCTTCGACATAGAAGCAGGATGCGAGAGGTCCATTTCGTGCATGATGCCTGCCGCTTGACTCACACCAGCAACCAGATGATTAACAGCCTTCTCAATTAGCTCTGGAGGAACCGATGCCGCCTGTGTCAAGACTGAGAGATCTTTCGCGGACCCTAGAAGCCATCCTGATTTGGGGTGCCGCATGGCGGACTTGGTATCAACACCTGTGTAAAGCGCCAATTCAAGGTCGTCAGCCTTCATCAACTCGGAGACTAGTGCCTCACCTTGGTAATCTCTGATTCGCTTCGGAAACCGTACTGCGACGGAGGTTAGAATCCGTTTTCCATTCGCCTTTATGACGCAACCGAGGCGAGAACACGCTTCCTGCTCGACCGTGATTGCAGGTAAAACCTCTGTCTCAATTACCACAGGAGACACATTCGGTTCAAGTACGAGAATGTCAGGACGACCATTGCTATCCCGGAGCATTCCTGTGTTCTCAGAGCGAACAACCGTTCCCTGTTTCCAGGCTGTCCGGGTGCCCCGCAATATCCCAGCGAGCGCATCGTTAATTGTGTGTTCTGTAACCGGCATCCTAGTTGGGCTCCGTCATGTCACTGCAAGCTACGTATGCGAGGTAGGCGGGCAAAGGCTTTATCAAAGGTGAAGACTTCTTTTGCTCCCCCAGCAAAAGCCGCCTCGGCGATGAGTCGGTCCGCAAAGCCTGGACCTCCGCTTCGTGCTTCCTTCAACGCACGCTCCGCTATGGTGTGGGATTCGACGATCACTCCATCGGTGCTGAAGATGTGTTCGAGTGTGTCGAACACACGCTCCTTTTCCCAGGCGCGGGCTAACACCCAAAAGAGTTCTGCCAGCACTAGGAGCGGGACGAAGATGCCATCCGCCGCGCAAGCTTCCTCAATTGCCTTCCGGGCTTGCTGTGCCTGTC
>CALMVK010000043.1 GCA_937873145.1 uncultured Granulicella sp. | reverse complement strand
TCTAAGAGTTGCGCCTGCAAAGAAATCCGCCGCGATTCTCTCTTCGAGGCGGATCTGGAGGGAAGGGGTAAACGCGGAACCTTACTGGATGGTCTGCCAGGCATTCCAGACGTAGATGCCGACAGCGCACAGGGTGACGAGACTGGCGGCGCCACCGATGACGCGGACGATCGGCTGGAGGCGGTGGATGTGGCGAACGATAGAGCGGTGAGTCTCCTGCTGCTGAGCTTCACCTTCGCTCAGGTAAAGCTTCTCGTCTTCGTACCGGGTCAGTTGGCTGCGATAGATGAGCAGGCCTACGAAGCAAGCGGAGAGGACCGCCCAGAGAGTGAGTAGAACAGGATTCAGAGTCATGGCAATTCTCCATCCCCAATTGGGGTAAGACGGCGATGCCCCGCGAGCGTTGAGTCGTGGAGGGTACTACAACTTCGGATCGCGATGCAGGAGAAGCATACCCCGACTGTGTCATTTTGCAACGGATTTAATTCATCATTTCCCATTTCGGGAAAGCCTATCCCAGGATGCCGTGCAGCAGAAAACCGACCACGGCGACGGCTCCCAGTGTAAGAAGCAGAAGACTGCCGATGAAGAGTGCTGCTTGCTTGCGAGTCTGCTCGGTGGGTTGCGTAATGCCAAAAGTATTGATGAAGGCGTCGGCCAGGAAGTAAAGCAGAGACATGCTTTATTATGCGCGAATGTTGCCACCGCGCACGGAAGGTCGAGGTGCGTGCATCGCTCTGCCGCCTGCCACATCTTATCTATGGTTGCTGCAGTCCGTGTGCCCAGCTACACTGGAAGGGCCAGGCGTTTCAAGGAGATTTCGATATGTCTACATCTGTTGTTGTTCCCGAGGTCGTTGAGGCTCCAGCATCCGTACCGGCTCTTCCGGTCAAGCTGACGGATGCGGCGATCGGCAAGGTTCGCGAGATTATGGCGACGCAGGATCCGCTTCCTGCCGGGTTGCGCATCGGCGTGGTTGGTGGAGGTTGTTCCGGGTTTCAGTATTCGATGTCCTTTGAAAACCAGAGCGGCATGATGGACAAGGTGATGCGCTTCGATGACCTGAAGGTCTTTGTCGACGCGACCTCCGCCATGTACCTGAACGGCTGCACGGTCGACTACGTAGAAACGCTGGAAGCTGCTGGGTTTAAGTTTGATAACCCTACCGTAAAAAGCACCTGTGGATGCGGCTCGAGCTTCAGCGTTTAGTTTTTCCGTCGAGATCTTGCCAAGGCGCTTCCAGTGCGGAGCGCCTTTTTCCCGTCCAGGGGATAACCTCGGGAAGGCCCTGCGTCTAAGAGGGAACGATGACGGAATATACCGTACGGCTGGCGGATGAGCGGGGCAGGGTGCAGGAGCAGACGCACGCCGCGGCAACGGCCGAGGAGTTGCGGGCGCGCTTTACGCAGTCCGGCTACTTCGTCTACTCGGTTAAGGCACAGGGTTTGCTTGGCGGCGACGGTCGCAAGAAGAAGGTCAAGCTCGAGACGTTTCTGATCTTCAACCAACAGTTCCTGACGCTGATCCGCGCGGGTTTGCCAATCCTGGGGTCGCTCGAGTTGCTGGGGCGGCGGCAAAAACTCGCGAACTTTCGGGGCCAATTGGAAGATGTGGCCACGCGGGTGAAGACGGGCGAGTCGCTTTCGGCGGCGTTCGAGGCGCAGGGAGGATTTCCGATCGTCTATACGACGACGCTGCTCGCGGGCGAGCGCTCGGGCAATCTGGAAGAGGTGCTGCAACGGTTTCTCGATTTCCAGCGGGTGTCGCTGACGTTTCGCAAGAAGCTGCAGGCCAGCCTGATCTATCCGTCGCTGCTGATTATCATGGTGATCTGCCTGTTCATCTTCCTGATCACGTTTGTGGTGCCGCAGTTTGCGAAGCTCTATGACCAGCTGGGAACGGCGCTGCCGGCGCTGACGGTTTTCCTCCTGGCCTCCGGGCATTATGCGCAGAGCTACGGGATCTACGCAGGCGTGGTGGTGGCGGTGCTGCTGTTTCTGTTGTATCGCTGGACCAAGACGGAGGCGGGTGCGACGGTGGTGGACCGGGTGCGGATCGCGCTGCCGGTGTTTGGCAATGTCTGGCTGAAGTACCAGGTGGGGCTGTTTGCGCGGACGCTCTCGACGCTGCTGACGGGCGGGTTGCCGTTGGTGCCGTCGCTCGAAACGGCGGCAAAGGCGATCGACTCGCGGCAGATCAGCCGGGCGGTGTTCCGGTCCGTCGAGACGGTGCGTGAAGGCAAGGGTCTGTCGGTCTCGCTGGCCTCGACCAAGATCTTCCCGGAGCTTGCGGTCGAGATGATTGAGGTGGGCGAGTCGACCGGCGCGCTGCCGCAGATGCTGAACTCGGTGGCGGAGTTCTTCGAGGAGGACGTCCAGACCAATCTGACTGCGGCGATGAGCCTGATCGAGCCGCTGATCCTGGTGGTGATGGGGCTGGTTGTGGTCATTATTCTGATTGCGCTGTATCTGCCGATCTTTAGCCTGAGCGCAAACGGTGGGCAGTAACGCAGAATGTGACCATGCTATAGTGACCACATTGATCTAGGAGGACCCGATGAGGACGATGGCTGCGGCAAAGTTCAAGGCGCAGTGCCTGGCCGTGATGGACGAGGTACAGGCGAAGCGGGAGCCGGTGCTGGTGACCAAAAATGGCAAGCCGGT
>CALMVK010000042.1 GCA_937873145.1 uncultured Granulicella sp. | reverse complement strand
GAGTGCACCGGACGCGGCTACCTCTTCCATGAGTTTCCTCCTGCGATGCGAGCGCTGATTGCGCAGCGTCGTCGGGAACGCGCAGAGGCAGCAACAGTCCGAACAACCTAGCAGACAGCAGGCCTGCCTACTGTCCATGGAGCCAACCTACCAATTGGCTCCATGGACACGCGGAACCGTGGCCAACTTAGCCAGTGAAAAGGAGTCGTCATGGTTCACGCGAAAACCCGGAACACGGTCCTCAAGGCTTTTGAGGATGGCGTGATCGACACACCAAAAGGAGCCTTCATCGGCTCCTTTTCTATTGCCACCATCCAGCTGTTGTCCTCTTCGATCGCCTCTGATGTCTTTCCTGTGAGCCGGCGAGACGAACTGAAAGAGCAGTTCCTGCTGGCTGTTGCGGGCGGAGCGAATCCGTTTCGTCGAAGTTGCCCGCCGCGGTCACCTCGAAAAGGAAGGCATTGTTGTGCTGGCCAATAGCCCGATCTCCAGGTCGCATGCACATGGACGGCGCGTACAAACTGTCCGACGAGCTCCGGTCTGCCGGTACCTCTACCAGCGGGCTTGCACAAGAAGTCACGAAGGAGGCGTTCCGTATCTACCGACTGTTGATCCGGAGACCGTGTTGAAAGGACGTTCGTTAGGACATGAACCGCTCAGGCCTCGATTGGGCGAAAGCCACAGACTTGGGCTGACGAATAAATTGGAACATGCAGGCCCAGGCTGTTGTTCCATCCTTTCTTCTGTCCCTCTGAGGTGACTCGTGAGATCGGTTTCAGGCGTCTCGGGATGGCACAGACAACGGTGTACTCCCGCGACTGGATCGAGGGGACCAGGAAGTCAGGCACCACGTAGAGCGTCGTGAAAAGGGAAAGCTTCTGCCCCTCCCAGAGGAGGGAAGTGCGGGTCAGTTTTAGGGGAGTATCACCGGATAGCTTGTTATCTACACTGCTGTCCCGGGTCCTCACTACGAACGCGACCGGATGGTACGCCTCTGCCTTTGTATCCATAGCCATCAGCTTTTCAAGAAGTTCTTTCTGCTGGTTCTGGTTGAAGAAGAAGTCGCGCCACTTGATTGTGTGCTTCTCGTATTTGAAGGTGACGTGATCGCTGAGGGAGTCGTTGCCTTCGAAACGAGCGATGAAAGCCAGCAAGCTCCTCGTGGTGTTCAGGTAGGAGCTCAGAACCCGGGCTGAGCGGACGTAGTGTCCTCCGACGACTAGGTAGGGCACCCGTTGTGGATTGGACGCCTCAAGGCGGGATGGCGGCCCTGCTTTAAGGCAATCCATCATAATGTGCAGCCGAAACTCTGCTTTCTTCGTCCCGGAATCGTGAGCTAGCAGCGGGATTGCGTTTACATCCAAATTCGTGATCTTGGAAGAACGAGCGACGAGCAGGTCCATCGTCCTCTGGACGTTATACCCGCAGCCCTGCTTGTGACGAACTCCGGCGGAGACGCTGAAGAAGGCGCGGACGTGGATTTGAAGTCCATTCTGGTTTCGTTCGTACGCAGACGTGCCGTGAACCGTACACCGGCAGCTTCGGCAGACAACGCCGTGATGGACGGCCTTGTTGTAGTCCTCAGCCCTCACGAACACTCCGGGGTCTGCTAGAAGTCGCGCTGTCGTCATCTTTACTGCCATGCCAGTAGCAGTATCCGCTGGCTTTGAAACAAAAACAAGAAAGGGATCTATGCAGCCCACCCTCTTCGACGTGGGCCGTGCGCAGCTTCCGCCCCGCGTTCTGGCGTTTGCTTCGGGTGTCAACGAAGCTCGCGAGATTCGGGGCTTTTCTCTTGCGCGCATACCGGTCGGCTTCTCGGCCGGTCACGTGCGAGAGGAAGCCAGAGAAGAGCTGCTGCGGTCCGAACTATCCCTCTTTGCCGACAGTGGAGCCTTTTCCGAGGTCACAGTTACTTTGCAAGGGCTTGCTGTCACTCGCCCCATTTCCCACCAGCAATGGATAGACCGCTTATCCCTTTACCAGTGCCTTGCTGAACGCCACGGAAGCAAGATGAGCCTCGTGGTTCCCGACAGGGTAGGAGACCAGGAGTACACCCTTGGGCTCCTCGTGCGCTACCGAGCCGAGCTGCGAAGGTTGGCCGCTACCGGAGCGCGTCTCTTGGTCCCGCTTCAAAGGGGGGCACTGACGCCAAAGGAGTTCTATGAACAAGCCTGCGAGTTAGTCGGACTCCCTTTGTGTCCGGCTTTTCCGATGAAGAAAGGCAGGCATGTCTCAGGAGCAGATCCTTCAGTTTGTGGAAGAGGTCAGGCCCGCCCACGTCCACCTGCTTGGGATGGGGTATCAGCGCGCCACCGCAAAGCGGCTCGTTCGCCGGCTTCTGACCACGCTCAGTGAGATCACGCTCAGTCTGGATTCCAATCGCCTTCGCGCTGTCACGGGGCAAGCACGGCCACTGACAAGAACCGAAGCGGCGATGCACGCGGCCGAGGCGGTCCGCCTGTTGGCATGCGTCGATCATCCGGCTCTTTCCTCTGCCGAAGAACCGCTGGACTACACCGAATCGATCGCCCTCCCTTCGATCTGGGCGGGGCGTCTGGAACTGGAACGCGTCGCGGCCGAAGGCATTGAGTCGGTGACCGACCGGCAGCAGTTTCTTCGCGAGCCTGATGCCTACCTGCAGGAGCACGTCGGAGGGCAGCCGCGATGGGTTTGTCCTCTTCTCGCCGTTGCTCTTGATCGTGCCTGGTCTCGTTTCGTGTATGCACGCGTCCACGTTGCGGTCCGAACAGCCGCGATCCGAACCACCTTCACTGACGCGCAGATCGCTCGATAGCTGCGTACCAACGCGGGGCTGACTGGCAACAGGAAACCCGTACCCTCACCCTCCTCAATCTCTGACCAAATTTACCCTGAAAGGACCACCCCGATGCTTACACAACGTCGCTATTCCAAGAGAGAGCTGTTGGGCCAGTTGCGCGTGGAATACCTCTTCTCCATCCATGAGCTGCCGGGCATTACCCCGTATTCTTCGAGGTGGGAGGTTCTAGGCGCGTTTCTGAAAGCCGGCGAAGCCCGGGCCGAACGCCTGATCGAGACGGAGGGTGGTTTCCTTTTCCTCCAGAGCATCCCAGGACGGCGAAGCACGGGGGCCATCTACGCCTACAACGAAGCCGCAAAGGTCTT
>CALMVK010000041.1 GCA_937873145.1 uncultured Granulicella sp. | reverse complement strand
GACATAGAGCGTTTTGCATACGTGAGTGATATCACGTTTGAAAGCAGCGCCGATCTACTGACTTTTCATCCGGTGCTCAGATGGCTGTCTGACCAAAACTCGCAACATCTCTCCGAGATTTGGCAGGAGCCTGTGCAGTACCTTCCAACGAGCGTGAAGGTTGGTCATGATCCTGTGTCGAGGCAGATGGGCATCGCACCCTTTTCGGTTGAAAGGCGCGGACAGGCGAGATTTTCAGAGAACAAGTACTTCTCGGAAGCTCCCTTGCCGACAGCGATACATCTTCGTCTACTAGAGGAATTTGAAAGGAAAGTTCAGGGGTGAGTCCATCTGCGATAGGACTAGCGAAGAACACAAAACGGCAAGCGGAAGCATCAATCCTTGAGACTGATCTTTGAGGAACTCTGTTTTTTCTTAGCTTCGTCATGGCTGGCACGTGAGGCGTTTCATGGCACACTCGTGACGTACTTATCTGGGTTCTGGCTCATTTTTGCTGATCGGCGTCTGGCGGGTGTCAGGATTCGAATACAGCGGAATTTGTGAACTCGGAAAGTCAGTCATGGCTCATGTGGCACCTTCGTAAAGCTAATCAGCAGTACCCAGTAATAAGAGCGTTCCAAGAACGCACGCCCCTAGCGCGTTGCTTGTGCGCTATCTCTCCAGGTTCCGACCCTTTCGTTTTGTTCTGTACCGACGAGCTACGCTAACTATGCCGAGATCACTCGGAAAGAGACTTAGATTTCCTGATCCACATGAAACGACTCCCTCTCTCTCACCCCCCGATCCGTACCTTTCTGCAAGAGCTCAGCGCAACAGGAGTACAGGGCTTCGAAGGCCTAGTCAGCAGCCTGTTAACAGCCATGACCGGCTTACGATTCTACGTATCGCATTCAGGTGAACAAGGGGGTCGGGATGCGAAAACAAGTTCGAGGGCAGGCATATCGATCGCTTTTGAAAGCAAGCGATACAAGCAATCAACCGGACTCAAAGCACGCGAGCTGATTGCCGAGATGCAGCAGGCAACCGCATCGATCCCAGAACTCGATCTGTGGATTTTGGCCGCGTCAAGAAGCGTCCCTGAACAACTCGTGAGTGAGTTGGAAGCGATTGCGGCAAAAGACTCAGTTGACGTTCTAATCCTCGATTCTCTTGAGAACGGAAAGGGAAATCTCGACCTTCTGTGCGCGGCATTTCCAGAAGTCCTTGATGGGTTTTTCACCGCAGACAGAGCTCGATGGATTGTGGCGCTTGGCAGAGTTCGGGAGCAACCAGGATTCGATGCACGGGTTTCGCGGCTGCGAAACCAAGTCGAGCATCCCGAAGGAGGGTGGGCACTCTGGAGACGAACCAGAAACCGTGATTGGCTGACTCTAATGCAGAACGTAGACGAAGCCAGGGCGAGATTAGGACAACCCTTAGCATTGAGATCTGCACAGAATCGAACCATCGTAAGGGTTAGCATAGACCAAGCAATCGATGCTTGGTGGGAATTCAATCGCACCGAGACGCTCCTTCTCGTCGGCGAAGAGGGTGATGGAAAGAGCTGGTCGGTCGCTCAATGGATAACAGCTCGAATCGAGCGTTCCACCGAAGAATTGCCGCCAGTGATCTTTGTTCCCTCGAAGGATGCAGGCACCTTCAAGACAATTGAACAATTGTTGGCGCTCAGACTTGGAGACGGCTCTGTTCCGATGTCTCCAGAAAAGCGCCTGCGTCGGTGGTGGGAAGCCCCGGCGAATCGAGCAAACGGACCGCTTGCTTTTGTTGTTTTCGATGGTCTGAACGAGCGCGAAAGCGCTAAGTATTGGCGGTCGCTTCTCGAAGATGCTCAACGCCCGGAGTTTGCTGGACGGGTAGCGCTAATCTGCACGGCACGCGAATCCTACTGGAAGACGCACCTATCTGATCTTCCTCATTTACACCTGCAGAAAATAACGGTGGACCCTTTCTCTGAACAGGAGCTCCGGGAGGCGTTAGCCCTAAGAGGTAAGAGCCTTAACGACTTTCCACCGGAATTGCAGCTGCTTCTGCGGAAACC
>CALMVK010000040.1 GCA_937873145.1 uncultured Granulicella sp. | reverse complement strand
TCATGGGCGCCTCGGCGTGACTCGGAACCTCCATCATTTGCCGATGCAGAAGGTAGAGACTGTCACTAACCACTCGAAATAAGGACGACAGTGCAAAAGAAGCCTTTCGGTGGACAATGCTGTGGCCAAAGTTGAGGCTCCTCGCAAAGCTTCACCGAGATGATCAACCATAGACTCTCGCTACTTGCACTGCAGCCTCAACTTCACACCCGCAGAATCATGTAGCGTTGGACCGGAAGCTCGTGCCAGTGAGGAGACTTTTGTGCTGCTAGCGGAGATTAATGGCAAACGCCTGCCTGCAGCCGAAGAGCAGGAAGACTGGTTGACCTCGGCTGTATTTGGCCATCTGAGGCTTGTTTCGCCTCCTGCATTTTGGGAACAGCTCTTTAGGCGCGCCACGAGCCCTTCAGGTCTCAGAGCTTCCCTCGTTACCGAGTTGAATAGCAGGGGAATACTGTTTGAGAGGTATTCGGAACTGGAAACAAGGTTCTGGACGTGCTTTCCAAAGCATGGAGAGCCAGACCTGCTTCTTCGTTTCACGGGCCTTGGAGTCCTGCCTCTCACCGTGCTCATCGAGGTCAAGCTGAACTCAGGAAAGAGCGGGATCGGCAGCAATGATCAACTCGTTCGCTATCTTGAGCTACTGAGGGACAGGGAGCAAATCCCTGAGTGGAACGTCGAAGATCATCGTGTGGTGGTGTATTTGACACGTTCATTTGCGCTAAACGAAATGAACGCATCTCTAGCTCTGGCCCCTGATGATGTCAGTAACCTCTTTGGGCTCGAATGGCGAGATGTCTTGGAAACAGCACAGGCCTTCTCGGCCAAAGACCAGCTTCTCCAAGAGGTCTACCAGTTTCTACGTGGACGAGGGTTCGAAGCATTTCATGGCTTCAGAAAAGCCTCGCTACCCTCACCGATGCCTGGCGGCACGTTTTACGAATACAAGTATTTTCAGAGCGGGGCAGATTCCTTGGCTGCTTATGGATCGGCCCCCGGGAGATTTTATGAGCGCTGATTATGGCAAGCAGATGGCTCAAGCCATGATGGCAGTTCGGGGAATGCATGCGGATTGTGTACGTCTGTTTCGCGATCTGGACCGAACGCTGAGCAGCTACGAATCTCTGTACGGCAACGTAGTCACGCTCAACCTTGGGAGCAGCATCAGTCGGCAGGTATATTTAGCGGAAGGTCTGATTCGCTTGTACGTCCCCAAGGGAAGCGAGCAGCAGATGCTCGGAATTAATATCTGCTTCTTTGACGAGAACGACAACACCTTTGTCGAACCATTGTTTGTTGCGGCCAACGTTCGATATAACTCAGCCACCAGCGACCCGCAGGAAAAGACTCGGAAGGGCTGGGACCCATGGATGGCATTTCTAGATTGGAGCTCTTCGCGCGTATACAACCAGCCAATCTTGATTCAAAAACCGTCAAAACGTCCAAGCATCGAGAGCGTAACCGTGGCAGCTGCTCCGCTCTATTCTGTTGTGACACTCGAAGATGCGCTGGCTATTGTGGATCTCGTGGGACGGCCATAGGGCAGAGCTTGTAGACGATCTGGAACCAAGTCTTCGGCAAAATAGAACAGTCGGATAGGGCGATGGGATGAGCTTCCAAGGGCACTAGCCAAGACATAAGCTAAGTAGCCATGTCGGCTGCGGTGAAGGCCTTGGTGAGCAGGGTCGCGAAGCGTAGCTACCATCGGCGAGCGAGTTGACGATCAACCCCAGTTACGTTCCGGCGCATTCGGAACATCTGTGTGCTCACACCTAACTGTTGAGCAGCCATTTCGTCATCACTGATAGGTAGCAGCGCAAGTAGTGCCTTTCGAGGAACGAGTAGCACCGATGACAAGCACTCAGCTTCCGCCTCCTGTACGCGATCAAATTCTCTGATGAGGAGGGACTTGTCAGGGCCGAAGAACACTTGCGTCGGCTTATGCTCCAAAATCAAGTGTGAAAGTTCGTGAGCGAGATCACTGTTCTTTCGGGCCGCCGAGTGCGATGGGTTTAGGATTACCAGTTTCCTATCCCCTTCGATGAGAGTGACAGCAGACCAGCTGTCAGCGTCGGTGACACACAGATGATGGGCAGCGCTTGCCGATAGGCCGCTAAGCGCTTCAGGCGAGATCACCAGAACCTGCAGATGGTGAGCGAGTGCGAGCGGATTCAGAGCTTCGTCAGGACGCAAGCCTAGGTCCCGGCGGTATCCAGCAGCCGCTCTTTCGCACCACGCTTTGAAGCCCCGACGCAATTCACTCAAGATCAGATCACTTTCCTGCCGCAAGAAATTCTTGAGCTGCAAGAATCATCTGCGCTAAAGCCTGAGCTGTTTTAGGCGTTATGGTCGCCCGCTTGCGAAAATGAACCTCCGCTACAACAGGCGTTCCAAAGCCTTCGGCGCCAGCAGACGGCATCACGTTGCTCTCTGGATCTTCGCCGAGCCATCGACATATTCGCTGATAGTTTTCCAGATCTGGCAGATGTCCTCGCTCGATCCTGGACAACGTGGGATGGCTCACTCCAATCTCTTTTGCCGCCGCACGGATACCTAAGCCCAGCTTCTCGCGGTGTTTTGCCGCTCTTCTCCCAAGATCTTCCAATGGAGGCATGCTAATTTCCTCCCCGTGTTCCACATGTGTACCAGTGGTTCACCCTTGACCCAATCGCGTTCTCGCTGTAGTGTTTCACTTGTGTACCAGCCTGCACGCTGACGCTGAAGAAAGTCAAGGGGGGAACGCGTGGGACGAGCCAGTGCGAAAGATGCGCAATCCAACGAGAGCGAGTATGACGTCACACGCTATGTGCCTTCGCAGGTGACGGCAATTCTGTGGGGACGCGCTGCGGCCCGTTGTGAGTTTGCTGGGTGCAATCGACCTGTCTCGTGGTCTCTCGTGACTCAGCGGGAACTGAATGTCGCTCAGAGGGCCCACATTCGTTCATTCAGCCGGTGTGGGCCACGGGGCCGTCAAGGGATCCCAAAGGAACTGTTGAACTCGGCAGAGAATTTGATACTGGTGTGCCACCAGTGTCATGTCGAAATCGACAGTGGGGATGGCGCCCAAGAATACCCTACAGACCTCCTTCTTGAAATGAAGAGGAAGCATGAAGAGCGAGTGGAACTCGTCACCGGCATAGCGCCGGAACATTCCAGTCATGTGCTCCTATACGGATCAAACATAGGTGATCAATCGACATGCCTCAATTTCAAGCAGGCAGCTACTGCGATGATGCCGCTTCGCTTCCCTGCCTCCAGGAACGCCTTAACCTTGCAAATGACGAACGTGGCCTTCTCGGATACTGAAACGGCGTTCTGGGCGAATGAAGATGCGAACCTGCGCAAGCTCTTCGCAAAAAAGGTGCGAGAACCGCTTTCAGAGTCAGGAGCCGAAAAGCATCTTTCCGTGTTCGCTTTAGCCGCACAACCTCTTCTCGTCAGGCTTGGAACGCTGCTAGGGGATATTTCGGAGGTAGATGTTTACCAGCGACATCGCGAGCCTCAAACATGGACTTGGCCGGAGCAAGCTGCGCCCCTGCGTTTCAAGGTGACACATCCTTCAATGACTGAAGGGGCGCCGGCCCTGCTCATAGACATCAGTGGGAGAGTGACCGAGGACCGTATATATCAAGTGCTTGGCGAAGGTGCTTCTATCTGGCGGTTGACGGTGGAAGACCCACATAACGACATCATCAAAAGTAGAGGACACTTGTCCGCCTTTCGATCCGCAGCACGACAGCTGGTCAACACAATCAAGGAAAAGCATGGGCAGAACACGCCTCTGCACGTGTTCCTTGCGGCACCAGTTTCTGTCTGCATTGAGCTTGGGCGAATTCGGATGCCTAAAGCAGACATGCCCTGGCTACTCTACGACCACCACAATGCGCATGGCTTTAAGTGCGCTCTGAGCATCGATTAAGGAGGCTTCATGGACCAGCTTGCAGTAGTAAAAATACTCGACAGCGTTGTGGATTCACTTGATATCCCTGAGTCGTACTACCAGCGTGCTTCGGACCGCCACCATTCCATTGCGGACTGGCTGTGCCGCCCGGATTCAACATTGGCGAGGTACTCGCCTCATGTAACCCCGCAAGGCTCATTTCGCTATGGCACGGTTATACGCCCGATCCATCATGACGCTGAGTACGACCTAGATAGTGTCGTGACTCTGCAGATCCAGAAAACTGACAAAACGCAAAGCGAGTTGAAGCTGCTCTTCGGAGAGGAGCTGAAAACTTACGCACGAGCTCACAACATGTTGAGCCATCTTGAGGAGAAGCCGCGCTGCTGGCGATTGCACTACGCTGACGAGGCGTCTTTTCATCTTGATAGCCTGCCCTGCGTTGCAGAAGAGCCTGCTGTCGTACAGGGCATCATGGCGCAGGGAGTGCCCTTCGAATTGGCGAAGCGGGCTGTTGCCATCACCGACCAGCGCCACCCAAACTACCTTGCCACATCGAAAGACTGGTTAATTAGCGATCCACGCGGCTTCGCACGATGGTTTGAGGAACGTACAAGAGTCTTCGCCCAATCACGTCTTCGTGCATTGGTCGAATGAGGAAGTTTGCTTCAGTAGAGGATGTGCCACCTTATGAATGGAAGACGCCTCTTCAGCGTTCGATTCAACTCTTGAAACGTCACAGAGACGTGATGTTCCGGGAGATGCCTGAGATGGCACCGATATCGATGATCATCACCAACCTCGCAACTCACGCCTATTCAGGCGAGGCCGACATTTACGATGCGGTGACTGGGATCGTTGCTAGAATGCGTAGCTTCATTAAGCCGGTTTACCCTCGTGTACCTAATCCCACCGCTCCGTCCGAGGATTACGCGGATAAATGGCGCAAGAACCCTCTGCTGGAGAAAAACTTCTTGGTTTGGCATGCCCAAGTCCAGCAGGACCTTGCTCGTCTCCACACCCTCACTCGTGACGGTATGGATCGTGAGATTCAGGGCCGTTTTGATGTCCAACTAACGCGAGACCATCTCTCACACATTGGAAACTCCTTTCCGGCGAAAGTGTCGGCTGCTGTAGCCGCACCAAGCGTGTTTGTGCCGTCCGCGCCAAAGCCTTGGGGAAAGTAATGTCTGAGGACGCCTTCCTGGAACAGCTTGCCATCTCGGAGGTTATTGCTCGTTTCGAGAACCTTCGATTGGTGCCGAGCGAAGATAGCGGAATTGTTCTTCGAGGCGCAGTCGACTTCACAGCTTCCGCGAATGGTTGCAGGACTGTCACTGACTCCTATGAGGTAACCCTCCGCATTCCGGAGGCGTATCCCTCTGAACTACCGATCGTTCATGAGACACAGGGGAGGATCCCGAAGAACTTCCACAAGTTAGCCAAAAACGCCTTGTGCCTGGGTTCACCATTTCGCCTCTGGACGTTGCTCAAACGAAATTCGTCCCTGGCAAATTTTATTGAGCGGGTAGTAGTCCCTTATCTATATGCCTACTCGCTTCACGAGGTCGGGGAAGCGATGCCGTTCGGTGAATTGCGACACGGGGTGCCTGGTCTGGCCGATGATCTAGGAGACATGTTGGGAGCTTCTGACACCGAGACATCTAAGGCCTACTTGCACGCTCTGAGCCAAAAGAAGCGCATCGCGAACAAACGACCTTGCCCTTGTGGCAGTGGAATGCGTCTGGGCCGTTGTCATAACAGAAGGGTCAACGCCCTCAGGCTCGCCTTTCGTTCGTATCGAGGTCGGAGGACTGCCTGAAGGCCTCGCCGATCAATCATTAGACTCGAAATCAAAGCTGCTGAAATGAAGTGCGTTGCAATTCTCTTTGACCGTCCTCTGGGTACTTTCATCAAAGCCCGATGCTGAATGGGCCTGGATCTCAATGGTGATCTTTACGTCAGTTCCCACCTTGGCCGTGAACTGCTGAACAATCTCATCGACGATATCGGCAAACTGCTTCTTTCCAAGAAGAGGGCTTACAGCTGCCGTTCCGTAGAAGCGGGTCTTCCCCGTTTTTACTGCCGCGTCCGCAGAGCCTGAGGAGCTGGCTGGCTGCGCGGGTCGAGTTGCACTACCTGGCGTGTTCCCGGCTGTGACTAGCCCGGTTGCAGAGGCGACCTCACGTGCGCGCTTCTCTGCTTCATACGCTTCCGCGACAGACGGCTCGATTAAGAGATTGGATTCGAGATGAGTTACGGTCCGAGTCCCGAAAGTAAAGGCTTGGAACTTGCCGTCGCGCTTACCCTGGGCCAAGCCGAAGAAGTCTCGGCTGGCTGCACCCTCGGCAACGGTGGTCGCAAAGACATTGCTGTCTTTCAGACGAGGCATGTAGAGGTACTGACAAGTCTTTTGCCATACCTCCACGGCAGGCACTTCCGAGACTCCATCCTTCCAAAACCATGCCTTGAGCAGCCCGTCTAGGTGGACTGTGGCCCACTGATCAATGACCAGCTCGTTCTCCTTCAAGATGCGCTCGATATCTTGTGAGAACGAGGCCGAGCCGGTGTTCAACGAGAAGTGCTCCCAACGCATGGGGAGAATGCCACCTTTCCCATCGGGTTCTTCGATTGGTGTGAGTAACCATTTGTAGGTTTCCCGAATGCTGCGATTAGCGGCTTCAGAGGCACTCTCTCGATTGCGTTGAGCCTGGGCGCTTTGGAATGTATCCAGATTCAGGGTCTTTTCTTGAACATCCCTAGTGATGGACTCCCATGCCTTGAAGGTGCAGATCAGGTCCTCCAGCCGAAGTACGGAATCCGCATCAGCTCCAAGGAAGAGGAGGCGATTGCGCTTGACGCGTGGCTGATCGCCCTTCCTCTCCAAAGTATCCTGTGCCACTTTGACCGCTGGAGAAGATCCTATCCGGCTGAACGGGGCTGATGGTGTCAAAACGACCAGGTGTAAGCTCCAATCGTCCGGTATAGCTCGGCTCTCGTTGAAGACGTGGACTCCTACACTGCGTATGGAACCAACCAATCCCCTTAGCCTTGTCTGAATTTCAGGAAGAAGATGTTCTTTTCCGTTGAATCGCCGTTTGCGGTCCTCCATCTCGCGGCGGAGATTCGGTCGAACGTCGAACCAGAGGCGATTGTTCGCGGAGTTCAGATAGTGCAGCCGATCTCCTATGCGGCGCAGGGCATCTTTGTAGATGCCCGCGCCCTGACCGGGCTGCAGCACTCCTAAAAGTGTGTGTTCCGCATCTACTCCGCGATTGGTCTGGTTAGCAGTAGTAGGAGCGCTACCCAAAAAGATGGTGCGCGCGAGTCTGCGGCAAGCCTGTACGCTGCCGAATCGGGCGTCACTCTTCTCGATCTCTACTGTCTCTGATCGCTCCCCATCGATGTCGCTCTCTACTACAGGGTCCCAGCCTTGGGGGAGGTAGTAAATCATCTCATTTCGCACGCCAGCATCATCCAGCTGCAGATTGCCAGGCAGGATCAATGGGTCTTGGTTGCCATCTACCCACAAGCGGTGGATCACCTTTGCCATCAGCTTCAACACGCCACGTGTGCGTTGGAAGTTGTCCAACGAAGACCAATCCTCGTAGAGCCTATCGAAGACTTCAGGGTGGATGGGGTAGGCCCGCATCATGCGCTCTACATAACGACCTTCCTGTGTATCCTTTGGCAGGTCGCCACGGTTTTCGGCGTAGTAGTCCGCAAAGCTGCGGCAGGTGTCGAGTGCCTGAGCATCGTTACCGATGCGGGTGAACAACCGACGCCGCACGATTTCGAAAGCCTCTTCCGTGCCGACCGGCTTCCACAAAGCATGAACGCGACCGACGGTCTTCTCAAGGCTGGCCAACGCACGTTGGCCGCGTGAGCTACCGGCTTCCGGCTGCGACTCAGGCAGAGTAACAAACAGCATTGCTTGTGGCACGGCCTTGAACGCCTGGGTAAGGTTCTGAATGAACGTCAGATTCGAGTCGAAAGTACCACCCGGATAGCTGCGGCCATCTTCGAACTGTCGAAGGTACGCCACCAGCTCATCGATGAGGACAACCACTGGCCCTTGGGCAGCCAACAAGGTTTCCAGAAGCGTGCTGTCGGGGGCAGTACCGTTCTCGTCACTTTGTGCAACTTGGGCAAGAGCATCTGCACCACCCAGTTGCCATGCAAACTCAGCCCAGAGTGTTCGGCGCACCGCGTCGGCTGTTCGTTTAGGCTGGCTTGGAGAGAAACGCGTCCCATCGAGCACAACGATGCGGGCTTTCGGCAATTCAGTAATGCCGGCGGCGTCCAGCAGCGAAGAGACACCAGCTAATCGGCTAGCGGGTATGCTGTGGTTAGCCAGATGGTAGACGGCAAGCATCGTGTGAGTCTTACCGCCGCCGAAAGCAGTCTGAAGTTGCACAACGGGGTCGCCACCTCGGCCGCTTAGCCGCTCGATCACGCTGCGGAGCAGCGTGGCCATGCCTTCGGTAATGAAGGTTCGCTCGAAAAAAAGCTCTGGGTCGCTGTATTCCTTCGGTGCGGTTCCTTCGTGCACCTTCGCCAAATCGGCAGCAAACTCTGATTGCTGAAGGGTACCCCTGAGAACGTCTTCGTGCGGGACAGCAACTTCACGCCAGGCTTTCATGCTCTGCTCCTCTTGTTCGGACTTCTGGGTAATTCAGCGTTGAAACAGGTCGGCTTGTGTTTCCACATAGCCGTGCTCCTGGGCTGCAACTTCAATGGCCGACCATGAGCCAATCAGCTCGTTGTAGGTGCGGGCATCGTCAGCCAGCTTCTGTCGCTCGCATAAAGTGTAGAGCCGGTAGCTCAAGGTCCGGGCCGGACCGCTGATGCTTGGCATCATCGCGAGAAGTCGGCCAGCTGCGATCTCACCGTGTGTATTCAGCGCCTGGATCAAGTGATGCAGACCCTCCCACACCGGGGTCTTGTTGCCCTGCTCCGGACGCCAGCCGGCCGCTAATTCCGCTGGGCGCACTAGCTGGACCTTGCCGCCACCGGAGTGCAACACGCCCGCTTTGGCGAGCGCATCTACGCCTGTGCCTTTCGCTCGTGCGGCTACATCGGCTTGGCCGTACAGCCCTTCCTTCCAGTAGTTGGTTTCAAACCACTGCAGGCAGAATTGTGTCTCAGAATCAAAATCATCACCATCGCCGGTCAAAGCGCGATTGATGAGTTGCAGCGTTGTCCTCACGCTCATAGGGGTGCCATCTGCTTCGAGCACAGCACTGTAACGAGAGAAAATGCCCATACCTGGACCGATGATCGCTTGTGATAAATCGACAGGAGCGACTGGCGAGTTCTCTCCCCCTCGCGTCATCTCAGTCAGCGCCTCGGGTAAAGTAGCACGAAGCTCGCGCAGAAATTGGGCGCGGGATATCGTGGATGCGTCAAGTTCGCGCTTGCGGCACACGAGAACGATAGAAGACGCCAAAGCATTTGTGCCAATGCCACTGCTTCTACCTGCACGCTCGGTTCGCATTGGCCAGGTGCCTACAATAGCTAGACCTGTCTCGATGAGTGCCGCGAGAAATGTTTCCCAGCCAGAGCTGGACAAGTCAACGCCTTCCTGTTCTCCCTGCTTATATGCGTAATAAATCGTGACTGGAAAAGCGGGGTGCGACAGGTCGTGAATACGCTGCATTGCCAGGCGCATACCCGTCATAAAACGTTCTTCTGCGGTCTGCTTGTTTGGATAGCGGGAGGTTAGCGCAAAAAGTTCTTCAGCTTTGGGGGTAGAGATGGTGGAGAAGAGGGACGGGTAGATGTTCTTGAGTGAGCGACGGAGCCAAACATAAAAGAAGTCAGACAACTCCGCATATCCGATATTGTCAAAGTAAGGGGGGTCTGTTGAGACGACTTTATTGAGACTGATGCTTTGCGATTGTGCATCACGCTGGAAAGCATGCCCCTGATCGCCCCCTTTCTTGATAGATCTTACGATTCCTTCTAAAGAGACAGCTACATCTCCAGCCGCACCCACAAACGGGTTGATTTCCGCCGTCCCCCACATCATCGGAATGGCTTGACGGACAAACGTATTTCGCGCTTGTCCACGGCTCACGCTCCAAGAAGTGTTGGCGCTGCCATAATCGGATACCTTTCCCACCGCCAATGACAGGTAAAGCCCCACAGCCTTGGCGTAGGTGTCTAGCTCCTCACTTTCAGAAACATGAGAACCTTCAAGTTGCTTGGTAGCATGGGCGTCTGTTGCGTGCCGGCAGTGGTCCATAGCCTCGATAACGAGACCGGAGAGGGTATCTAAATGAACGGCCTGTCTTGGTAGAAAGAGTCCTGAGTAAGTGTTGATTCCATAGTTTGGTGTTTTGAAATCTCTTGGGTTGTCGGGCAACTCCAATGTCGGCACCCACTCAGGGTGAGCTTCGCATGCTCGATCCTCATGCTTCGCAGTGGGAGAAACATATAGGCGTCCGCTAGGGCCATCGAGAACGATGGCGAGCAGCCGCGTGCCGATACGCCCAGCTCTACCTTCCCTTCGAATGTAGTCATAGTCGATTGGCGTTCCCGAAAGTAGACACATGAAGGCCTGACGTTTACCAGCGGTCGTCCCTTGGCTCAAGGTTTCGGGACACTTCCCCCGTTTCACTGCAAACGTGTACCCTACGTCATTGACTATCGGTTGGACGTAAGCCTCTCGTCCCACTTGTGTACTTAGGGCGAATGTTGACGCTAGGGAACAAAGATCTGCGAATAAGCGGGATTGGGTGATCTGACAGTCTTCACCCATAACCAAGCCAAACCGGGAGCTCTTTCCCGATAAGCGGTGCTAAATCGGGACGATCAGCAACGCTTTCCTCAATTATCTCAAAAGGAGGGTACAGGAATCCGATCCGACGTTCAGCTTCGGCACGCATCCATATCCCGTACCGACGCACATCTTTTGCGAGGCCACTGGAACCCGGCCAATCACGCCTGCCTAGGCCAGAGTCACCGTCATCTCGCGGCATAGGGCCAACTGGTGATCGACCCGCAAAGCGAGGCGGCACTTCGATCATCGCTTTATTGATGGTGACTGCGACTGGATTTAGATCACTGGCATAGCTTTCTAGTCCTAATCGTTGCGCCTCAAGCGGGATCGCTCCTCCACCAGCGAAGGGATCATGGAATGCAGGGAGGTTGTTCGGGTCAAAGAGGGTAGAGGCGTCAGGATGCGCTCGATTTAGCTCACATGTCTCGCGCCAGCTACGGTAGATCTCGCCGCGTGCGCGGCCTAAGACCTCTTCATTGTTGGTGTTTTCCCAAACGACTAGTTCTTCGATGATCCTGAAAAGGCGCTCCCGCTCCTTGGCGGCCTCCACCTTGTTAACGCCACGGTTCAGGTATCGCTCGTAGCCGGGATCATTGACAAGCTGAGCGAAAAGCACCGCACGCGCGGCAGCTAAGGGCTTCCGCGACCACCACAAGTGAAGAGTGCTTAGATGGCCGAAGCGGATAGACTTCTCGTGGGACGCAGCAGCGCTGATCTTGTCTAGCGGCAGAGCGACTTCGATGAGCTTGCGCGGACTCTTTACCGCAATAGTTTTGCTAGACATAGGAACCCGTTCGTAAGGGTTCAGCTCGCGAGAGCAGGGAAGCAAGGTTCATGTTGATACTTGTGGTGGCCCAGTCGGGTTCGACGGTAAAAGGCTGACGGATGTAGCTGGGGCCAATAACCTGCTCGCCATCTACCAGCACAACGGCGAGCAGGAACTTGTCTTTCTGATTGAGACCGTAGAGGATCTCGCCCTTGGTCACGGTGATTGTGTCGGCCCCAAGCGCCCGACCTTTTACCTCGATGTGACGGGGCGGGGGCAAGGGGCAACCATCGATACCTGGTGGCTGGCTGGTGATGTCCCAGCCGCATTTCTCAGCAGACACGTCGTAAACAAGGTTTCCAGCAGCGCGTTCGGTGTCCATGACGGCCTGCATAGCTATCCGCTCGATGCGTTGTCGGGCTGCAGCATCCACACTCCAGATACCACTCCCAGACGATTCACCTCTCCGTTGGGCCAGTAAACCTGCTGGGATGACCAGTGCTCCGCCCAGCACAATTGGCGTGGCAGAGCTGACCTCTTTCGCAGCAAGCAGTTCCTTCTGCCGAACCTCCAGCCTCGCGGTCAGTTCGTTAAGAGTGCGATTCACATTGTCCAGGTTGACGCGGGGAACTCTCCCGGCAGCAATGTCATCCTGAGTGCGAAGAAGACGATTCTGCTGGTGATTGATTTCCTTGACCAGTCGCTCGTGAACGGCCGCAAGCGTACGATCCGCCTGCTGCTGCACACGCGAACGCACCGTATCTAAATGATCGGGCGCAAGGTGCTCTGAGGCTTCGCGAATTGCCACCTTTTCGAGATCGCCGGTGATCCAGGCGGCATCAAGAACGTCGCCGATGAGGGCCGTGTCTGCTTCCGTCGCGGGTTCGAGGTCCAGGTGAGGAGCCCAACCTGCGTTTGTCGCTTTTCCATCGGCTGCAATTTGCATAAACTGCACTCTGCGAGAGATGGTGAGGCCTGAGTCTCCACCCTGGCGAACGGCATGGTCGATCAGAAACAACACATGCGGCTCCGTGCCGGTGTCTACCGGATCGATGAAGACTGCTCCTTGTTTCAGCCTGGCCCGGCTTTGTTCCAACAATAGGTCTGTAACGGCCTGCATCAGCGGATGGGCTGGATGCAACAGGCTGGCCATTGGTGAACCTGGCCGTTCGGGTAAGGTAATGAACTTCTTCTCGAAACAGACGCGTTCATACCTAGTAGTGACAGGGTGCAAGTTGCGACGTTCACGACCGGCAAGCTGCCGATCTCGTTCGCGGATGAGGGCTGGGACATTGCGAATTTCGTAGCGCCCGTGTTCGCGGGGCTGCAGTTCACCCCCAAAATACTTGAATGCTTTTTGGAAATAAGAGCGAATGAAATAGGGCTGCAGCTTGCGAGCTTCAGCCTTCTCCATCTCCTCCTTGATAGTGAAGAGTCGTTCCATGGTCATGCCGACGTCTGCGAGTGCGTTGCGGCTCAAAATCTCGTTAAGGTGGTCGATATCAAGGGCACCTTCGACACGGCGGAGGAGTTCTTCTCGCCGAGCAGGATCTTCTCCAAAGCGAATCGCTTCGATGAGAAGGTCCTTAAGACTCTTGTCTTCGAAAACCTCACCTAAGATATCGAAAACTCGGCCGCCAAGCGCTTCACGCTCTACCTCCAGCTTTTGGAAAAGGCGAAGGAAAACGTCCCCTTCCCGCGTGTCTTGGGCGAGCATGTTCCAAAGGTGGCAGACCTGGGTTTGACCGATGCGGTGGATGCGACCGAATCGTTGTTCGATCCGGTTTGGGTTCCAAGGCAGGTCGTAATTCACCATTAAATTGGCGTTCTGCAGGTTGACGCCTTCTCCGGCTGCGTCAGTGGCAAGCAGAACCCTCACACGGGTGTCATTGCGGAAAAGCTCCTGCACCTTCCGACGCTCGTCGCGGTGGACACCACCGTGGATGAGCACGACGGCTTCTTCAGAGCCGAGCAGGTTTCGGATTTGCCGTTCCAGGTAGTGGAGCGTGTCTTTGTGCTCGGTGAAGATAATCAGCTTGCGCTGACTTCCTTCCGCATCTCGCATCTCCGACCCCTGCAAGAGTTGAGAGAGTTCGTCCCATTTGCGGTCTTGGTTTGAATTCCGCAGATGTATCGCCTGCTTCTCTAGCTCTGCCAGAACGACCAGTTCCGCCTCAAGCTCCTGGATGGTCTGCGCGGCTGAAGCGGCATCCACGAGTTGCTCTTCCAACGCCTCGAACTCTTCCGATTGAAGCTGATCCTCGGCATCCCACAGGTCGTCTGGAACTTTAGCCGCTTCCTCCTGGCGCTGCAGCATACCGCCGCGAGCACGCAATCGCTCTTCCTCCAAGCGCCGCTGCATCTTGGAATGACGCCGCCGGAGTGACTGGTAGATCGCTTCCGGGCTGGAAGCAAGACGCCGTTGGAGCGCGGCTAGCGCAAAGCCGACACTGCTCTTACGAGTATTGTCTTGCAGCGAATCAGCCCGATTCATCTCGCCACGGACGTAGCTAGTCACTGCTTCGTAAAGTGCAGCCTCGGCCGGCGAGAGTTTATAAGAGGCGGTGTAGGCCCGCCGCAATGGAAAAAGGTGTGTTCCGTCGAAGCGGAGCATGTCTTCCTTGACCATCCGACGCATGATGTCGCTAGTCTCAACCTTGTGAACACCATCACGGAACTTGCCGTAGAAACGGTCGGAATCCAAAAGGGAGAGAAAGAGCTGAAAATCAGCTTCCTTGCCGTTATGGGGCGTGGCGGTCATCAGCAGAAAATGCCGGGTGATGCTGCCTAACAGTTCACCAAGCTCGAATCGTCGGGTTTTGTTGACCTTGTTCCCGTAATAGTTGGCTGAGAGCTTGTGAGCCTCATCCACAACAATCAGATCCCATTGTGAAAGACGCAGGCTTTGCTGCAGATCTTCGCTGCGAGAGAGCTGGTCAACACGAGCGATCAAGAAGTTGGCTTCTTCAAAAGGATTGCCGGAGACAGATTGTTCAACGTGCTCGCGCGAGAAAAGTGTGAAGTTGAGACCAAATTTCTCAAACAGCTCATCCTGCCACTGATTGACAAGGCTTCCCGGAGCCACGATGAGGATGCGTGCGGCGTCGGCTCGCATGATGAGTTCGCGAATGTAGAGCCCGGCCATGATGGTCTTGCCCGCACCGGGGTCATCCGCCAGCACGAAGCGTAGCGGCTGCTTAGGCAACATGGATTCGTAGACGGCAGTGATCTGATGTGGTAGCGGCTCTACATTCGAAGTGTGAACTGCCATCATCGGGTCGAACAGATGAGCCAGGTGGATGCGTAGAGCTTCTGTGGCGAGTTTGAAGTCTTCGGCGGAAGCGTCAAACGCCCAAGGACGTGCCGACACTGCTATAGAGAGGGCTCCTTCGTCATTGCGAAAGAGCATCCGCTCCAGGATGGAGCCGTCTGCGGTCTTATAGATAACCGTCAAGGCATTCTGGCCCACCGGCTCGGCCACCATGATTCTTACCGGGGCAGTCGGGTCGATACCAGCAATGGCAGCGTTCTTCTTTATGTCTTCGAGCCTGAGCATGTCGCGAACTCTACTTGCGGTTTGGGGGACTTGAGCCCAGGGGAGTTGCGTTATAGAAGTTCTGGATGGGACTTCTTTAACCAGTCTTCGACGGTGTGACGGAGTTCCTGTGCTGTTGAGAGAACCTGTTTAAGGTCTTGGTTGGAGATGGAACCAGCTGAATCGTAGCTGGCGCTGTTCCGCTTCTTGGAGAACACATAAAGTTTGCGGAGCAGCTTGCTATCTGCCTTCACGGTGAACTCTAGGGTTTCGAGAACTCGCGTGTGATGGCCGGATTGAGTCGCCGCCCGGTAGCCGCTTGCTCGCAAGGCGGTGTTCGCAAGCGCCAGAATTGCATTGAAGGTGGTGTAGAACCGTAGATCATCTGAAATTTCCTCTACGGACGCATCGCTCATCGAGCGCGACACAATGCCCAACTGATCTGCAATCTCTTGGCGGCTTGTGGCTTCGCGACGCAGCCAGGCGTTTTCAACGTATCTCTCTAAAGTCATTCTCCCTCCCGGTCAGAAAGATAAGCGGCGCACTTTGAAGTGCTTTGAGGAAGTGATTGCCCGTGTGGATTTTTGTCCGAACTTCTTGCCGAGCGAAGACGGTCGGATTAACCGGTCGGCCCACCTTCTGTTCGACGGGAGCTAAAACTTGAAGCAAGCCATCCAGTGTCACCTCTCCTATGACCATGAGATCGATGTCGCTCTCAGCCTTCTCCTCGCCGCGAGCGAAAGAGCCGTAGACGAAGGCGAACTCGATCTCTGATTCGAATGGAGTGATTGCCTCTGACAGTATGGCAAACACGCCCGTCGTCTTTGCGAGCAAGGAATGCAGCTCTGGAAAGATTGGGTGCTTCGAATTGGCTTGATAAAGAACTTGGTTATCTCGGCTGTCGCGAATCACGAGGCCTGCAGACGTAAGGGTGAGCAACTCACGTTGGACCGTTCCTGCGCTGCCGTGAATATGCCTCGCCAACTGTCGACCAAAGAAATGCGTGTCTGGCTTGGAATAAAGAGTGGCTAGAAGCCGACTCCGCGTCCTTCCAAACAACAAGTCCGCGAGCGCTGCGGCTTCTGTACTCATTATGAGAACCATCGTACTCATAATGAGTACGATGGGCCAGACATTTCTTCTCAGTCTGCTAAATGACCTGAAGGTCTGGTGTCCTAATGCGGTATACCCCTGCGAGACACGGCTCGTGTGACAGAATCGCGTTCCACAAGGATGCCTGTTCTGATAGTGTGACACAAGATGGTGAAGGCTAAAGAACCTAACGTGACAAAGGGGAAGCGGCGTGCTGGGCAGACTGTCGGCTATCTGCGGGTGAGCGCGCTTGACCAGAAAGAGCTGCGGCAACTCGAAGGCATGGCCCTGGACAAGCGCTTCGTCGATAAGGCGTCCGGCAAGGATATGCACCGGCCACAACTTCAGCAGCTCACCGAATACGTTCGCGATGGCGATACTGTCGTCTGTCATGCGATGGACCGACTCGCTCGCAACCTGGATGACCTTCGCAAGATTGTTCTGGGCTTCACGGATCGGGGCGTTCACGTGCGTTTCGAGAAGGAGAACCTGACCTTCACCGGGCAGGATTCACCGATGTCTCATCTGCTGCTTAGCGTGATGGGGGCCTTTGCCCAATTTGAGCGCGACCTGATCCGCGAACGGCAACGGGAAGGCATCACTCTGGCGAAGCTGCGGGAAGGGGCGTACACCGGCCGAAAGCATTCGCTAAGCCCAACCCAAGCCGAGGAGCTGCGCCGGCGTGTCGCCACTGGTGAATCAAAGACCGCGCTTGCAAGCGAATTGGGAATCAGCCGACAAACGCTTTACCGGTACGCCGCCGGACCGGGTGCAGAGAAGAAGGCCGCCGTTAGCTGATACAGGCCCGTATGGGAAGGTAGCGATTCCGCTCTGCCGTCCGCGCATTGGTTTTAGCCGCCCGAAACACCGCTCGCGAGACGAAGTCGGTACCGGGTCTGCTTCAGTTCGCCATGACGGGTCAGCGCCTCGAGTGCGACCAGCTCATTCAGATCTCGGGTTGCCGTCGCGGAAGACGCGGCCGTGATCGTGCTGTACTTGCCTGCGCTCATTCCACCTACGAAGCCTCTGGTGCCTTCTTTGAACATCCTGAGCAGGGCTTTGGTCTGCCGTGGGTTGATCTTGCCTCGCAAGCGGTCAAGCAATTTGGTCTTCTCGACTAGAAACTCGACCATCGCAATGGTGCTCGTTTGCGCCTCAAGCGTGATTGCGGCGAACCAAGCAAGCCAGCGTGAGATTTCATTCTGTTTGTTTGCAGCCTCGAGGGCCTCGTAGTAGCTGCGATGGTGAGCCAAGATCGCATGCGCCAGTCCGACAAAGATCGGCTTTCCCAGCCCTTGAACGAGAGCTTTTTCGGCAATCGCCCGCCCGATCCTTCCGTTGCCATCTTCAAAAGGATGGATTGACTCAAAGTAAAGATGAGCAACGCCGGCACGCGTCATAGCCGATAGCGGCTCCGCTCCACTCGGCGAGGTCCGTTCGAACCAGGCGAGAAACTGGCTCATCTCCCCAGACACCTGGGTGGATGGAGGAGCTTGAAAGTGAACCTTCGGCGCGTACGTTGCTCCTGAGACGACCTGCATGGGCTCGGCACTCGTGCGAAAGCTGCCGAGCGCAGCAACGTCACTCCTTCCAGCCATAACCATGCGATGCCACTCGAACAGCATCTCTGCGGAGAGAGGCTGCTCGATATTGCTGTACAGGCTGACCATGAGTTCCGAAATGCCCTGCTCCCTGGGCAGCACCTTGTGCGAGTCGATAGCCAAGCCAAGCTGACGTTGGATGGAGGATTGAACGCTGGCACGATTCAGCATCTCCCCTTCGATTTCAGAGGTCGTCATGGCTTCTTCACTCATGGCCTCGACACGGACATGGTCCCAGTCCTCGGGGCTGAGGTGTTTCGCCGCTCCGACTAGAACTCCCCCACTCAGTAAGAATGCTTGCTCCTGACGCGATAGGGCGTCACGATCCCAGGTAAAGCGGGGCCAGTCGGATTGTTGCCAGTTCCAGGTCATGATGGATACCGCAGAGCGTATATGCATCATAATTTTCCTTTTACTGAGGAGTAGCTGCCATCTCCGCTCTCCGAAAGCTGACGCGAATTCGCGTCAAGTCGTTAGAAACTTGACGCGCTCTAAACCTTTGTAAACAGACTGGTTAGGGTCACTTTGCTAAGCATTCGCGTCAACTCCTTTATGTTCCACTACCCTTTCACCTGTTTGCATCCACCCCCAAGCTGCCTCTTCTTTGTACAAATATTGTAAAAGTCACCGCCCGAGAAGCGCCAAACGTGCAATATTTGTATTGTTCTTGTACAAAACGTGTATAAGATCTGTCCTTGGAAGTGTTCGGAACCGCTATTGACGGGAGCTAGGGTTTGAAAGAAGACGCTGTAGTGATCGCCGCACAACGCCTGGACAAGCTCAACGCCAGTGAGCCAACGACGTTGACTGAGGTAGTAACGCGACTCCTCCCCCAAATTGAGGAATCGCTACGACAACGCCGGACCTATCCAGAAATCCTTGCGGAGTTGAGACTCGCTGGCTTAGAGATCAACGCGAAATCCTTTGGCACGTTTCTGTTCCGCGCCCGCGCGAAGACCGCCAAACGTTTGACTCGAGTCGAAGCGCAGACGCCAACCGAATCAGCCGTGGAACTTCGATCTCCTCCACCAAACAGAACAACAGAGGGCCAAGTAAGATCGCAGAACGGCCCACCAGTCGAGAATGCCGAGAGAATAATCAGGCCCAAACCCGCCCGCGTCATCGAACACAATGACACACCGTCGCTGAAGGATTTCATCTGAGCAGACCGACTTCCCAAGCGGGATGACCATTGAAAAGTGGTTGGTTGTACTCCCTTGTGTCCTGCGTGTGTCCGATGTACGTCTACGTTTGCTCCCCTTGTTCGGCTATGATCCCATCGCTTCTTACTGGGCAAGGTGATAGCTCTAGGGTCTCGGGGTTGGGTTATTCGGGCCGACAAGGACGCATCCTGCCCTGACCTGCTCTGGAGTCAGCGGCGACGTCTTATTATGTCTCGCGCCAGTCCCCGCCATGGCACTCCAGGGAGAGTAGTTCAGCATTCCCGATGGCAGGGACGCCAGGTTTCCAGAACTCTAGCATCCTCTCTTCACCCGTTTGCGTTGGGTCCCTTATGAGAGATCTCGCCGCTTGAATGAACTGACCGTGACTGAAGAGGTAGACCAGCGCACTTGCAGGGAGCCACTCCAAGCGAGTCAAAGCAGCCCTTACACGAGACAACAGGCGATCGAAGCTCTCAGCTCCCTCACCGTCACAGAAGTCCGGGTCTGCCGCTGCCCAGTACCGCTCGATAAAGGGCATTCTGGTGGCGCTAAGAGTCCCATTCCAACGACTTGGCTGAAGGTAGGTGAATTCTTGGATGGGCCAGACTTCAACTGGGGCATTCGGGAACCGTCGCAACGTGGGCCGCGAGGTCTGCTCCGTTCGCAGGTAGGGAGAAGTCACAATCAGGCTTGGCTCCTGGTTCCAATTTGCAGCCACCTCTTCCGCCTGAAGCCAGCCCTTTGGGGTGAGTTCCAAGAGCGCGAGGTCATCACACGGGATGCCGGCATTCCCGGTGCTCTGCCCATGCCGTATGAAGATCGCTCTCATGTCTCCCCTCCGCTTCGCCTTGCTGACAAGGAATAAAGGCACAGCGCTCATCAGGATGGCGACACGTCGGGTCGATGCGTGGTTGTGCTTACGCATAAATGGTCGCTGGTACTCGCGATCGCCACGCACGAATGGGCCGTGTCCCTGTCCAAGCTCCCTTAGATGTATAGACCATATCTTCAACGACTACTCTGATCGCTGCAACACCGCTCATCTCCGTATCAACGACTCTCGTCAACAAGCGCTTGCTGAGAAGACGAGAAGTCCCAAGCAACAACAGTGCTCATTCGGCTGAGTGGCCAATGTTGAGACCCGGAGCAGAGCTGACAGCAGAATCTGACGGCAGACTGCCATGCACGCCTTGTATGAGGCTCTTAGCTTTGTTCAAGCCACTTTGTGTTCGGCTGCTGTTCAATGCGCTGGCTGGTGGTGGAGGCTGATACACCCTTTCACCTGCTGGCGAGAAGTTTGCCCCTGAAGAACCAGACGGGAGCTTGCCAGCAGCAGGAGGTGGAGGCTGAACCGCTCCTCCTGCCCCGGATGTGGAGGTTGAACCGCCGCCTGAACCGGCGAATCCCGTGCCCCCAGGGCCCGACGCAGCAGAAGCTAGACTGCTGCTCCCTCCAGCCATTGCAGCACCACTGCTTAGGACGCCAGCTCCAGCAGCAGTGCTCGCAGCTCCAGCGGACCCGGCTGCGGCGTTCGCAGCTCCTGCAGCGCTCGCAACGCTGGAGACAGCAGAGGCCCCACCAGCAGCCGCAGCCGGCGCACCGACTCCTGAGAGCATCGCCGCACCCGAGATGGCCGCTGTTCCAGCAGCTACGCCCATTGCAATCGCATCTCCTCCGCTGGCCGATAGTGTCCCGCCAATCACGTTGCTCACCAGCTTCGGTAGCGTCCAGCAGATCACAGCGTACATCGCAACCTGAGCAGCAAGAGTCCAGGATAAAGAGAGATTTGCGCTTGCTCCGGTAGCCGCGACTTGCGAATCTGCGATCCACTGAGTGGCGAACTGTTGGCCCAGCCCGATCACCAGGTAGAACACCATGAGCCGAGCACCTACGCTCACGACTTGGCTCACGTACTTCTCTGCATAGGGAGCAGTCCAACGAGAACCGCCAAAACCCAGGAAGATGTAGCCTGCGCCGATCACAAGGTACGATTCGATCATCGCGAGCATGAAGTGAACGGTAATCGCGCTGTACGCGACAAGAATGACCACAGCAGCGAAGAGCAGCGCAATGCTGGTTGAAAAGCTTGTCAGCAACGACGTCGTACTTGAAGCTGCACTTAGAAGCGTGCCCGCGATTGTCGTCCCCGTTCGAAAGATCCCGGAAGGATCAAGAGGGGTTGGTGTGCCGGATGCGGCACCACCCATCTGCACAAAGCTCTGGATGATCTTGGGAAACCACGTCGGAGCAAAGACGAGCAACGCGTAGAACATCCCAATCGTCATCAGTTTCTTGATGATTGTGGCGATCAGAGACTGAAAGTCAGACTTTTCGAGTGCGACGGTGATGCAGGTCCACGCGAAGTCTACGGCTGCTAAGAGCTTAAAAAGGTTGAGCCCGTAAGGAAAGATGGCATTCTGCCAATTCACCGACGCATCCGCGAAAATCTGGAGCATACCCTGAGGATCGGTCTGGGCCAAGGCAGACTTCACCGCAACCAAGGATGAAAGCCCGAGGAGAACAAAGGCGACTTTGCTTCGTAAGATTTTCATAGGGCTATTTCCCTTCAGCTTTCTCAATACTTGCTGCTGCGCCCTGGTCGCCATCTTTTGTGTCCATACGCTTCATCGCCTCCAGAGCTTGGAGGTACTGAACACGATCTCGACTCGCAACCGCTTGGCAGACCTTGCCTTCGTCGCTGATCTTCCAAGTGGCATCCCCCACACTTCGCTTGGGAGCACAGAGGGCTTCGACCCGCACTGCCAGTCGGGCATGGTGATCGAAAAAGTTCGTCAGGGACTCGACTGGAACCTGCCTGACATCTCCCGAGTCAGCAAGCTCAACCTGCTGGACGATCTCTGATGGCGGAGCAGAGCGACAACCGGCCAAGATCAAGAGAAGAAGTACGGACAGCTTCTTCCCTGTTCTTCCGATCCTCCTTCGCCTCGGCGAGACAGGCAGTTTGGGCAGAACGATCAAACGGCAGTAGAGCTTTCCGTCCGGACCGCGCTGGACAGACAACCTAGTGTTTACGATCGAAAATGCTCGGATTCTCTTGGCCATGGCCGGACCTCACTGGACTGATGACTTATTTTGAGGTGTCCGGCGAGCCCGTATTCGGAAGCCCGAAAATCAAATCGGAATTACGATCTTCACGGGTTCCACTCTTCGCGCCCTGTTCTATGCATTTCCGTCAGCCCTCTTCAGTAACGAATCGAGTTCGCCGATACGCCTGCAGATGTCAGCGCGATTCTTCTCCGTCAAATTGGGGTCGGTTAGCTGACTTCGCAGCCCCTCCCGATGCTTGGAAAAGTAATCGTCCATCTCGGCTTCCTTGCGCTTACGATCAGCTTCCGCAAGCAGTGCGGCTTCTGCTTCTGCCAAAACCATGCGGCGGTAGCTGGCAATCCCTGCCCCTTGAAACACGAGTGGAACTGTCTTCAGAAGAAAGCCCATGAGACTGCGAACGTCGCGTCTGTCACGGGCAGCAAGAGCCTTTTCGCGAATGATGCCGACGATCTCATCGGTGGTGGCATCGGGACAGGCTGCACGACAAGCGTCAAGCAAAAACACGGCGGCTTTGGCATCTGCGAGTCCGACGATTGAAGCGAGTGTCGAGACGATCAAATTGACCTCCGTCGTCGTCGACGGTTTACCTTCCTCCTGTATTCCTAAAGAACTTCCTAACAGTGGGGCTGTGGTAACCCCAGTCCCTGGGGTCGTATCGACCACAGTCCCTGGGGCTGTACCGACCACTGTGGTCGAACTCTTAGCTGCTAAATCGGCCCCTGTGGTCTTTACGGCCCCTGTGGTCGGATCGCTGATATGGCGAGTGGAAGCCTCGCTCTCAGACGCCAAAGGACCGCCATCTTGCCTAACGAATCGCCTGCTTTTGTCCCGTGCCACCCACTCCATGCCTGCCGCTCGTCGCCTGATTAGGATGGTGGCGTATGAATGCACGCGGTATGTGCGTCCTTTACGAGTGTGGATATCCTCTGCTTCGATCACCTCCATGGCCAGCTTTTCGATCAAGCTACTTGCGTTTCGCTTGCAATTCTTGTCGGTCATGCCGCAGAAGCGCCTCATGGTGCGCCAGCCCGCGCTGATGATTCGCGTCTCGTCGGTCTCAGGCTCGCCACGCGACCAGAGCATCTGGTACAGCGCTGACTCACCTAGTGAGTGTCCATCCTGAGCAAGCCGACACAGACGAGGGCCAGCAACGCGAGCTGGTTGTGCTCGCGAGCGCTTTTCGACCACAGTGGTTGTACTGGCCACAGTGTCTGAATTGCTTTTTGGTCGCTTCTCTACAATTGTCCCGGACCTTTCCGCATCATCTCCTCGGATATTGACGATCTCTGCCGCAGACTTCAAAAACGAGAAAGCCCCGCGAGTGTTCGGGGCTCGTTCTAGATCTTCCCAGTCAAGTACCTTTTTTGATTGATCACGCTGTCTTGGCATCGATGGGAATCGCCTCTGTCTTCCTGAACCGGCTAAGGATCTCCTCCGTTAAGAGTTCATAGTCTTCAAGGGCCTTCGACTTGGGATCATAGTCGGCAAGGAACTGCCGATCGGCAGCCGCGCGTATGACAGCTTGATCGGTGCGGATTGGAGTGAAGATCGGGATCTCGCGACGTTGTGAAATGGATGTAAGCGTATTTAGGACTAGCTCCGTGATTGCCAATCTTCGATTCAGCTTCACCGGAAGTATCCCGAGAGGCCGTATGTTGAGGCCGTGCTCCAGCATGCGATTGAGCGTCTCGCACGCATGAATCGTCGATGTTGCTCCTTGTACGCTGAGGATGTCCATATCGACCGGAACCAGAACATGCTGGGTGTAAACCATCGCGCAAGTTTGAAAGAGACTGATGGACGGAGCCACATCTATGAGAACGACATCGTAGTTCTTCTCGTGATCGACGAGCAGGTGGCGGAACAGAAACTCGCTCCCGGGCAAGCCTATTGTCTTTGTTTCGGCATCGGTCGTCAGGCGGTTGCCGCAGATGAAGTCCAATCCTGGTTTTGCGCTCACAACGCATTCCCGAATCGCTAACCTCTCGATCAGGAAATCATTAAGAAAGGCTCTTGGAGACAGTCCCAGAATGACGGCGAGAGAACCCTGAGGGTCTGCATCAACGACAAGGACGCGCATCCCTCGGTCGCAAAGGCAGCGGGCGAGCACTGCTGTCGTTGTGGTCTTGCCGGCCCCACCTCGTTGGTTGATAACACTCAGCTTGATCATGCCGTCTGCTCCTGGAGCCGTCGGGAGCTGATGATCTGCTTATCGATCCAGGCGTCTACGTCAGCTTCAAGCCACCCAACCGTATTTGGCCCGAGTGTCAGTGCTGAGGGGAATGTGCCCTGCGAAATGCGCGCGTAGATTGTGCTTCGGGACAGACCTGTCTTGGTTTTTACTGCCGGAAGCCTCAGGATTTTGTTGGCCATGTAGGAACCTCTTTGGACTACTTGGCTCATCCTGAAGCTTCAGCGAAGGTTAGTGTCGTGAACACGAAAACCAAATCCGAAATCAGATTTCTTTTGAGCGTTTTCGTCGTTCCACACGGGCTCCTTTGCGTTCCGCAGCACCCGGAGCCGCAGCTCTTTCTCTGAGCTTTCCAGTCAACTCGTCGTCTACCTGAACCATCAACTTGAGGACTGTGCTGTTGCTGACGGGCTTTCCAAGTTCGTGGGATGCGTCTGTAATCTTCCCAACGGTACCGGACCCGTTAGGGTCTAGCCCCGCCTTCTTGCATAAGGCCGCGATTAGCCTGACGTAGGAGCGCTTTGAATTTTCATCCAGAGGAGCGAACCTAGTCTCTTCGGCGGAGATAAGAAGTTTTTGGTTCTCCTGTTTCAGTTCGCGGATGCTCGCGAGTGCGGCCGCGAGTTGCTCTTGTATCTGAAGATGCGCGTCCTCTCCGGAGGCAGGCGGTGCCAAGGTGCGCAAGGGAGACTGGATTCGCTTACCGATGAGATGTCGGCGCACTTTCACGTCTTCCTCAAGATGCTCCAGCAAATCGAGTTCGTTGCGCTCATACTCCTCAAACGCAGGACGTTCAGTAAAGTTGAGCCGGTCGATGTATCCAAACTGCGTCAGCCAGGCAACCAGATCGGTATAGTGAATGAAGGTGAGTTCCGGCAGATGCTCTTCATCACCCCTTTGCAGGAAATCCTCAAGTGTGCGGCTCTTGCTGAAAGACCTGACCTTTCCGTGTCTCACTGCGTACAAAAGGCGTGACTGAAGGTCAGATGTGAGGGTGGCAACCCCCTGCTTGAAGTTTTTCTCACGTTCCTCGGGCGTGCCTTCCGCATCTTCGTACATACCGAAGGTGACCCGCCGGTTATTCCTCTTCAGGTCTTCCACAATGAGACTTGCGGCATCGGGAATGCTGAGATAGAAGAGGCCGAAGTTCGGTAATTCAGGGAGGCGATGGGCTGCTCCGCCCTCTAGAACTTCGTCCAGAACTGCATGTATTTCTGGGTGTTTCATGCGTTTGCTCCTCCTGGTTCTGACAAAACACTGATGTAGTCAGCCCACGTCTGAAGCATCGCTCTGCGTTGATCCGCGTACTCAGCCTTGTTGTACACACCCCGTATACCGCCGATGGAGTGATTTAAGGCTTTCTCGACCACATCAGACGAGAACCCGTGTTCGTGCAGGATGGTGGACCCCGTACGGCGCAGATCGTGGATGGTGAAAGGCGGAATAGAAAAATTCACGCCCTCCAATGCCTTATTGAGGGCGTTGGCGGCGAAAGGCTTAGTAAGGCTGCCGCGTCCCGGCAGGACAAGTTCAGAGTCGCCGGCTAGAACAAGCAATTCTCTGAACAGTTCTGCAACCTGTCGAGACATGTAAACGACATGGGGTTTTCTCGTCTTCGAATGACTCTCGGGAATCAGCCACTCCGCCCGTTCATGATCGATGTGCTCCCAGCGGGCATGGAGTAGCTCTGACTTGCGTACGAGTGTCAGCAGGATGATGTTCAGGGCGAGCTTGAACTGCCTGCGTATGTTCGACCGGTACAGCACCCTGAGATAGCTCCTGAGTTCGTCCGGAGACAAAGACCGTGTTCGGGGGCGAGCGCGGGTGATGAACCGAGTCGGCGTCGCATGAGTCGGGTTTGTGGTCACCACACCGCACACCAGCGCATAGTCGAAAACACGCTTCAGGAGGTTGCGTAGCTGCGCCGCTGCGGACTCGAAGCCGTTGTCTCTCTTCCGGAATACAAGGCGTTGAACGTCTTGAGCGGTGATCTCGCGAATTGGCCTATTGCCGAACGCGGGGTAGATTTCCTTCTCCAGGTATCGCCTGAGCTGGGTGGCATCTTTCCGGTCCTTTGCAATCACCTCCGCGAAGTAGCGTTCGCTGAACTCCTTGACGGTGCTCGCATTCGCCATAGCCACTTTTTCGAGCTGCTTCTGCCGTGCAGGGGAGATGCCGCGAAAAACGTCCGCTGCGAGCGCGTCTCTCTTCTGCCGCGCCTCTTTCAGGCTCAGAGCGGGATAGGGTCCGAGGGACACCTTCTCGGTCTTGCCGTGGAGCTGATATCGGTAGCGCCAGGATGCCGCACCTGTGGGCATCATCTCCAATGCCAGACCCCGTCCATCGCTTACTGCGTAGCGTCCTTCACGGACGGCCAGCCTCTTGATTTGCAGCTCTGTGAGCGGCATTCATTCTCCCAATTGTCCACCGATGGCTCAAAAGTTGTCCACTGCGGCCAGTGTACTCCATGGTGGACAAAAATGTTCCCGGTTCGTGCTGGATGCGGGTGGACCGGATTGACCGACTATGCCTCGTAAAGCCGCTAATTTTCCGGTCTTTTCGGATGCGGTCGGCTCTGCCGGGAGTCGCTGTTACTTGCCGATGCAGAAGGTGGAGAAGATGCGGCTTAGAACAGCCTCCGCAGAGGTGGCTCCGGTCAATGCGTCGAGCGCACTCAAGGCGGCATAAAGATCGAGGAGCAGGAACTCGTGCGGAAGAGCGCGGGAGACGCCCTCAGCCGCGCGCGTGAGACTCGCCGACGCCTCCGCAAGGGCTTGATGCTGACGCAGAGAGGTGACGACAGCAGTGTCTCCGCTGGGTGGATTGCCTGCCAGCATGGTTTCAGCTTCGCGCTGCAACACTTGCAGGCCGTGACCGGTGTGTGCGGAAGCGAGTATAACCGGCACTCGAAAGTCGGCAGCCAAAGGCAGAGACGCCAGCAAATCACACTTGTTGAGGACTACCAGATGAGGCCGCTCTGCAAGCGATGCAAGCGTGGCCGCGTCCTCGTGCAAGAGCAGGGCCGGAGTGAGGACAGGGTGCACCGGATCGAGCGTAAGGCTGGTTGCATCGAGGACGTGCAGCACCAGGTCGGCTTCCGCCATGGTCGTGTGGGAACGGCGGATGCCTTCGCGTTCGGCTTCATCGGCGGCGGATGTCTCTGCGTCGCGCAGACCAGCGGTATCGACGAGCCGGACGGGAATGCCGGCAAGCGAAAACGGCTCGGCGATGGAGTCGCGCGTGGTACCGGGCTGGGCGGTGACAATGGCCCGCTCGTGGCCGAGCAGCCGGTTGAAGAGCGACGACTTCCCCGCGTTCGGCTGTCCGATCAGCGCAACCGTAAAGCCCTCCCGCAGCAGCCGTCCGTAGCGATAAGTATCAGCGAGCGTAGCGATGGAGGCTTGCAGGGCGGTTACGCGCGCGGCAATCGTCGCTTGTGGCAGTAAGTCCAGATCGTCTTCGGCGAAGTCGACGCCGGCCTCCAGCTCCGCGATGAGATGGACCAGGTCCTGCTTGATGGGCGCAAGCGTGCGGGCAAGTGAGCCGCCAAGCTGGGCTGCCGCCACGCGTGCCTGATGCAGGGTCTGTGCATCGATGAGGTCGCGGACGGCTTCGGCCTGGGTCAGGTCCAGGCGGCCATGCAGGTAGGCGCGTTGGGTGAACTCGCCTGGTTCGGCCAGGCGCGCACCGTGGGCGATCGACGCCTGAAGCAGGTGAGCCAGCAGCACAGGCGAACCATGCGCGGCGATCTCCGCCACGTCCTCTCCGGTGGCGGAGCGTGGGCTTGCAAAAAAGGAGACGACGGCCTGGTCGAGGACGATTCCCTGTTCGTCGAGCACTTCGGCAAAACGCATGCGTCCGGCGGCCAGCGGAGTGCGCAGCCGGACGAGCGAACTGGCGATGGCCCGGGCGTCCGGGCCGGAGAGCCGCACGATGCCGATGCCGCCGCGGCCGGGTGGCGTGGAGATCGCGGCGATGGTGTCGTTGTCAAGCAGCATAGGGCGCAGAGTCGATGCGGCTTAATCGTTGCACACTCCCGCTACAATGAGGGCACATGATTGGTCATCTGCGCGGCGTGCTGCTCGCCAAACATCCCAACCAGGCGCTTGTGGAGTGTGCCGGTGTGGGTTACGACGTGGCCATTTCGGTGGCAACGTTTTCCGAGCTGCCGGCCGAAGGTGCCGAGGCGCGGCTACACATCTATACGCGCGTGGCAGAGGATCAGCTGGCGCTCTACGGGTTCTCGCAACTGCAGGAAAAGCGGCTGTTTGAGCGTCTGCTGACGATCTCGGGAATCGGCCCGAAGCTGGCGATTACCGTGCTCAGCGGAGTAGCGGCGGATCGGCTGGTGGCGGCGATTCGCGGCGGCGATCATGCGGCGCTGGTCAAGATTCCGGGCATCGGCAAGAAAACGGCGGAGCGCGTCGTGCTTGAACTGAAGGACAAGCTGGAAGATCTGGCAGGCCGGCAGGAAGAAGGCCCGGTGCGTGCCGGTGCGCTGGGGGCGGTGGCGGAAGATGTCCTCTCGGCCTTGGTAAACCTTGGGTATGCGCGGCCGGTCGCCCAGAAGGCGGTGGAGTCCGCCGTGGCGCGCGATCCCGGCGCACAAGAGTTTGAGGCGTTGTTCCGGGCGGCGATGGCGAGTATCCGTTGAAGCGGCGAGTCAGCCGCGGCGGCGATAGCGGATGCTGAACTCATAGCCGGGATTGGGCGGGAACAGATGCGCGACCAGGCGGAGGCGCTCTGCCAGCGCCTGGGGGGCCAGCAGCGGGTACTCGCGCTCCCGCAGCTCGGCATAGTCGAAGTCAACCGCAAGCGAGAGCAGATAGATCGCGACTGCATCGGCGAAGGCACTGTCGAGGAACTCCGATTTTGCCCTTTCATCCGGTCGTGCGGGTGTGGCGAGTGCGGCGGAACGGCTCTCCCAGGCGTCATGACTGGTCTCGCCGCGAACGTCCGTCTTGGCCTGCGACCACGCCAGTGTGGCGAAGCCTTCGGGAACGCCGGCCTCCGCCGTAAAGGCATTGCCGACGTTGATGAAGAACTCAAACGCCAACGCAAACTGGTCGCGCAGCAGCCGCGCAGAGATAAAGACGCCCTCGTGTGCGGGCATCGCTGCGGAGGCAGGCACGGGAACGTTGCGATGACAGATGGCCTCATCCGAAAGCTCGGTTGTGTACGCGGCGGCCACCAGTGTCTGCTCGGTCGAGGAGCGATGAGCTTCTTTGCGAGCCGGCACCTCGCTCAAGCTTGCAGGAAGCGCAAGTGGGACAAAGTAGAAGGCGCGCCCGGCCAGCGCAGGCGCAAGGGCTGTGGGCACAGAACCGACGACCCGCTCGAGCTCGGCATCGCCGATGCGGGTCTCGCCAAAAGCGGTGTATCGTATGCCGTTCGGTGCAGTTTGCAGCACGAGGCTCAGCGCCAAATCGGCCGCGGGAAGAAGAGTGCTCGTGAAGGTAGGAACGCGATCAGCCATGAGGGGCTATTCTAATACTGTGATGCGCGAGAGTCCTTATTACGCAAGGCTGCCGGAGCGGAAGACCCTAGCCAACGGATACGTGTTCGGCGCGCCGGTCCGCGATCTTGGCTGGTTCGCCACGCTGCTGATGGGTATGGCAAGCGGCATGGCGGCGTTCTTCGCAGCTACGTTTATCGGCATTGTCAGCATTCTTTTTTGGAATGCAAACGGTCATCGAGCCGACTACGCAGTCAGCTACCGGCTGGTCGGACTGCCAGTCGGTCTAACCGTTATGGTTGTGGCGCTTGCCTATCTCGGAACGTTTTGGATCAAGCGCGTCTTTCGCCGGCGGTAAGGCCCCATCGGACGCAAGACGTGCACGCTACAACGCAATCAGCGCATGAGCGCACTCTGCTCGAAGTGATCGAGCAGGTCACTCACATCCCTGTAAACCTCCACGCAGCCAGCGGCCAGCAGATCCTCGCGCGACCAGCCCCCAGTCGTCACGCCGATCGTCCAGATGTTGGCTTTGCCTGCTGCTTCCGCATCGTACGGCGTATCTCCCAGCGCGAGCACGTCTTTTGGCTGCAGCTTCAGCCGCTTTAGCGTGGCCTCAAAGATGTCTGGATGCGGTTTGGTGCGCTGCGCATCGTCGGCGGAACTCTCTTCTTCAATCAGGTCTTCCATGTGCACAATCTTTTTGTAAACCAGTAGATCTTCTTTACTTGCGGAAGAGGCCAGCGAGAGCCGGATGCCCGCCTCTTTCAGCCGCAGCAGAAACTCCCGCACTCGCGGAAGCGGCTTTACCCGCGACAGGTAATCCGTTTGAAAGACAAATTTGCGGTAAGCCTCCAGCGGCTCCTGAATATGCTTCTGCTTCCACCAGGGCACAAACACCGGCACAAGTTCCGGACCGCCTTTGCCAATCTGCCGGCGCAACGCGTCGAGCTCGAGCTCAAGCCCCATAACGCGGAACGAGACCTGCCATGCCTCCGCGTGCAGCCAATTGCTTTCCACCAACGTTCCATCCAGATCACACAGCAGTGCTTTCACCATGCTCCGTTGGATGCAACTGGACTTCTCTGGCCCCGCGATGGCGGTACACTCGTCACCATGACCGCTGATACGTTGAACGAATCCTTCGCCTTGCCTGGTGTTCTGCACTTTGAACAGGATGGCGCGCTCCAGCGTGCGCAGATTACGCTGCCCACCTGCAACGCGACCGTCTACTTGCACGGCGCACACCTGACGCACTGGCAGCCAGCCGGTCAGGCCCCGGCACTCTTTCTCTCGGCGGAGTCGGAATTTGCTCCCGGAAAGGCCATCCGCGGCGGCGTCCCCATCTGTTTTCCCTGGTTCGGTCCTCGCAGCGGAGGCCAGCCCGGCCCTTCGCATGGCTTTGCCCGCATTCAGGAGTGGACCGTTGCCAACGCCGCCCTGCTCTCCGGCGAAGAACCCACGCTCCATCTCACCTTCATCCTGGGCCCTACGGAGCTGAGCCGCAGCCTCGGCTTCGACCACTTCCGTCTGGCCTTCGAGCTTATCTTCGGCGCGGACGCCGGCCGCACGCTTACCCTGCGTCTCTCTGTTGCCAACCTCGCACCGGAGCCGCTTGTCTTGGAAGAGGCGCTTCACACCTACTTCGCCGTGGCCGACGTTCGCGCCACACCCATCACGGGTCTCTCTTCCGCCACGTACCTGGACAAGACCGACGGCTTCCGCGAAAAAGTCACGTCCTCCGGCCAGCTTCTGCTCACCGCAACCACCGACCGCGTCTTTCCCGGACACACGGCGCCCGTCGCCATCCACGACTCTGGAAACCAGCGCGTCCTTACCAACACCAAACAGAACTCCTCCACAACGGTTCTGTGGAATCCGTGGGAGCAAGGCAGCGCCACCCTAAGCGATCTGCCCAACGACGCATGGCCGGGGTTTCTGTGCGTTGAAACCGCCAACACCGGCCAAGACAAGCTCACGCTTGCCCCACATCAGGCCCACACTCTCGAGGCCGTCTTCTCCATCAAGCCAGCTTGAACCCGTCCGAGTCTGAGCCAGCCTGAGCCTGACCTGAGCCAGCCTGAACCTATATTCTGGTCCCATGCTGATTCTTGCCTCCGCCTCGCCTCGTCGCCGCGAGCTCCTCACCCAAGCGGGGTTCGAATTTATCGTTGAGCCTTCCGCGCTCGATGAGACGGCACTGCCACACGAGGCTGCCGCGTCCTATGTCCAGCGGCTCGCCGTTGAGAAAGCGCAGGCTGTCCTGGCGCGCCCGCGGGAACTGCGCGAACCGGTACTCGTGCTGGCCGCGGACACAGTGGTGGTCGTCCCGGGTCTGCTGGACCACGCCCCCGAAATTCTCGGTAAGCCGCGAGACGCAGCGGATGCAAGCCGCATGTTGGCTTTGCTCTCCGGCCGCACCCACGCCGTGATGACAGGAGTCGCCGCCGTGTCCTCTTCGGCTCCGAGCGAAATCTTCGCCGATGTCGAGATCACCCAGGTGACCATGAATCGGATCGCTCCACAGGAAAGCGCGGCTTACATCGCGTCCGGTGAGCCGATGGATAAAGCCGGAGCCTACGCCATTCAGGGCTACGCGGCCCGCTGGATTCCGCGGATCGAGGGCTGTTACTTCAATGTAGTGGGACTGCCGATTGCGCGTGTCGTGGCTTTGCTTGCGGAGGCGGCTCAAGCGTCGCTTCTACGAGATCCGCTAAACTAAACAAAACAAACAATCTTTTGAATGCTCAGCAAGAAAGCCGCCGGAACCACGGAAGTTAACCCCTCGTTCTAAAAGCGAGTGGATCCGCTCCTCAGCTTAGGAAGCTGCAGTTGCCTTGATCTCCCCCCGCTGGTGCGCGCTCTTTTGCAATTTGCCTGACGGAGCCCGAACCACAAACCGCAACTGTGTCTAATTGACCACACGCGCGGCGTCTCTTCGCTCATGTAATCTTCTTTTCACCGGCGAAAGGAAGCCCTTGCACCCATCGTCCAGTTCCGCTCATCTCGAGCGGACTATTCAATCCGAGATCCGCTTTTCAGGGGTCGGGCTGCACAGTGGAGCCATGGTCGCCATGCGATTGGTGCCAGCCGCTGCGGGGAGTGGCATCGTCTTCCGCCGCACCGACCTCGATAACTTCGAGATTCCCGCCACCGGCCGCAACGTCGCCAAGGTCAGTTACGCGACCTCGCTGATGCGTCAATCGGTCCTCATCCAGACCACTGAACATCTGCTCTCCGCGCTCATCGGCTGCGGCGTCGACAACGTCATCGTCGAAATCGACAATCTGGAAGTTCCCATTCTCGATGGAAGCGCCCTGCCCTATGTGCGCGCGTTCGACCGGGTAGGTCTGCGCACCCAGCGCCGGCGTCGCGAGTATCTCCGCGTCCTCAAGCCAGTTGAGGTCTGCGACGGTTCAAAGTTCATCGGCGTCTATCCCGGAACTGGCTACACCATCGATTACACCATCGACTTTCCCTCGCCCATCGGCTGCGAGAGCTTTCATGGCGACCTCGACCTCGGCGACTACGCCCAGCTAATCGCTCCGGCGCGTACCTTCGGCTTCAAGGAAGATGAGCCGATGCTGCGCAATATGGGCCTGATCCGCGGCGCCTCCGAGGCCTGCGCCATCATTCTTACCCGTACCGGCATCCTCAACGGACCACTGCGTTTTGCGGACGAATTTGTTCGGCATAAGGTCCTGGACCTGATCGGCGACCTGGCTCTCGCCGGCAGACGTATCCAGGGCCGCGTCGTCGCGGAGCGCGCCGGTCACGCCATGCATACGGCGCTGGTGCAAAGGCTCATGCGGGACCGCTCCGCCTGGGAGCTTGCGCCTGGCTACGATGAGGTTGCGGAGACCGCCGCGCCGGTACGCTCCGTGGCCCCGTCGCTGGTGCTTACCCCGGCGCATGCCTGAGCCTGCCATTCCTCTCCCTGACTTACTTCTTCACGATGCGGCCATCGCTCTCGGCTCAAATCTCTCTTCACCCTGGGGTGGCCGGGAACAAAACCTGACACTTGCCATTGACCGGATCCGCACCCTCGGCAAAGTTACTGCAGTCTCCAGCTTCTTCGATACAGCCCCCGTTCTCTATACCCCGCAGCCCCGTTTTTTAAATGCCGCGCTCCTGCTGACAACTGCCCTTGAACCCAGGCCGCTGCTGCAGGCTTTGCTTGCAATCGAACTCACCCTGGGAAGAGATCGATCCGAAGCCGCCGTTCCCAAAGGACCGCGCACCCTCGATCTCGACCTGCTCTGGTTCGATGATCTGGTGCTTGCTCTTCCGGAACTCACCCTCCCCCACCCGGGGCTGCAGGAGCGGCGCTTCGTACTGGAACCGCTGGTGCAGATTGCACCCCACTGGCTCCATCCGGTGCTGGGAAAGACCGCGTCGCAGTTACTGGACGGTCTTTGAAGCTCAGCTCCGGAAGCAGGACCTCTCTTCCAAAGCAAAAGGACCGAAGCCGCAACGGGCGCTCCGGTCCTGGAGAATTACGCCCTTGCTCTATGGATTAACGATCGGAGTGGCGATCGTGCTGTTCGACCCCTGGTTGTTGATGAGGAAGTTTCCCTGCACCGACGCAAAGGGTCCGGCTGCGTTGTCATGCGTCAGCACGACGTTGCTGATCGTGTTGTTTGCGCCATAGTTGCTCAGGTTGAACAACGCAGATCCACCCAGGTTCAAAGGCACATTGAGGTTGGTCGTGTTGTTGGTAAAGTACACTCCAGTGCGTGTGCAGTTGTTATAACCACCGATGAACACCTGGCCGATGAGGCCGCTGTTGTAGTAAGGCCAGACGCCCACGGACCCTGGATTGAAAATCGTATTGTTCAGGAACGTGGTATTCGATCCGCAGCCCGAGACAGCCATTGGATACGCGCCGGTTCCGGAGATCGAGACTCCGGTATAGGTGTTGTTGCGGGAGTCCGCGATCTGATTGTAGGTGCTGACGCGTACGGTATCGCTGTTGGGATTTCCCGGGTTCACCAGCCCCCAGGTCTGGACACCCAGCAGACCCATCAAGGTAATGTGTGCCGGCTGCAGGCCAACCTGGACCCATTGTCCTGCAGGAAGCGCCGGTAGAGGGAATTTGGTGTGCGCATTCAGAATGTTGCCGGTGGCGGAGGCCCAAAGCTCCAGACCATCGGCTGGCTGGCCGTTTGCGGACTTGATCCAAATTGACGGAAAGGGTTCCACTCCGAAGTTGGTCACACCGCCCAAATTCTGGCTGAAGACGATTCCGGTGCCGGGAACCGAGGCCTGCACCACGGACGTAACATTGCCATTGACCGTGTCGTTGACGGTCTGCAGGTTGACATTCGCTACAGGCACCAGGCCGGCGGTCGAGGTAAGCGGATTGACCTGAATGGTGGAGTGATTGCTCTCGTCGTAGACTCCGTAGTCGTAGGCATTGGAGATCGCGCCGCCGGTGGCGCTGCAGAACCAGCTGAGCTCGCAGGTGATGCCGACGCCGTAGCTGTCTACGACATTGTTGACGTTGATCGCGTTCAAGACCGTGTCGTCATGCACCGCGGAAGGCGAGCTTGGCAGGTTGCCCGTGCCGGAGCATGTGGCCACCGTGCACTGCGAGTTGACGAAGTAATTGGAATCCGTATTGACGTTCATCGAAGAGAACGCATAGATCCCGGTCGGCGGCGTATTGGTAGGATTTGGCTGGCGAAACCACACCGGCGTACCGGCCACGTAGTTCTGGCCGAAGTAGACGTTTTCAGAGTAGGCAACCGCCACGTTGGCCGGGTCGCCGCTTCCATTCACGCCACCGGTCGCTGGATTGACCAGTACGTTGCTCTGCATGCAAAGCTTGTTGACGCCGGTCGCAGAAATGTTTACCGATCCTGTGTCATGAATCAGCGTGTTGTGGATGGAGACATTCTGGATGTTGGTGTAGCTCGAGCCGGAACCCTCGAGCACAATGCCATGGCTGGTCGTGGCAGAGCACTCAAAGCCACTGAGCTCGATATTGTTGCTTTGCGCGCCGTCATTGCCCACAATGGCGACGCAGGAGGGAGCATTCAATCCGGGAGTTCCCGCCAGGAATTTGCCTCCTAAAATCTTTACGTTGGAACCGCCATTGATGGTGAACATCGTATGTGCCAACCCGTAGCCGTAGATGCCGGTGGAGTTCAGTTGCAGCGTGAAGTTGGTTAGATTGTTGAGCACCACCGACGTCGTCATGGGAGCCGAACTCACCCCCGGGTTCACGATGACGGTATTGGTTCCGCTGGCAAGAGCCTGTGCAATCGCGTTGGTGATGAGCAATCCGGTATCCACGTTGGCGGCTGTCGTAACGACAACCGGAGTGCCCACGGTCACAGCGGCAGGAACGTTACAGGGCGCGGTCAAGACCTGAGTGTGAGCATGCGATACCAGTGCGGCGAGTAACGCGTTGCAGACAAGAACTTTCCTGAACATGAAGGAGTGCCTCGGCGAAAGAGATGGTGACCGGGTCGAAAGGGGGAGTGTTCCAGTCAGGGCCGATGCTACGTGACGTGCTTCCTTTTCCTAGTGAAAAATAGGCGATAGACGACACAACTTCTCTGAATTTTAGCGTTGTCTGTCAATAGTTCTACATCTAAACAAAGTTTCCCACCGGAGTTACACAGTATTTGGGTCCTGGAAGAAGCTTAGCGTTTACCGCTTCAAAGCCTCGCGCAGCACACCGTTGACGCGCTTCAGCCGGGCAGCGGACGCCGCATACGGAAGCCCAAGCAGCTCCATGACAATCGCCGTCTTGACCGTTCCAGCTTCGGTAAGAAGCTGAGCTGCCCTCTCCGCAGAGCACCCTGTAGCGTCCACGAGGATGCGCCGCGCACGATCGACAAGCTTCGCATTGCTGGGCTGCAGGTTGACCATCAGATTGCCGTAGACCGCGCCTTGCCGAACCATCACGGCGGTCGAGATCATATTGAGCACCATCTTGGTTGCTGTGCCGGCCTTCATGCGGGTAGAGCCTGTAAGCACCTCCGGCCCGGTGGCGAGCTCGATGGCAAACTGCGCCACACCTGCCATGCGCGAGGGCTCCCGGCTACCGCCGGCACAAGTAAGCGCCACACTCAAGCCGCCTGCTGCGTTCATGGCGGCAAGCGCCCCCAGGACGTAAGGAGTGCGTCCTGAAGCGGCGATGCCGATAACTGTGTCGACCGCGGTGAGAGCATGTGCGCTGAGGTCTGCAGCGCCCTGCGACTCGGAGTCTTCGCTCTTCTCCGAAGATCTTCGCAGCGCGGAATCTCCACCCGCGATGAGTCCGACGAACAATCCTGGATCGACGGAGAACGTAGGCGGACATTCGCTTGCGTCGAGCACGCCCAATCGGCCGCTCGTGCCCGCGCCGACGTAAAATAGCCGGCCTCCGCGCGTGAAGCGATCCGCCACGGCGTCCACTACTTGCGCAATGATGGAAATCTTGTCTTGCACTGCGGCCACTACAACTTTGTCCTCCTCGTTGATTACAGCGAGAAGGTCGGCGGTCGCAAGTTCATCCAGGTGTGCCGACCGGGAGTTGCGCTCCTCGGTCGGCAGCAGGCCTAGCTGTTCAGAATTGTCCATAACAGAATTTGCTCAGATCTGTTGCAGCTTGGGAACGGTGTTATGGTCACCTCCAAGGAAGTCGAGCAGATCGCGATTGAGGCGGTCCGGCGCAGTCATGAACAGGCCGTGTGGCTCTCCGTCGTACTCGATGAGGGTGGAGTTGGTCAGGATTTTGGCGGCGGCGCGACCTGCGGCATCGATCGGGACGGTATGGTCGCTGGTGCCATGGATGATGAGAGTACGAGTGCTGATGGAGCGCATCTCCTGACGAAAGTCAGTGGTCGAGAAGGCGGTAAGATCGTCGAGCGTGGCCTTCGGGGAAGCCATGGCGGCCTGCGCAAACGTCCAGTTCAAGACCGGCTCCGAGACGGTATGGTGCAGGGTAGAGCGTCCATAGAACTTGGGACCAAACTCATTGAGGAAAGCGAAGCGATCCTTGAGGATTGCCTCACGGAATTCGTCAAAGGTGCTCTCCGGTGTACCGTCGGGGTTGTCGTCGGTCTTTAGCATGTAAGGCGCGACGGAGGAGATAAGGACGGCCTTCGACACACGCTGCGCGGCGTGGCGGCTCAAGTAACGAACGACTTCGCCTCCGCCCATGGAGAAGCCGACGAGAGCGGCATTTTGCAGGTCGAGTGCGGTCATCAGTTCGCCCAGGTCATCGGCCAGACGATCGTACGTGTGCCCAGTGTAGGGCTGCGACGACTTTCCGAATCCGCGGCGATCGTAGGCGATGACGCGATAGCCATTCTGGACCAGGAACATGGCCTGGTGCTCCCACATGGCGGAACTGAGGGGCCAGCCGTGAATCAGCACCACGGGCATACCGGTGCCCCAATCGTTGAAGTAGAGTTCGGTTCCGTCTTTGATTTCGAGGTAAGGCATGTGCGCTCCTTAAGACCGCTCACTAAGACGCGTATTTTCGGTGGGAGGTTGGGAGATGCAATGGCGGCGAAAACACAGCTTTCGGGAGCAAGCTGCTTGTCCGCATCCCGTTGCTGAATCAGGAGTGCATGCTTGCTTTAGAAAGTTCGAGCACCGGAGATCTGCTTCAGAAAAGGCTCAGTTTTCCAGGCATGTCTAGGCCGAAGTGCTGATAGGCAAGCCGGGTGGCGACCCGGCCGCGAGGGGTGCGGTCGAGGAAGCCGATCTGAATGAGAAAGGGTTCGTACACTTCTTCAAGCGCTTCCTGTTCTTCGGCGAGAGCAGCGGCCAGGGTGCCAAGACCGACCGGACCACCGTCGTATTTCTCAATGATGGTGCGCAGCAGGCGACGGTCGAGTTCGTCGAAGCCATGCGAATCGACCTCGAGCATCTCAAGAGCGGCGTGGGCCGTGGCGCGGTCGATGCGCCCATCGCCGCGAACCTGGGCGTAATCGCGGACGCGGCGGAGTAGCCGGTTGGCGATGCGTGGTGTGCCGCGGGAGCGCATCGCGAGCTCCGACGCACCGTCGCGGTCGATCGGCACCCCGAGCACGTCGGCAGAGCGCTCCACGATGAAGCGCAGCTCGTCATCCGTATAGAACTCCAGGCGCAGCAGGATACCGAAGCGTGCGCGCATCGGTGAGCTAAGCAGGCTGGGCCGGGTGGTGGCAGCGACGAAGGTGAACGGCTTGACATCGAGAATGAACGTGCGCGCGGCGGGTCCCTGGCCGATCATGATGTCGAGCCTGAGGTCTTCAAGCGCGGTGTACAGCTTCTCCTGCAACACTGGCTGGAGTCGATGAGCTTCATCCAGAAAAAGCACCTGCTTGTCCTTGAGGTTGGAGAGAATGGCCGTGAGGTCTCCCTGGATCTGAAGCGCGGGGCCGCTGGTCTGCTGGAAGGCAACGCCCATCTCATTGGCAATGATGGTCGCAAGCGTCGTTTTGCCGAGGCCGGGAGGGCCAAAGAGGAGAACGTGATCGAGTGCTTCACCGCGGGACTTGGCGGCTTCAAGCGCAATCGCGAGCTGCTGTTTCGCTTTCGATTGGCCGATGAACTCGGAGAGCCGATGCGGGCGAAGCTTCAGCTCGAAGACGGAATCGTCTTCAACCGGGATGGCGGAGACAAGGCGCTCGGGTGTCACGTGAGCGGCATTCCGGGGACGGCCTTGACGATCGCCAATAAAGGGGGCAAATCGTGCTGCAGAATATCCCAAACAATATCCTCGGAGACCGAGTTATACCGGTGAGCGAGATAGTTGCGGAAGTCGACGATTGCCTGCACCTCTCCCAACTGCTTTACCTGATCGGGAAAGTGATGGCGGCATTGCACAATGGCTTCTCCAAGGATTTTAAACTTGCGTTCCACAGCCGCCTGAACAACGGGAAGAGTGTGGAACATCTCTTGGTCGAACCCTGAGGTGAAGGACAGGATGTCCTCTCCCGCACGAGAAATATCACTCAGATAGGCCAGGAACTCACGCTGCATACAGCAGCTCCTTTTGTGCCTCAACATTGTGAAGAATAAAAGGATTGCGTACAGCGCCTTCGACGATCAAATCGACCTCCCGACCGAAAAGAGTGGTGAGGGAGCGCTGCAGAGAGAAGAAGTTTGGAGCGTAACGCAAATGGTCATCCAGCGCGAATTCAACCAGAAGATCCACATCGCTGCATTCAGGATTGAAATCATCCCGAACGGCGGAGCCAAACACGGAGAGGCGACGCACGTGATGCGTACGGCAGAGTTCAGCGATCTTTTCGCGATTCTCGGTAATGATGGGCTGCATGCGCGTCTTTCGTCCCGTTCTCTCTGCAAAGTATAAAGCCCTGCCTGGGTGGGCAGGGCTTCGGTGTATTCAGGAACGTGCGTTTACGCGGAAGCCGCCTGGGGTTCGGCAGCGACAAGGATCGAGACGAAGCGCCCCTGCTGACCGCGATTTTGAAACTTGACGACGCCAGAGACTTTGGCGAAGAGAGTGTCATCTTTACCGCGACCGACGTTGAGGCCGGGCTTGAGCGGAGTACCGCGCTGCCGGACAAGAATGGAGCCGCCCGTAACGGTTTCTCCGCTAAAGCGCTTGACGCCAAGCCGTTGTGCGTTCGAGTCGCGCCCGTTTTTTGAAGAGCCTAGACCTTTTTTATGTGCCATTTCTGATCCTCATCCAACGCTCCCGCAAGCCGGTGCGTCGCTGGTTAAACCTGCTTAGGCAGTGAAGCTCTTACCATTGATGGAGATCTCACCAATCTTGATCTCGGTAAAGGCTTGACGATGGCCCTGCATGCGCTTGTACTGCTTCTTGCGCTTGAACTTGAAGACCAGAATCTTGTCCCCGCGGCCTTGACCAAGCACGGTACCGGTCACCTTTGCGCCTTCTAAAGAGGACTCAAAACCGCCTGCCTCACCAGAGATAGCGAGAACATCAGAGAACTCGACGGTACCATCCTGGTACTCGAGTTTCTCCACCTTCAACACGTCGCCGGGAGCAACGCGGTACTGCTTTCCGCCCGTGCGGATGACTGCATACATGGTATTCCCTCATACGCGGTGGCGATCGCAGCAGAGTGCTGATGGGTCGTTTCCCGGCGCGTTCTTCATTACAGTCTGATGCGAAACTACGTAAGTCTAGCACAATGAACGGACTTGATCGTTCCAGCGCTGTTCTCGTCCCTCAGCCTAGGCGACGGCACGGGCGATGCGAAGACAAAGCAAGCCGCTGGCGGCAAGCATTGAAACGGTGCGCAGCGCGCTGATGCGCAACAGGAGGGTCAGGCCGGCTGGGTCGAGGTGTCCAGTGCGCTCGAAACGCGAGTGGATGGGTCCGGCGGCGAAGGCGCTCACCGCCACAACACCGGCATCGAGCACAAACAGGACAACCGCATCGCGCAAACGGAAAGAACTGGGCCGCCATCGCAAAAGAGAGGCGCTTGAGAAGAACATAACAATGTGCGGAAGAGTGATGACCGGGGTAAGACGACGCAGGTACTCGCGATGGTGCGCAGCGAAGGCTTCCGGAGGGACTGCACGCCAAAGTGGGTAGGCAATGCGCAACGTATAGGCATTGACTGCGGTGCAGAAGAAGGTTGAGAAAATAGCAAGAGCAAACAGCGAGCCGGCAAGCGTCATGGTTTCAGGTTCCGTGATCGAGTGGATTGGCCTCGCGCACTCAGATGATCCTTTGTACAGGATCGCCACTGAATGCTCGCCCCACGATTTACAAACCGTATGGCCGCAAAATTAGCCATGGTGCACCGTAAATACGCTCACGCTGCTCCTCTCTGTCCTCATATCTGCCTATTGTTTATCCCGTATGCCTTTTTTGGGGGTCATGGAAACGCAGCGTGTGCCGATAAACCTATGGGTAGGAGTGTAGTCAAAGCCGTGCACACGTACATGCACAAGCCAGTTGACCTTCGCACTTTGGAGTTCTACTCTTAAAAAGTGCTGATAACGCCGTTGGATTTGCAAAAAGAACCGTTGGTCTTTGCCCAAGAACTTTTGCCGGGCGCGATTGACTATGCTCCCGATATGAGGCAGATAGGCCCTTTGCCGGTAGAGGGTAAAGCGGACCTGATCGTGGAACATCGGGGCCCAGCAGAACAAGTGGAGGACATTCGCATTCGCGCAGAGTACCGCGGCGCGTTTGAAGTCCTGTGCGCGCGTTGCGTGGAACCGGTGCCTGTGCCGCTCTCGGGGCAGTTTGATCTTCTGTTTCGTCCGGAAAACGCGGACGCCGAAGCAGGAGAACGGGCCATCACGGAAGATGAGACTGAGATAGGGTATTATGATCGAGCGGGACTTCTGCTGGAAGACGTAGTGCGTGAGCAGGTGCTACTCTCCTTGCCGGGACGAGCATTGTGTACGCCAGAATGTAAAGGATTATGTGCGCGTTGCGGGCAAAATTTGAACACAGAGTCTTGCCGGTGTTCGCAGACCGCTGTCGATCCACGTTGGAACGCTTTAGCGGGTCTGGCAGCGCTGAAAAGCTCAGTCGCAACATAAATCCTCGGTCCATTCCTATGCAGCAGAGCGGATCTATTTTGAAGGGAAACTACAATGCCTAATCCGAAACGGCGCCACTCTAAGCAGCGGACCGCAAAGCGCCGCAGTCATGATTTTCTTACTCCCGTCAACTCCTCCCTTTGTCCCAACTGCGGCGAGCGTAAACTCTCCCATCGGGCCTGCCCAAAGTGCGGTGAGTACAAGGGGCGCTCTGTCTTGACCGCGGCACAGTCGGCGAACTAATCCTGTCCTTTTTATCGACAAATATATTCAGGTTTCAAAGATCCGTCCCGTATAAACTCACGCTGAGCACGATGCCTATCAGCGGTCAGGAATCTCAATGCCTCAATCTCGAACCCGCCTAGAGACCTAATGCCGGTTGAGATCGTTGTGGATGCAATGGGTTCTGATACTGCTCCGGAATCGGAGATTCGTGGAGCCTTGCTCGCCTCACGTTCATTCGATGTCCATGTGACGCTGGTTGGTCCTGAAGATAGGATTTCTTCTGCGCTGGAACATGCGCAACGCCAAGGGGGCCACCTCTTCGAGCGGCATACGGGCGGAGCCGGACTTCCGGTCTCGGTGCTCCACGCCAGCGAGTGGATCACCATGGAAGACAAGGCCGCACAGGCCGTGCGCTCCAAACGTGATTCCACAATGCGGGTGGGCCTAAAGCAGGTAAAACAGGGTGCGGCAGCCGGCTTCTTTACCGCAGGCAATACAGGTGCAGCCATGGCCTCGGCCAAGATGGTGCTTGGCGCGCTGAATGGCGTTCAACGGCCAGCCTTGGCCACCCTTCTACCCACAATCAATGGAGGCCCAACCCTCTTGCTGGATGTCGGAGCCAACGTAGACTCGGACCCGGAAAACCTGGTGCAATTCGCGGTCATGGGCTCCATGTACATGCGGAACGTCATCAAAGTAGTGAAGCCGCGAGTGGGCCTGCTGTCGATCGGTGAGGAAGACTCAAAAGGAAACACCTTGACCCGGGACACGTTTCCTCTGCTGCGCGCTCTACCCGGAATCCACTTCATCGGGAACGTGGAAGGCCGTGACCTCTACGCGGGAACTGTAGACGTGGTGGTCTGCGATGGATTTGTGGGGAATGTGGCACTCAAGACAAGCGAGGGGATCGCAAAGTTGGTAAGCGTGTCGTTGCGCGAGTCATTGAAGCTGACGGTCACCTCGCAGCTAGGCGCGCTGCTGTCTCAAGGCGCCTTCAAAGCCTTCCGCAAGCGCCTGGATTACTCGGAGTACGGCGGGGCGCGGCTGCTCGGGGTGCGCGGCGTATGTATTGTCGGGCATGGGTCGTCGAACGAGAAGGCCGTCATGAATGGCATCCGGGTCGCAGCGGAGTTTGCCCAGGCCGAGGTCAATGGTGGGATTGAGGCGGCGCTGCTCCAGCAGCAAACCCAATAGGTAAACGCTCTGGTCGCATAAAATGTGCCCATGAGCGAGTGGAGCGCGGCAGACATACCGTCGCAGGCTGGCAAGCGTTTCTTCATCACCGGGGCAAACAGCGGGGTGGGCTATGCATCTGCGGTGGAACTGGCCCGGCATGGCGCGATGATCCTTTTAGCCTGCCGGGATAAAGCCCGAGGCGAGGCTGCGCTCAGAAGGCTGCGTTCGGATGCCGCCGGACCGGAGTCGGCCGTGGGAGACGCAAAAGTGGTCGAGCTTGACCTGGCTTCGCTCGATTCGATTCGCGAAGTAGCGGAGGCTGAGGTTTCGCGTGGCGAACCGCTGCATGGGTTGATCAACAATGCCGGGGTCTTCTCACGCCGTGCGCGGCTGAAGACACAGGATGGGTTCGAGTTGCAGTTCGGGACAAACGTGCTGGGGCACTTTGCCTTGACCTGTCAGTTGATGCCGGCGCTTGAGGTGGGCCGGTCTGCTTCCGCGCAGGAGGCTCCGCGGGTAGTGACCGTGTCGTCGATTGCGCACAAACGGGGGAAAATCCACTTCGACGATCTGCAAGGAGAGAAGCAGTATCGCGGCACGGAGGCCTATGCTCAGTCCAAGCTGGCCAATCTCATGTTCGCCTTTGAGCTGGAGCGTAGGCTGCGATCAGGGCGGTTCGGCACGCGAAGCATTGCCGTACATCCAGGCGTGGCGCGCACCAATCTCTTCAAGATCGGGTCCAGCACAGGACTCGCGCGGGTGGCCGAGCGAATGGTGAGTGGAACTGTCGGGATGCTGTTGAGCTCGGAGCAGGAGGGGGCTCTTCCGACGCTGTTTGCGGCAACCTCTCCGCAGGCCGAAGCAGGCCACTACTACGGTCCGCAGGGTCTCCAAGAGATGCGCGGAGGCGACGTGGGTCCGGCGGAGATGTCGCCGGAGTCGCTGGACGTAAACGCGCAGAGAAAACTGTGGGAGAAATGTGAGCAGTTGACCGGCATTGGACTGGAGAACGATCGTCTGCCCTTGCCTTCAAGGTAGCTCCAGCCTGTAGGCAGTAAAGCAGAGCCGCTATTGCTTTGTGAGCCGAGGTTTTGGCTTGAGCAGTGCCATCAAGAGGCAAATACGTCTGCCACAAAGGCGGGGGGTGCTCCCCCGTTGGACGTATATACCGTGGGCTGACTTTGAGTGATGCTGGAACCGGGTTGATCAGCATGCGTTCCGGAGCGCCTCAGAACCGAGGCGTAGAGGAACACAGCCCCGGAGGTTGGGCATGAATCGTTCGTTTCTTTTAGCGGTTTCCGCGGCTGTGTCGGTATTCGCGAGCGGCTGTGGTGCAGGAAACAATTTCTTTGCCGTTCCCGCGGCACCGACGACGACAGCAACAACCACGACAACGACTACAACCACCACCGCTCCCGCGCCTGTGATCGTGCCTCCCGTGGTGACCGGAACCGTTCACGCCGGGCAGACTCCCATTATCGGGGGACATGTCTATCTCTACGCGATCGGAACCTCGAGCTATGGAGGCCCCTCGACTTCGGTGCTCGATGGTTCGATCACCGGGCACTCGGATGCCTCTGGCGGATACATCTTGTCCGATAGCGCGGGTGGATTCTCTATTCCTCCCAGCGCGGTAAACTGCGGTGCCGGCAGTCAGGCATACCTGCTCATCAGCGGAGGCAGCGCAGGAGCGGGTGTGAACCCGTCGATTGGGCTCGTGGCCCCGGTTGGAGCGTGCCCGCTTTCGGCTTCGGCAACCTCCATCTGGGTCAACGAGGTATCCACCGTAGCGACTGCGTTCGCTCTCTCCGCCTATGCGAACGACTCTACGCATATCTCGTCTCCCAACTCCGCGCTCGCGATGACAGGTCTGGCCAACGCCCTGGCGACCGTCGGAAATCTATACGACAACACCAGCGGACATGCGCTGGCGGCAACACCGGCTGGAAACGGCACGGTTCCGCAAGCAACCATCAACACTTTGGCAAACATTCTTGCCTCCTGCATTGGGACAAGCGGCCCCACCTCCGCTCAGTGCAGCACATTATTTGCGGCTACGGCTGGAAGCGGAGCGGCGCCAACCGATACGGCGACGGCGGCAATCAACATCGCCCATTACCCGGCGAACAGTGTTAGCCAGCTGTTTGGCTTGCAAAGCCAGTCCAGCGCCGCATATCAGCCTGCGATGGCCAATGGACCGAGCAGTTGGATCCTTCCCATCAGCTACACAGGTGGAGGCATGAACCAGCCGGCCGGTTTGGCCATCGATGCTCAAGGAAATGTATGGGCGGCAAACTCGAATGCAAATACGTTGACCGAATTGAGCCCGCTTGGCGTCCCCGCAAACGCCACCGGCTTCACTGGCGGTGGCCTGAACAAGCCCTTTTCTGTCGCCATCGATCAGCAGGGAAATGTATGGACGGCAAACACCTCCGGCAGCTCAATCAGCAAGTTCTCGAGTGGCGGACAGCCGTTGAGCCCGGCAGCCGGCTTTACCGGTGGAGGACTCTACAATCCATTTGGAATGGCTATCGATGCTGCGGGTTCAGTGTGGGTCGGCAACCTTTACGATAAAGTCACCAGCTACATCAGTCACTTCGATAACACGGGCTCACCCCTGGCCGCGACAGGAATCGCAGATGGAGTGATTGGAGAAATCGGCGATCTTCAAATGGACGGAACGGGAAACCTGTGGATCAGTGGCCTGGATGCAGGTAGCCTGATTCGTATTTCAACCACCAATGCACCTGTGCCAACTGTCTACTCAACAGGAATTCTCACCAAGGTACAAGGTGAGGCCATCGATGGTAACGGGAATATCTGGGTGTCTGGAGCAAGTACCGGGACCTTCGGAGAATATTCGAACACAGGACAAAGCCTGGGGACCAATGTGGCAGGCGGAGGACTGAATCAGAATCGCTTCCTGGCCATCGATGGTGCAGGCAGTATCTGGACACCCTCCTACGCGCCGGGAGGAGTCGTAAGCGAGTTCACCAGCGGCGGTCAGCCGGTAGCGGCAAGTGGATTTACCGTGGCTCCGGCAAGCAGCGGTCTGTGGGCCGCGGCCATCGACGGTTCAGGCAATGTCTGGGTAAGCACGCAAGATACAAATCTTCTGGAATTGGTAGGTGCGGCAACTCCGGTGGTAACTCCGGTGGTTGAGGCGGCGGCAACAAACCGGCTGGGGACGCGTCCGTAGGCGTTTACCCTCTGGGCATCCTGACAAACTGGTTCAGGGCGGTCTTCTCTTTGCACGCAAACGTCTTGTGTATAAGAGAGGACCGCATGAGCTAAGCGCGCCCGGCAAGTTGACGCAGAACGTACTGCAGGATGCCCCCGTGCTGGTAGTAGAGGATCTCCTGCGGAGTATCAATGCGAACCGTGACAGGAAACTCAGTGGTAGTGCCGGTCATGTTTTCAGCTTTGACGCTTAGGTTCTTACCGTGAATGAATTTAGAGTCAAGCATCTTGCTCAGGCCGCAGACATCGAAGATCTCCTCACCAGTGAGTCCGAGCAATTCGGCGGAGTCGCCATGCTCGAACTGCAAGGGGAGAATGCCCATGCCGACCAGGTTGGAGCGATGAATCCGCTCGTAGCTTTCGGCGATCACAAAGCGAATACCGAGCAGGCGTGGGCCTTTCGCGGCCCAGTCGCGCGAGCTGCCGGAACCGTACTCCTTACCGGCAAGAATCGCGAGCGGCGTGCCGCGACGAGCGTACTCCACGGAGGCGTCGTAGATGGACATCGGCTCGAGTTCGGGAAGCAGGCGGGTGACACCGCCCTCGGTGCCGGGAGCCATGCGGTTGCGCAGGCGAACGTTGGCAAAGGTGCCGCGCACCATCACCTCGTGATTGCCGCGGCGTGAGCCGTAGCTATTGAAGTCTTCGGGGCTTACGCCGTGCTCGACCAGGTACTTGCCGGCTGGTCCGTTCAGCTTGATGGAACCCGCCGGGGAGATGTGGTCGGTGGTGACGGAGTCGCCCAGAACGGCAAGGCAGCGAGCGGCCTGAATATCCTGGACCGGCGCCGGAACGGCGGGCATGTCCTCAAAGTAAGGAGCTTTGCGAATATAGGTGGAATCAGCCTCCCAGCCGTAGGTCTTGCCGGAGGGAAAGGTCAGGTTTTGCCAGTTCTGGTCGCCGTCGCTCACCGTGGCGTACTGCTTGGTGAACATCGTGGCATCGATCGCAGAATGAACCGCATCAGCAACCTCCTGCTGCGTCGGCCAGATATCCTTCAGAAAAACAGGCTGGCGGGCGTGGTCGTAGCCGATAGGTTCGGTATCGAAATTGTGATGGATGGTGCCGACGAGGGCGTAGGCAACCACCAGCGGCGGACTCATCAGGTAGTTGGCGCGAACCTCGGGCGAGATGCGCCCCTCAAAGTTGCGATTGCCGGAGAGCACCGACACCGCAACCAGATTGTGGTCTTCGATGGCCTTCGAGACATCGGTGGGCAGGGGGCCGGAGTTGCCGATGCAGGTAGTGCAGCCGTAGCCGACAACCTGGAACCGAAGCTGGTCCAGATACGGCATCAGGCCGGCGCGCACATAGTAATCCGTGACAACACGGGAGCCAGGAGCAAGCGACGTCTTGACCCACGGCGGAGTGCGCAAACCTTTCTCCACCGCCTTCTTGGCGAGCAGCCCGGCGGCCATCATCACGTAGGGATTTGACGTGTTGGTACAGGAAGTAATCGCGGCAATCACGATGGAACCATGGTCCAGGTACGGCTCTGGATCGACACCGTAGCGGGCCTTCACGCTCTTTTGCGGAGCTTCAACAGCAACAGTTTGCGGACCCTCGGTAAGGGTAGCGACGGAGACAGTCTTCGACTCCAGGGGAAGATTGGCGGTAGTTCCGGCGGAGGGTGTGCCGAGCGAGCTGGTCACATCGCCGTACATGGAGGCGTGTCCGCCTTCCCCTTCCCAGCGAACCATCTGGCGGATAGCGCCCTTGTTGCCAGCCGTGCCGAGCAGGTTGGGGAGCTGCTGCGCGAAGCTGGCCGCAGCTCCGGAGAGCAGAACACGGTCCTGGGGGCGCTTGGGGCCGGCGACCGAGGGCTCGACGGTTCCCAAATCCAGCGAAAGCGTCGCGGAGTACGTGGCTTCAGGTGCGTCGGGGGTGTGGAAGAGGCCTTGTGCCTTCATGTAGGCCTCGACTACGTCGATCTGTTCCTCACGCCGACCCGTCAGACGGAGATAGTTGAGCGTCTCCTGGTCGACGGGGAAGATGCCGCAGGTGGCGCCGTACTCGGGGGCCATGTTGGCGATGGTGGCGCGGTCGGCGAGCGGAAGTTCACTGATGCCGGGCCCGAAGAACTCGACGAACTTGCCGACGACACCAAGTTTACGCAGGCACTCGGTAACGGTGAGGACGAGGTCCGTGGCGGTGGTGCCTTCCTTGAGCTTGCCGGTGAGGCGGAAGCCAACGACCTGCGGCACAAGCATGGAGACGGGCTGGCCGAGCATGGCGGCCTCGGCCTCAATGCCGCCGACTCCCCAACCGAGGACGCCGAGACCGTTGACCATGGTGGTGTGGGAGTCTGTGCCGACGAGGGTGTCGGGGTAAAGGGTGACGGTGCCGGGCTGACCGTCGATGGAGGTCTCGGGGGTGGTCGCGAAGACGACGCGGGCGAGGTATTCGAGGTTGACCTGGTGGCAGATGCCCATGCCGGGAGGGACGGCGGAGAAGTTATGGAAGGCGGACTGGCCCCACTTGAGGAAGGCGTAGCGCTCGCGGTTGCGGAGAAACTCGAGGGCGGCGTTGGTGTCGTAGGCGTGGGTGGTGCCGAACTCGTCGACCTGCACGGAGTGGTCGATGACGAGTTCGGCAGGTTGCAGGGGGTTGATACGGTCGGGGTCGCCGCCGAGGGCACGCATGGCGTCGCGCATGGCGGCGAGATCGACGATGGCGGGGACGCCGGTGAAGTCCTGCATGAGGACGCGGGCGGGCATGTAGGCGATCTCGCGGGAGGGCTCGGCACGAGCGTCCCACTGGGCGAGGAAGCGGATGTCGTCGGCGGTGACGGTGCGGCCATCTTCGCAGCGGAGCAGGTTCTCGAGCAGGATGCGAAGCGAGAACGGGAGCTTGGTGAGGTCGTACTCCGGATTACTCCTGGCGAGCGCGGGGAGGGCGAAATAGGTGTAATTTTTATCGGCTACGGTAAGGGTCGATTTTGCGGAGAAGGAGTCGGGATGCATGGTTTTTTCCTTGTGGGTGGGAGGCGCGGTCTGCGGCGGGCGGGGTCCCTCCCCCACCCCCCTCAAAGTATGCAAAGTCTTCAGAACATTGGAGTTAGGTCCGGACCTGAGTCTGGAGCAAGATGACCTCGGGAAGCACACGACGAGGAGGACGAGGCTCTCTGAAGAGGCTGTTTGTCAAGTTTGTGGGAAGTGCCGTCAAGCGCAAAAAGCTAACTGGAGAGGCGACCACGATCCGAGCGGCCGTGATCCGAGCGACCACGGTCCGGGCGGCCGTGGCGGAAGCGCTTGATGTGGCGATGGCCGGAGTGGCGTGAAGTCACCGGACAGGACATGGGCAGATTGTATGCCGCGAAGGTGTGGTTGGGAAGACATTACTGAGGAGCTCGTAGGGACACGAACCAGGTCTCAGAGGCGAGACCTCGGGCACCCGGAGTTGGGGTGCGTGGAGCAGGGTTATCGGGCTTCGCTTGATCGCCAACTTCTTGGAGGAGACTTACAGATGGGCACCCCGCAGTATGCTGGGCACGAGGGACGTGCGCCGATGCTGTTAGAGGTGAGCAAAGCGGTCTCGTTTCTGGTGAGCCTGCTCTCGATGTTTCAGCTGCTTGAGCGGGCGTTCTTTGCGCCGGGCACGCGGTAGGAGGAGCGGCTGGAGATGGCGCTTGAACAACTTGTGCTGAGCGGATGTGTTTGCTTCATCAGCGGGCTGGTATTTACGTGGCCGTCGGCGGCGAACCCGGAGGCGGGACGGTCTATATTCCGCACCTTGCCGGTAAAGATGTATCTTTGGTCTTTGCTGGGGATGGGAGTTCTGTTCCTTCTTTCCTGGTATCTGGCCGCGTATTATGTTCCGCTACTTTGGAAGCATCAGCCCTGGTAGCCCGCGGCTGCCGGGAAGCATCCTAAAAGGGAACGCACAGTGAGGCTTGGCATGAGATCGGAACGGCGGCAAACGAGGCTTTGGACGAGCGGGGCAGTTTTTGGTCTTGCGATGATCGCGGGTGTGAGCGGATGCAAGAGCAATCAGGCGGCGAACACAGCGGCTCCGATCATCGATGCAAATGGCGGGGCGGATCCGGCTGCGGTGAACAATGCTCCGGTGGGCGAGGGCGCACCTGGAGCGACGACGGGAGGACCGGTAACCTACGCCCGCAGCGGGCCAGGAACTTCCCGGCAGCCTGCCCGGGTGCTGGGCCAGCAGGCGTATGGACCTCCGCCGGCTTCCTCTGGTGAGCAGTATCCGGAACAGACCGGTGCGGGCTATCCTGGAGCGCAGGGTCAGCCGTACCCGGCGGGTGGGGACGACAGCACGGGCGATTACAACGCTGCTTACGACCAGCAGATCGATGCCGGACAGCAAGCACTTTATGCCGATCAAGCTCCGCCTCCGCTGCCGGTGTACCAGCAGCCGGAGTTGACCGATCCGGGCGACCAGTGGACGCCGGGCTACTGGAACTATGCCTCGCAAGGGTACTACTGGGTTCCGGGGGCGTGGGTGGCGCCACCCTTCATCGGGGCGCTTTGGACGCCCGGGTACTGGGGCTTCTATGGTGGACGATACCGGTTTAACCATGGCTACTGGGGGCACCATATCGGGTTCTACGGGGGTGTGCCGTACGGGTTTGGGTATACCGGCCGCGGGTATGAGGGCGGTTACTGGAACGGCAATCGCTTCTACTACAATAACAGCGTCAATCGGGTAAACACGAACGAGGTGCACAACGTGTATGTGCGCAATGTGGCCGAGACGAACAATCGTACGAGCTTCAACGGGCCGGGCGGCTGGAATGCGCGGCCCACGGCCTCAGACGCGGCGGTGCTGCATGAGCAGAGAGTTCCGGCCATGCAGATCCAGCGACAGCGTGTGCAGGAGGCGGCCTCCAACCGGCAGCAGTTTGCCGCGGACAACCATGGGCGTCCGGCGATGGCGGCGCTGGCCGAGCACCAGCCCGCGGACCGGGTTGCTCCTACGGCGATGACGCCGGTAGGCCGACCGGCACAGGCAGGTGGCTCTGGTGCAGTAAATGGAGGCGCGCACATTCCTCAGGACCAAGGGCACGGGCAGGCGGGGTTCAACGCACGCGGGGGCCAGCCGCAGCCGGGAGAGGCTGGGAGACCGGCGCAACCGGAGCAGACACGGCCGGGAAACCAGTTGCGGCAACCTGCCGCGGAGGCGCGGACGGCCCCCACTCAGAACCAGCCGCAGATGCAGAATCAGCAGCAGCGTCAGGCCCAGGAGCAGCAGCGGGCAGCGCAGAATCAGCAGCAACGGCCGGTGCAGAATCAGCAGCAACGGCCAGTGCAGAATCAGCAGCAACGGCCAGTGCAGAATCAGCAGCAACGACCAGTGCAGAATCAGCAGCAACGGCCAGTGCAGCAGCAGCAGCAGCAGCGGCCGGTGCAGCAGCAGGCTCGGCCTGAAGCACGTCCTGAGCCCCAGCCGCAGGCTCGTCCGCAGATACAACCGCAAGCCCGTCCTGATATCCAACCGCAAGCCCGGCCCGAGGTCCAGGCACAGCCTCGTCCGCAGATACAGCCGCAGGTGCAACCTCGAGCGCAGCCAGTGCCTCAGCCTCGTGCGCAGCCGCAGCAGGCACGTCCGCAAACGGCGCCACATGCCGAGGAGCCGCATCCGCATCTCTAGATGGCGAATGCGTCAACGGCAAGCGCAAAACAAGCAGATTTGATCTGGAGTGATAAAGAAAGAATCCGCAAACAAGCAAGTGGTGGCTCGTCAATACAAGTCCGGCGGCCAGCCGCAATGGTAGAAACGATCGTCTGCATGAAGGCGCATGTGAGCTGAGGGAGGGTAGGAATGGACTTTCGTTATGTGAGAGGGTGGGTGGCTTTCCTGGGTTTGGCAGGGATCGGTTCGGGGGAAGGACGGAGCCTGGTTGCGCAGACCGGAACAGCTCCCCCGTCAACTACGGTGCCTGCGTCTTCAACCGCACCTGCATCCTCGCGTCAAGTGAAGAAGGCGGCGGCCAGACAGCGGGGCTCTGCGGCCGGCGGCCAGACGCAACGGATTCCGATTGAACAGGCGCCTCCGTCCCCTCCCAGTCCAGACGAGACGCCGGCGCAGCGTGCGGCAGATCAGAGATTGCTGCAGCAGCAGCAGACGCAGTCGGCGCGCGCGGCACAGATTACCGACCAGCAGGTGAACACAGCGCAGCAGCGGATCGACAAGGTGCAGAACGAACAGCGGATCCAAGATGCTCCGGGCCCCGCGCAGACGGGAGTGGTTCCGGCGGCGGGCGTTCCGGTGGCTCCAGCGGCAGGGGGAAACGGTGTGAGCGGAGGCCCGGCGATCCAGGATGCTCCTGGACCGGGGCAGACGCCCTCTCCAGCAACTGCGGTCCCTGCTCCGGCTCCGGCGACACAGCCGATTCAGCCGCCACCACCTCCGCCGCTTTAGCCTGTTCAATCTTTGGCTACTTTGTTCGCTTGGTCAACGGAATCATTCGTACGAATTCGGGTCTGTGAACCGGCTTTTGCATCGGACTGCGAGATGAGGGCTGATCCGCATATCAGCCTGTTTTTCTACGCAACCGACACGAACTCAGGAGCTTGCACCATGCCGACCACGAAATTTACGACGACCATTGAAGCACTTAAACAGGGCGCGAAGTCCTTCACGATCGAGAAGGCCACGACCAACATCGAAAGCTGGGAAGAGTATCTCTCCAAGCACGACCACGAGGGCGTGAAGAAAGTGGTTCAGGATTTGGCCAAGCTGAAGAAACTGTTGCATGCCAGCGAGCTGGACGGCGAGGCGATCAAGAAGCTGGTTCTCAAGATGGGCAAGGATACGGTGGCTGTGGCTGGCGACGAAAAGACGGCGTCGGCGAAGCACATCAAGGAGCTTGGTGAGGCCTTGGAGCAGGCTGCGGCTTAGTCTTTCCGGTTTGGTAAAACAACAGGCAGCCGAGGTGGCTGCCTGTTGTTTTGCGTTGGGGATTGTAGAGCTTAGGAGGCTTCTGCAGACTTGGCTGAGAGAGGGATAGGGCTGGGGACAGAGGCAGCGGCGGGCGGTAGAGGTGCGGGCTTTTTGAGGGCGGCCGGTTGTGCTTAGGCTTTCTTTGAGGGCGCTAGAATGGCGTGCAGCGTGGTGCCTTCCATGCGGGGCATAAATTCAACCAGCCCGGCGTCGCCGATATCGAGGATCAGGCGATTGATGATCTTGTAGCCGAGGTCGCGATGGGCCATCTGGCGGCCCTTGAAGCGCAACGACGCCTTCACTTTGTCGCCTTCGCCGAGGAAGCGGACAGCCATATTTTTCTTGGTAATGTAGTCATGCTCATCGACGGTGACGGAGAATTTAACTTCCTTGATGACGATGACTTTTTGCTTTTTGCGTGCGGCGCGGTCGGACTTGTCTTTCTCGTAGAGAAACTTGCCGTAGTCCTGGATCTTGCAGACGGGCGGGACGGCGTTAGGCGAGATTTCAACGAGGTCGAGAGAGCGCTCACGAGCCATCTTGAGTGCTTCAAAGGGCGGCATGACGCCGAGCTGCTCGCCGTTTTCGTCGATGACGCGGACTTCGCGGGCGCGCACCCGCTCATTGGTGCGGATGAAGGATTTGGCGGAACGTTTATCAATCGGTGGGATAGGTAGCCTCCACAGCGGGCCAAGAGATGCTCCGCCATGCCTGGGTTGGGGTGAGTGGTCAGGCGCGCAGGCTTGCCGCTACCTTATACGACGACTGTAACGCAGAGTATAGCATTGCGTATTGTGTTCTTCGTACCGCTCTTTCGTGAATTTAGATGCACGGGTTGGCCGCCGTGACGCGTGCCGGGCGTACGACGAAGGTTGCAGGTTTGCGGCGGTGCGTGGATGATGAGGGTTGATCGCCAGTATGCTGGTTAGGGGTTCTGAGGAACGCTTTGCTGAACTGTGAAGTTTGTGAAGTTGTGAGTTTAGGAGAAGTGCATGAAGCGCCGGATTTTGCTGGTGGACGACGAAGTGGCAGTGTTGCTGACGATGAAGGCGGTGCTGGAGATCAGCGGGTTCGATGTAGAGACGGCAGCCAGCGCGCGTGAGGGCAAGAGCAAGCTGAAGACGCGCGAGTACGACATGGTCATCACCGATATGCGGATGGAGTCCGAGCAGGCGGGGCGCGAGGTGGTGCTGGCGGCGCGGACGGCTCCGTATCATCCGGCGGTGGCGCTCTTGACGGCGTTTCCTCTGGAAGAAGGGGACGCCATGACGATGGGCGCGGACAAGATGCTGGTGAAGGCGACTCATACGCGGGTGCTGCTGCAGCAGCTGGATAAGTTGTTTGAGAGCCATGCGGCGAAGCTGAAGAAGCTGGAGTCGGCAGGTCCTGGGGCGGGCCTGGCGGCGGGGTTTGCGGCAGGCCTGGCGGCGGCTTCGGCAGGCCAGGAAGGAGCCCGAGGGAAGGAAGAGCAGGACACGGCGGAGGAAAAGACGAAGCCGAAGAAGAGCGCTCAGATTAAGAAGCCGGCGAAGAAGGCGGGTACAAGAGCAGGGAGCCGGAACACGATTGCGGCGGAGTAAGCGGAAACGGGCGCGCAACGGAAGATGGATTGTTGAAAGCCTGCGAGCGAGCCGTTAAGGCGAGGTGTGGGTCTTGATGTATTTGCGCAGGTCCTGGTTGATGTCCAGGCATTTGTTGACGCCGGAGTCGAGCATGCCGAGCCAGGCGGAGGCGGGCTCCTTAAGCTCGGCGGTGGAGAGCAGGTAGCTGGTCTGGACGATGATCTCGAGGGCGTTCGAGAGATCGTGGGCCAGCCGGCGGATCTCAAGCGCAAGCTCTTCAGGGATCATCTCGGGCGCGGGAAGGCCTGGTTCCGACTGGCTCGGTTTATACGGGATGGACATAGAACGCGGGGACCTTGGTTTGCAGCCTGGGAATGCGCTCTCAGTGTAAGACACGCGCGGTGGAATTGACAGAGATGCGGGAGTTTGCGAGTATCTGGAGAGGGCTGGCACCTGTGATTGGAGCCAGTTCCCTGCTTGACCGTAGTGCCGTAGTGGCGGAATTGGCAGACGCGCGTGGTTCAGGTCCACGTACTCGCAAGGGTGTGGGGGTTCGAGTCCCTTCTTCGGCACCAAATTTCTGTAGGACAACGGGACCCCTCAGGTGAGGGGTCTTGCCGTCTCCGGACTGCCGCGGATCGACTTGCGAGCAGAGCTCCGGGAGCAGCGGCAGAGGACCAGCCTAGACGATGGCGACTTACCTGGACCGGATCATGGCGCAGACGCTGCTGCGTGTGCAGAAACGCAAAGCAGCCGTGGACCTCGGTAGTCTGGAGCGGCAGGCGGCGGCGCATCGGCCGCGGGGTTTTCTGGCGGGCCTGCGAAGCGTGGCGGCAGACGGACCGGCGATTATTGCGGAGCTGAAAAAGGCTTCGCCGTCCAAGGGTCTGCTGCGCGAAGACTACCGGCCGGCGCCGATCGCCCAGGCGTACGAGGAGGTAGGGGCGGCGGCGCTCTCGGTGCTGACCGACGAGGATTTTTTCCAGGGGTCGCTGGAGGATCTGAGGGCGGTGTCCCAGGCGGTGCGGATTCCGGTGCTCCGGAAAGACTTTATCCTGGACCCGTTCCAGATTCTGGAGGCGCGTGCGGCCGGGGCGGATGCGGTGCTGCTGATTGTGGCGGCGCATGCGGACCGTGACCTGGTGGCGCTGAACGCGGAGGCCAAGCGCCTGCAGCTGGATGTGCTGTGCGAGGTGCATGACCGCGAAGAGTTGACGCGGGCGCTCGACCTGGGCTTTTCGTTGGTGGGGGTCAACGCGCGCGATTTGAAGACCTTGCAGGTGGACGCGCGGCGGCACTTCGAGCTGATTGCGCACATGCCGGAAGGGGTGCTGCGGGTGGCGGAGAGCGGGATTCGTACGCCGGCCGACATCGAGCAAAGAATGGGCATCGGCTACGACGCGTTCCTGGTGGGAGAGACGCTGATGCGGCAGCCCGAGCCCTCGGCGGCGCTGGCGCTGCTGCTGGGCCGGGATTACGCAATCGAAGTGTAGCTTCAGGGAGAGCCGGCGTGTCCATCCAGTGGATCAAAATTTGCGCAAACACCTGCGCTGAAGATGCGTTGCAGGCGGCGGAGTTGGGTGCGGATGCGGTCGGGTTCGTCTTTGCGCCCAGTGTCCGGCAGGTCACCCCACAGCAGGTGCGGGAGATCGCGCGCGTGCTGCCGGCGGAGGTGGAGCGGATCGGTGTCTTTGTAGAAGCTGGGGTGGAGGAGGTTGCCGCGGTAGCTGAGACGGCCGGGCTGACCGGGGTGCAACTGCATGGCAGCTTCGACGCCCGATGGACGGCAGAGTTGGAACAACGGATGCCGGGCCTGGCGGTGATCCCGGTGGTGCACTGGGCTGTGCCGGGCGTTGAGGCAGCGGAGGGGGACGAGCCGATGCGGCAGGCGATGCATGCGCTCAACCACGTGGCCTGTGTCGCTCCGGGGCAAAGAGTGCTGGTCGATGCCAAGGTGGGCCGGGTCTCCGGAGGGCTGGGGGTCTCGTTCGATTGGGGGAGCGCGCAGGGCGTCTTCGCCGCACAGCGGAAGCAGGGGGTTCGGATGGTCCTGGCCGGAGGTCTGCAGCCGGAGAATGTGGCGGAGGCAGCCCGGACGCTGCGCCCCTGGGGAGTGGATGTGGCGAGCGGGGTGGAGCGAGAGCCGGGGCGAAAAGATTTCGGAAAGCTGCGGGAGTTCATCGAACATGCCCGGGGAGCGTAGGCGCACGGGGTCCAGCGTCCAGCCTCTGGACGGCGTAAGGGCTGCGGGCGCACCCGAGAACAGACCGATGCAGCGTGTAGTCGCGGTCGACTACTCGGGCGACAAAGGCCCGGGACAGCGCAAGAAGATCTGGGCGGCCGTGTGGACGGCGTCTGCACGGAGCGGGACCGGGCGAGTTGGCGGCGGATCGATGCGACTCGAAGGCGGACGCAGCCGCGAGGAGCTAAACGCGTTTCTGCTGGCGCTGGCAGCCGAGACACCGAAGATGGTGGTGGGGATCGACTGCTGCTTCAGCTACCCAGCGTGGTTTTTGGCCGAGCATGGCTGCGCGTCGGTGTTCGATCTGTGGCGGCACGTGGCCGCGGGCCATGGCGAGCGCTGGCTGGGTACCACCTGCGCGGAGCATGAGCGGGATGAGCGTTTCTGGGGCCGGCCGCACAAGCGTCCCGCACAATTTTGCGGAGTGAACCTGCCGCGCATGATGCGGCGCACGGACATGGAGAACAAGATCGAGCAGGCGCTGGCCGGGGGCGATGCGGCGCGGGCGGCGCTGATGCGGGGGATCACGCCTAAATCGCCCTTCCAGATCGGCGGTTCGGGCTCGGTGGGCACGGGTTCGCTGCGGGGGATGCCGTGGCTGGAGCGGATGCATGAGGCGGGATTCCGGGTGTGGCCGTTTGAATCGGCAGCCCTGGATGTTGAGAAGCCCCAGCCTCTGCTGGTGGAAATGTATACGCGTCTGCTGACAGGGCCGGTGAAGAAGGCCAACGGGGAGGCTCGGCGGATGTACTTGCAGGCACGGCAGAGGACGGACCCGCTCTACGCAGGCCTCTCGCGTGCGGTGTTAGAGAAGGCCGAGGGGAGCGAGGACGCGTTCGACGCGCTGGTGTGCGGCGTGGAGATGGTGCGGCATCGTGCCGAGTTCGCCCAATTGCAGCAAACGGAGGATCCGACCCTGCGGCTGGAGGGGATCACCTGGCGGCCCGGCGTATTCGAGGCGCATCCAAATGCAATATGAAGACCATTACGCTCGAAGAACACTTCATCACCAAGTCCTTCCTCAAAGCAACGGGAGCCTATGAAAAGACTGCGCTGCCGGCAATTGTGGCTCTGTGGCCAAAGCTGCTGGACCTGGGTGAGGGCCGGCTCGCGGCGATGGAGGAGGCGGGAATCGACCTGCAGGTGTTGTCGCTGGCCAGCATCGGCTTCGATGAACTGGCTGGGCCGGACGCGACGGCCTTGGCGCGGGACATCAACGATGAGTTGGCGGCTGCGGTGCAGGCACATCCTACGCGCCTGGCGGGCTTCGCGCTGCTGGGCATGAAGGAGCCGGAGCAAGCGGCGGCAGAGCTTGAGCGGTGCATGACGAAACTGGGATTCGCCGGCGTTCTGCTCGATGGCACGTGCGGGGGCCTGTTTTACGACGATCCGCGCTTTCTGCCAGTGTTCGAGACGGCCCAGCGCCTGGGTGCGCCGGTGTACCTGCATCCGTCGTTGCCGCCGCATGCGGTGCAGCAGGCGTACTTCAGCGGGCTTCCCGATGGCCTGGGGCAGATCCTCTCGATCGCCGGCTGGGGCTGGCACGCGGAGACGGCGCTGCATACGCTGCGGCTGATCGTGTCCGGGCTGTTCGACCGGCTGCCGGATCTGCAGCTCATTATCGGGCACATGGGCGAGATGCTGCCCATGGCGCTGGCGCGGTCGAGCGGCATCCTGTCCGGGCCGGCGCATCTGCGGCAGACCGTGGCGGAATACTTCCGCAGCAACCTTCACCTGACGACGAGTGGCTACTTTACGCAGCCGCCGCTCCGGCTGGCGCTTGAGGTGGTGGGGATCGAGCGGATGATGTTCTCGGTGGACTATCCGTTCAGCCTGAATACGCAGGGGCGGAAGTTCCTGGAGGAGGCGGCGAGGACGCTGAGCGAGGGCGACATGGAGAAGTTGACGCATGGGAATGCGGAGCGGGTGCTGAAGCTCTGAGCGGTCGCGCTGCTAGACTTTAGCTCTATGGACTATCGTTCTGGCAGCCAGATTCGTGAAGACTTTCTGCGTTTTTTTGAGACCAAAGGGCACCGGCGTGTGCACTCGTCGTCGCTGGTGCCGGCCAATGATCCGACGCTGCTGTTTACGAATGCGGGGATGAACCAGTTCAAGGATGTCTTTCTGGGCGCGGAGCAGCGGGCGTACACGCGGGCGGCGAGCTCGCAGAAGTGCGTGCGTGCGGGGGGCAAGCATAACGATCTTGAGAACGTGGGCTTTACGCGGCGGCACCATACGTTTTTTGAGATGCTCGGGAACTTCAGCTTTGGCGATTACTTCAAGCGGGAAGCGATCGCCTTTGCGTGGGAGCTGCTGACCTCGCCGAACTGGTTTGGGATCGATCCGGCGCGGCTGTACGTGACGATCTTTGAGGGGAGCGATGGCGTCCCGCGCGACTCTGAAGCCGAGGAACTGTGGGTGGAGGCGGGGGTGCCGCGCGAGCGCATCTTCGCGATGAGCCTGAAGGACAATTTCTGGCAAATGGGGGATACGGGGCCGTGTGGGCCGTGCTCCGAGATCTTCTTCGACCTGGGGCTGGCGGCGAGCGAGACGGGCGAGGACAAGCCGTTTCCGCAGGACGACCAGCGCTACATGGAGATTTGGAACCTGGTGTTTATGCAGTTCGACCGGACTCTGGATCCGGCGACGGGCGCTGGGGTGCTGACGCCCTTGCCGAAGCCGAGCATTGATACGGGCATGGGGCTGGAGCGGATTGCGTGCGTGTTGCAGGGCGTGATGTCGAACTACGACACGGACTTGTTTGTGCCGTTGATTCGCCGGGCGGCGGAGCTGACGTTGGAACCCATGTCTCAGAAGCGAGACATGGGGCACCCGGTTCCGGTGGGGGATGAAAAGGGTGCGGCTAGTCTGCGGATTATTGCGGACCATGCTCGGGCGGCTACGTTTTTGATCTCGGATGGAGTGCAGCCGGCGAACGAAGGGCGTGGGTATGTGCTGCGGAAGATTCTGCGGCGCGGGATTCGGCATGGGCGACTGCTGGGGCAGGAACAGCCGTTTATGTTCGAGATGGTGAAGGCGGTTCGGGATGAGATGAAGGGGTCGTATCCGGAGTTGGTAGAGACTGCGGAGCGGGTGAGTAAGACGGTGTTGGCGGAGGAGGAGCAGTTTGCTCGGGTGATTTCAGATGGCTTGTGGAAGTTAGATAGCGAGTTAACGACGAGTCATATAGAGTCTGTTCGCGAGTCTCTTCGTAGCTTCCGCTTAGGAGAACTCTCCATTGACGAAGGCCTTTTAGAGGACGGCGCGCCGGTTGTCTACAACGCGATGCAAACGTTCTGGAATCGGCGGGAAGGCCGTACAGGCGAAGCTCTGAAGACTTACTTTGAGGCTGACTGTATGCAAGAATTCAAAATTCGCGTCCAGCCCTTTCTCAATACAAGTGATTCTGCACAAGGCGCACAGTTCTCAAGCGAGCTTGCACGGTTTCTGCTTGCTGGTTGGCCTCCCGTGTTTTCGGGCAAGAAAGCGTTCTACCTCTATGAAACCTTTGGCCTGCCACTCGATTTCATGGTGGACGTCCTGCGTGATTACTGCTACAGCCTGGACTCAGAAGGCTTCGAACGGGCAAAGATTGAAGAGCAGGAACGCGCCCGCGCTTCCTGGAAGGGTGGGTCGCAGAAGTCGGCGGCGCCGGTGTATCGGGAGTTGCCGAAGACGGAGTTTGAGGGGTATACGGCGCTGCGGGTGG